>JAESTD010000127.1 GCA_016763755.1 Mucilaginibacter sp.
ACAAGCCATAATTTCAAAAACGGAAACCAAAATAAGTATAGCGCCTAACCTTCTCATGTAAATTGGATTTAATATTTACATAACAAAGCTTGCGCTATACAGTTTCAAATACCTAAAGTATTCCTAATGCCTCTAAGCCAGGTTGCGGCCTGCATTTACAATACCGTAAACCGTTCGGATAACCAACTTATTATAAATACCGGTCAATTCCTCGTCATCGGTATTGTTAAGGCATTGCAGAGCGTAGTGCTGGATGATAACCAAAGGTAACACGATACGTTCGCGTACGCCGATAGAACGCCTGTCTACAGGAGATTCTTCCATCAGCACGGTGGTTTCGGTTAGTTCAAGCAGCATTTGTTTAGTTAACTCGTACTCAGCCTTCAAACCTTTCCAGAATTTGGCAAACTTCTTATCCTTCTCCATGTACGCTGTAACGCGGAAGTCGGCTTTTGACATTGACATCATGCAGTTATCGAGCATGGTTTTAAAAAAACCAGATTTGTGATACAGGTCACGCACATCCTCCCAGCTGCCATTATCCTTCATTTTCTTAAGTGCAGTACCTACACCGTAAAAGCCCGGGATATTTTGCTTTAACTGGCTCCATGAGGTTACAAAGCTGATGGCACGCAGATCCTCGAGTTTTAATTTAGCACCAGAGTTACGTTTGGTTGGCCGACTACTGATATTGATCTGCGACAATAACTTCAGCGGACTATATTTTTCCAAGTATTCTAAAAACAAAGGGTGCTCGCGCAACTCAAGAAATAATTTGTGGCTGTTCTCGGCCATTTCTGCTATCAGGGCTTTATGCTTGTTATCCAGCAGGTCATGGTGATTTGGATGAAGTGCCGACGTAATACCAGCACTAATCAATTGCTCGGTATTAAACCTCGCCGTCTCTACCGATCCATATTGAGAACTCACAGTTTGGCCTTGTATAGTCAGCTGGATATGATCGTTAGCTATCTCTTTACCCATTGACGCGTAGAACCTATGAGTTTTACCACCACCACGTGCCGGCGGGCCCCCACGACCGTCAAAAAAGGCCAGTTGGATGCCATGCTTGCGGGCCATAGCTGTAAGCTCAACCTTTGCTTTATATATGCTCCAGTTAGCCATTAAGTAGCCCCCATCTTTGGTGCTATCACTAAAGCCGAGCATAATGGTTTGCTTATTGCCGCGTTTCTTTAAATGGCTTTTATAGAACGGGTGCGTGTATAAACGCTCCATTACTTCACTGGCATGTTTAAGATCGTTAACGGTCTCAAACAATGGCATAAAGTCAATGCTCAGTTTATCTTTTTCCCAGCCGCTCCAAAGGTGCAGTGCGATCAGCTGTAAAATATCAGATGCCTGCTGACAGTTACTGATGATGAAACGCTGACAACCCTTTTCGCCGTTGCTGTGCTGTATCTGTTTCATCAACCTGATGGTATTCAGGGTATCTTTAATCAAAGGCTCAGCTGTATCAGGGCACTTAAAATCGGCCTGATTAAACGGAAGGCTTTTTAATTTAGCCGCCTCGTCCATATCTGCATAATTTTTTGGCACACCGGTGTAAACCTTCTCGGTGGTGTATTTGAATACATCGCGCAGCACGCGGCTGTCCTGCCTGATGTCTAAAGTTGCAAAGTATGAGCCGAAAAGTTTTACTTTTTCTATCAGGCTCTCTACAATGTTCACAAATAACCCATCATGGTTGCTGATCAAAGTATCGCGCATTTCGCGCAAAGTTTTAAGCAGATATGGTTGCAGGTCTTTAGGATTTTCCTGCGGATTGAAGGCATTATCGTAAAGTAAAGTTTCTAATGCTGCAATAGTATCGGCGAATCCTCTAAAAGTGATGCGGCGTTTCAAATTCCTGAAATCACGATAATAACAACGGAAAATGATCTGCCTTAATAACGTAGCCACCGAACGTGTAGTTTCGGTAGTTACATTTGGATTACCATCGCGGTCGCCGCCCGGCCAAAAGCCAAGCTCAAGTACATTGGCATTGCCTTCTATGTCAAATTCGTCTTCCAGTTTGCCCTGGATGCCCGATAGTGCATGGTAGAAAATATTTTCGAGAAACCATACCAAACTTCTGGCCTCATCAACCGGCGTTGGCGATTTTTGATTGAAGAAGGGCGTTTTACCTAATTGCTGTAGTAACACATCTATAGACGCGATATCATTGGTTTTTAACGCCTCTATCATATCGGTCATAATGCCTAATACAGAATCCGGGTAGAATTGTGTAGGATGGGCAGTTAACACTAATCTTAAAGAAAAATCCTGTAGTTGTTTGCTGATGTTAGCCCTTGCCTCTTCGCTTTGCGATGCTTGCTGAATCAGGCTTTGCAATGAGCCGGTATCATCTGTACGTGTGATCTTACCAAATGATGAATCTTCTATAGCATCAAACAAAACTACCTGACGCTCAATATATTGAATAAAACGGAACAGGCGGTTCAGTTCTTCGCGGTGATCTACACCGGGAACGTACTTTTTAAAAAAAGAAGCGATAATATCGTCGGGAGACTTTTGTTCTGCCGCTCCTTTTTCGCAATGTGCGCTAAAGAACGGAAGTAACTGACCTATCTCCTTCACCTGATAGAAAGGCAGCGTTTGGAACAAACTATTGTAAAGCTCAAAGCGCTTTACAACTTCCTGATTAAAAACGGATTCTTTCTGACTAAGCCTAAGCGTTGATGGCATGTTTGTACAGGTTTATAAGTGTTATATTGGTGTTAACGGCGTGAATTTAATAATCTAAAATTAAATTAAGGTATGAAATACAAATTTTATAACACAATAGTTATTTTAATGCAATATTGATTATTGTAAATCGATAGCAGTTTTATTTGTTTAATTTTGCCGCATAAATATCGTGCCCAATTTTAAATAGATGAAAAGCCATCAGCGGGAAATAAAAAGCTTTTTTTACAGCCAGTATTTTTCAGATGGACTGCGCATGTCTGTCGGCATACTTGCCCCTGCCCTGTTAATGATGAAGTTAGGGCATTTTGATCGGGGGCTTACCATGTCGTTGGGCGCACTGTGCATCTGTACTATAGATAGCCCCGGCCCTTTGATTCATAAACGTAATGGTATGCTCATCGGCAATGCCATATTACTTATGGTATCGCTTATTACAGGTTATGCAAGGTTAAATGTTGTTACGCTGGGGGTTGAGATAACAGCTCTTGCTTTTCTGTTCTCAATGCTTACTGTGTATGGTAACCGTGCGGCATCGGTTGGCACATCCGGTTTGCTCATCATGATATTTATGATGGATAAACGTGTGCCGCCTCCCGAGGTGCCCCTGTTTTGCTTAACTATTTTGGCCGGCGGCGTTTGGTATATGCTGTTTGCTATCATATTTTTCGGGATAAGGCCGTACAGAGCAGCCCAGCAAACGCTTGGGGAAAGCGTGGCCGACGTGGCAAACTTCCTGCGGATCAAAGCTGATTTTTATGATCCCCGGACAGACATTGATGAGAATTACCGCAAATTGGTACTTAGCCAGATCCAGGTAAGCAACCATCAGGATGCTGTACGCGAGATCTTATTTAAAAGTCGTGTTCTGGTGCGTGAATCAACTGCGGCCAGCCGCGTATTGGTGATCACCTTTAACGATCTGGTGGATATGTTTGAACAGATCATGGCCACACACTATGATTATAGCTATATCCATGAAAAATTTGAGAAAACAGGGGTCTTGAACGATGTAGCATCGTTTTTGCATTTAGTTGCCGATGATCTGGACAACATAGGCTATGCCATATTAGCTAACAGGCGACCGGAAAAACTGCACGATTTTGATCTGCCGCTTGAGCGCCTTAAGTTGAAGATCGACGGCGTTGGTGCCAACGATACGGAAACCAGTAACCTGGTGCTGAAAAAGATCCTCATCAATCTGCGCGACCTGAGTAAGACCATCACCAATATATACAAATACTATCACTCTAAAGCTTCAGACGGACTGGTGCAAAATCTTAACGATGTTGAGTATTCAAAATTTGTTGGCCATCAGGATTTTGCGCCGCATATTTTCTGGGACAACCTTACGCTTAGCTCGGGGGCATTTAAGCATGCGCTGCGTGTATCATTGGTTTGTTTAGTGGGCTTTATAACGGCAAAAAACTTTTCGCTGGGTGGGCATAGTTACTGGGTATTGCTCACTATCATTGTGATCCTTAAACCAGGTTTCAGCCTATCTAAACAGCGTAATTACCAAAGACTGATAGGCACCATTGTAGGCGGTGCCATTGGTATTGTTATATTATATTTCATTCCTGATAAAACTGCGCAGTTCTGGATTTTAGTTGGGCTGATGATAGGTACCTACAGCTTCCTGAGACTGAATTATGTGGTCTCGGTGATATTTATGACACCGTATGTGCTTATACTATTTAAGTTTTTAGGCCTTGGGCACTTGAACATAGTGCAGGAGCGGATTATAGATACGCTTATTGGTTCGGGCATTGCATTTATCGCGAGCTATTTGATTTTTCCTACATGGGAGTTCCAGGTGGTACAGGAAAGCCTCGAAAAAGTGCTTACCTCTGATATGAATTACCTGCGCAAAGTATCAAATAGTTTATCGGGCAAAGAAGTTACTATTACCGAATATAAACTTGCCCGCAAAGATGTATATGTAAATTCGGCCAACTTATCGGCCGTATTTGAGCGCATGACCTCGGAGCCGCGCCGTAAACAGCGTAACATTAAAGACCTGCATAAATTTGTGGTGCTCAATCACGTGCTGGCATCATACACCGCCAATATTGCAACTGCCCTCATCCGTAACAAACCGCAAGGGATACATCCTGACATGCAGAAATCGGTTAAAAAAAGTATTGCGGTGCTGAAAGAAACCATTAATCGAATGAGCGGAAAGGCAGAAGCGCCTAAGCCGATAGACGATGCTGTGCGACTAAGCAGCATTCCACCGCCGGAAACCTTGCCGCTGCCGCTTACTGCCGACGAGAATCTGATGAAAGAGCAATTAGGTTTTATAAATAAAGTAAGCGTGGATCTGGCGAAGATCACCGACAGTGTATTGAGATAAATCTATTATCGTTTTGCGAAGATCCTGGTTTGCGCCACGTTTAATGAGCCCGGTCTTATTGGTGCATCGCGTTCAGGGATATCCAGTGCACGGCGGATATCATCATCTGTTTCCTTATTATTACGCGTCCACGCTCGTAGAGCGGCATGTATTCAAGTGTTGTTGTGCTGACGCCGGGTAGTTTGACAATGTCATTATCTAAGTCGAAATCTGCTATATCTATCGGGATAATTATGCGACCATCGTCAAGGCCAACGTCGTTACTTTCGGTATCCAATATAATGTATCGCACTTTGCGCGTCTCAGCGTTAAATAATAATTCAGAAACCTCGCCTATCTTATTCTTATGCGTATCTAATATATCCCAGCCCATAACATCAGGTTGGTTATCAACTATCTCAAAATCGCTCTCATTTAATTCTTCAAGATGATCGTAATCACCGCTATTATCTGCAAAGTTCATTTTGTTGTTATATTAATGTTTATTGTGATGTATTATCCGGAAGAGCCACTATTTCTATGCTCCGATTAATTGCCCTGTCTTTTACCGTTGCGTTATCAACCAACGACTGCTGATCTCCAATCCAGTGTATAGAAACCTGATCTACCGGTAATCGTCCCTGTTTGGTAAGCCACTCTTCGACTGCATTTGCACGGGCAGCACCAAGACCTTTGTTTTCACCGGCATTAACTGTAGAATCATTATATACATAAACGCCTATATTGGCATCGCGATAGCGTTTAATTAGGGAAGTGACTACTTGTTGAAGCGCCGCTTCAGATGCGGGCGCTATTTTGCTATCTTCTTTTTTGAAAAGGTTGTTTTCTTTGAGACTATAAATGCCGTAGTGATCATTACTTTTTACCGTCACTATCGTATCCGTTATTTCCTCGTAGGTAGCCCTCGGGATGTTAAAATCTACCTTACCCCAATCGGTCTGTACGGCTGCAATATTATTACTATCGGCTCTAGTGGTATCTCGCCTAACGGTGTCAGTTGCGTCAACTTTCAAGAACGAGCTTTTATTGCAGCCCTTATAAAGTAAAACGGCCGCGCCTGCAGCCAGTATCAAAAAAATGATCAACAGCCAGGCAGAGCTATGCTCTTTAGGCTGTACATCTAATTGTGCCATGTTGTGTTGTTTGCACTATGCTAAGCACAAACCAAGCCAAATGAATTTTAGATGAAATAAAATAAATCCCATCCATACAAATCAATCTTGTTTGATGCTTAAAAAGGGATTCCACAGCAATGTTACATACTTGCAATCTCAACACCGACTCCAATTTGCTACATTCGTGGCTATAACTAAGCCCTACAACTGACGAAAATGAAAAACTTTAACTCTTTATTTATTGCAGCAGCCATTTGCTTAAGCAGTTCCGCCTTTGCGCAAAACAAAAATGCGGTGGTTGATAAAATTGTAAAGGAAGCTACGGAAAACTCCCAGCTTCAGACCCTTGCCCACGAGCTTTTTGATGGCATTGGCCCACGTTTAGTGGGTACACCGCAGTACGACCAGGCCGGCAAATGGGCGCTTGAGAAATACAAGGGCTGGGGAATAACGGCCAAACAAGAAAAATGGGGCGATTGGCGTGGCTGGCAACGCGGCATATCGCACATTGATATGGTTTACCCGCGGGTACACAGCATTGAGGGTACCCAATTAGCCTGGAGCCCGGGAATGAAGGCTCCTGTAACAGCAGAGACCATTATACTGCCCGATGTTGCCGATTCTGTAGCATTTGCCAAATGGCTGCCGGCCGTTAAAGGTAAATTTGTAATGGTATCTATGAATCCTGTAAGCGGCCGCCCGGATGATAACTGGAAAGAGTTTGCGCTTACAGAATCCATTGATAAAATGAAAGCGGAACGCACTGCCCAAACCGAAGCCTGGCGAAACCGGATTAAAAAAACAGGCTACACCAACCGAACCTTGCCGGTGGCTTTAGAGAAAGCCGGCGCTGCAGGCATTATCACCAATTATTGGTCGCAGGGGTTTGGAGTTGATAAGATCTTTGCAGCGTACACCAAAACCATCCCAACTGTTGATATTGCTTTAGAAGATTACGGCTTGCTTTACCGCTTGACTGAAAAGAACGAGAAACCACGTATCACCATCCATACTGAGTCTAAAGAGTTAGGGGCCGTACCAACCTTTAACGTGATCGGTGAGATAAAAGGTACAGAGAAACCCGATGAGTACGTAATGTTATCAGCCCACTTCGACTCATGGGATGGCGGCACAGGCGCTACCGATAACGGTACAGGTACCCTTACCATGATGGAAGCTATGCGCATCCTTAAAAAAGTTTATCCAAAACCAAAGCGTACTATCCTGGTAGGCCATTGGGCAAGCGAAGAGCAAGGTTTAAATGGATCACGTGCGTTTGTTGAAGACCATCCTGAGATTGTTGCCAACCTGCAGGCATTATTTAACCAGGATAATGGCACCGGCCGTGTTGTAAACATAGGCGGGCAAGGTTTTGCGAAAGCCGGCGACTTTATAAGCAAATGGCTTGAGGTTGTGCCTGATACTATCCGCCATCAGATAAAAACAAACTTTCCGGGAACACCGGGTGGTGGCGGGTCTGATTTTGCTTCATTTGTTGCTGTAGGTGCTCCCGGTTTTTCTCTGGGCTCAAACAGTTGGTCGTATGGTAACTATACCTGGCATACTAACCGAGATACTTATGATAAAGTAGTATTTGACGATCTGCGCAGCAATGCCATCTTAACTGCTATTTTGGTTTATATGGCATCAGAAGATCCAACCAAATTTCCACGCGACAAAGCTACCGGCGAAAACGGCCAACCAATAAAATGGCCGGAGCAGGGTAAAGCCAACCGCCATGGCGGTTTTGAATAAGCATTACTGTTAGGTAAACAACAAAGCCCGCCTGGAATAATCCGGCGGGCTTTGTTACTAATATAAATTAACGGTTATTTCTGACCTATGGCATACTTGATACCGCCGAGTAAATGTTTAAGAAACAGCGGCTCACTATATGAAGCATCCGTATGGCCCAAAGCCGTGTAGAAAGCCCTGCCGCCGTCATAGTTATGATACCAGGCCATTGGGTGATTACTTCCATTTTCGCCACCGGTATAGCTTTTTTCATCAATCTTTATCACCACATGCAGCCTTTTAGCTATCCATTTAAAGTTATACCATTCATCGAGCCGACGCCAGGTTGCAGGCAAGCCTTTGGTAGCGATGAAATTTCTGTCGACAATTTTCAAATTGGCTTCCTGTTGCTTTTCCGGGTGATTTTTAAAATAAGCGCCTACCAGATTACCATACCACGGCCAATCGTATTCGGTATCAGTTGCAGAATGCACACCAAGGTATCCGCCGCCTTGTTTAATGTATTGCTCAAAAGCCGTCTGCTGCTCCGGGTTCAACACGTCGCCTGTGGTACTGAGGAATATAACAGCTTTGTACTTCTTCAGGTTACCTAAAGTAAACAATGCGGAATTAGTGGTGGTATCCACATCAAAGTTATTCTGCTGTCCTAATTTGATTATCGCCGGAACCCCCACGGCTATTGACTCATGATGAAAGACCGCCGTTTTGCTAAAAATAAGCACTCGCGGTTTAGTAAAACCGAAAGTAGCGAAGGCAAAAAGTACAAAGACGATAGATAAGATGTATTTCATAATTATTACGCGTCAGGAAATCCTAAACTTTAAATTCAAAAAAAGCACAAAAACTAATCTCTGATTAACCAATCTCTAATCACCTAAACATTGCCCTTCTTCAACTCCTCAACTGCGAAATTTGCTGCGCGGGCAGTCAACGCCATATAGGTTAGTGATGGATTTTGACAGGCAGATGAGGTCATGCAGGCACCGTCGGTAACAAAAACGTTTTTAGCATCCCAAACCTGGTTGTGCTGATTAAGTTCAGAGGTTTTGGGATCGCGCCCCATGCGTGCCGTCCCCATCTCGTGGATGCCGTCGCCAACGTTGTGCCCGCGATCATGTGTTTCTATATTTTTAACCCCCGCGGCTTCAAGCATGGCTTTGGCTTCGTTAACGATATCTATTCGCATTTTGCGCTCATTATCTTTTATCTCGGCATCCATAGAAAGTACAGGCAAGCCCCATTTGTCTTTCACCTTTGGATCAAGGGTGATCTTATTTTCATGATAAGGCAGTAATTCACCGAAACCGCCTATCCCCATCGTCCATGCGCCTGGCTCGGCTATTGCATCCTTATATTTGGTACCGATACCGTACTCGGCTATTTCGCGGCTCCAGCCTTGCCTGCCGGCGCCCCCCTGGTAGCCAAAGCCACGCAGATAATCGCGCTTGTCATTACCAATATTAGCAAAACGCGCCAAATAAACACCATTAGCCCTTCGGCCAAAGTAGTATTTATCCTCGTAACCCTCTACCAAACCGCTGGCGCCCAAGTTATAGTGATGATCCATAATGTTATGACCTAACTCGCCGCTGCTGCTACCCAGCCCTTGCGGCCATATATCTGTGGCTGAGTTCATCAAAACCCAGGCACTGTTTAACGCTGAAGCATTAAGGAATACCACTTTAGCATAATACTCGTAGGTTTTATTGGTTTCGGCATCCAGTACCTCAACACCTTTGGCTTTTTTAGTGTCTTTATCGTACAGTACTTTGGTTACTATAGACTGCGGCCTTACCGTAAGATTGCCTGTTTTAACCGCAGCCGGCAAAGTTGATGACTGCGTACTAAAATAGCCGCCGAACGGGCAGCCTTCCCAGCACCGGTTACGGTACTGGCAATTGGTGCGATTATTATAAGGTATGGTAATATTAGCTGAGCGACCTATGATCATGTGCCTGCCGAATTTCTTTTTAATACTGGCAGCTACATCTTTTTCTACTACGTTCAGTTCCATAGGTGGTAGAAAATGGCCATCGGGCAAGTTTGGTATACCTTCCATTGAGCCGCTTATGCCTATGAATTTCTCCACATGATCATACCAAGGAACAATGTCTTTGTAACGGATGGGCCAGTCTATTGCCCAGCCATCTTTGGCGTTGGCTTCAAAATCCAGATCGCTCCAACGGTAGCTTTGCCTGCCCCACAAAATAGAGCGTCCACCTAAACGGTATGACCGCCACCAGTTAAAAGGCTTTACTTCGGTGTAAGGCGCTTCCTGCTCATCAACCCAGGCATCCATAATGGGTTCAGATGCACCCCAGTTACGGGATATTACCGGCCGCTCTTTACGTTGTGCCTGCGTTACATTACCGCGGTGTTCAAATTGCCAGGGGGCGTTGTTAGCAGTTTTGTAATCCTTAATGTGTTCGTAATTAGGGCCGCGCTCCAGCATAATGGTTTTAAGGCCAAGTTCGGTAAGCTCCTTGGCAGCCCATCCGCCACTAATACCCGAGCCAACTACAATTGCGTCATACGTGTTGTTGGCCGCAGCCTTTAAGTTAAGGTTAGCAGAATTATTTTCCATTTACAGCAGGTTTTGCCGGTGTAGGGTGCCCGGTGGGTTATTGGTTTGAACAATACTATCAATTAAAAGGCAATAAATCAATTGTAAACTAAATAATTGTCGTTTTGCAGATAACCGGTAATTACGCCGGGGGCCGGTGCCCAAAACTTATAATAGGCGATGATACGCCTACTTCGGCAGCTTAACTTTATAGACCCGGTAAGGATATTCAACTTTATCTTGTCCATCGTTATATTTCGGCAGACGATTCATTTGTGATGCGCTGAGGTATAAATAACCATCGGTACCAATGCCAAATGAATCCGGCCAGATCAGACGATTGTCCTGCACCAAAGTTTTCACGTCGCCATTTGGCTTTACATATTGGATAGAGTGCTCAACCGAGTTACTCAGGTATATATATCCTTTGCTGTCGGCTATCATACCATGACAAATGCCCGTTTCAGCCACAGTTTCTACCTTGCTGCTTAGGTCCGCATCGTTCAGGGTAACATTGGCAAGGTATTCGGTAGAGATCCGGTACAATTTAGTTTGATTGATAGCCCTGAAATAGAACCACTGGTTGTCGTGCGTTAAGGCAATACCATTTACGTTAGACATAAATGGCTTTCCGCTTTGATCAATAACATCTTTACCGTCCAGATGCAATTTAAAACCGGGGGTAACCCCCGTACTTTTATCGTCCCTTAACATCACCCTGCTTTTACCAGTATTAAGATCAAGCACCACAATCGCATGTAGACCAGGATCTGAAAGATAAGCCAGCTGGCGATTATTATCCACGCATACATCATTCAAAGCGCTTTGATCTTTGGGCAGATCATCAAAATCGTAAATGCGCTGCACTTTGTTATCATCAAGGCTTATTTTGATGAGCTTAAATTTACCTTCCTTCTTTTTATTATCACCAATAACTGCAGCCCCGCCGCCCGGGGCCGAATCCAGCACCCAAAGGTTATTCATCCCATCAGCATAAAGATCCTGCACATTTACAAAATGGGTTTCAGTTTGGGCAGTATCCACTTTATTCCATTCCTGATTTGGGAAGGGAATGCGCTGGCCGTTTTTTATCTCCGTAAGCCCATACAAATAAGGCTCTGTATGCGGGAACGATACGAAAAGCCGGTTGCTTTTAGGTGCAACTGTTACACCAATCGGCTGGTTTTTACCGAATTGGGCTACTTCTGTCAATTGTTGTGCATCAACAGTACCGATAGAGGCTGAAAGTACGATAGATAAGAATGCATGTTTCATTGATATTATACTTTGGAAAATGGGATTTGGTTTGTCTCAAAAATTCTTTGTCATGCTGAACATCGTGAAACATCTGTCCGGGTTCTCTACAATATTGTCAGTCTGAGCTTGTCGAAGACCTCTACAGGCGGTGAATGGTTCGACAAGCTCACCATGACAGAGTGGTTAAAACATTTTCTTTCTAAAATCCTTAACTTAAAATTTACTTGTTAAAATTGCGTTGTTAATTTTTAGCTGTGCCCGGGTCTATGATTTGGGCCGATTATTTTACATCTTTACCCAATGTTCAGAGAGATAAAGAACCGATACCTGAGATATTTCGCAATCTTTATATTTTTCATAATTATTTTTTTCTGTTCAATTGAACTGAACTTTCTTTGGCTTTTCGGCTACTCGCCTGATATGAAGGATATTAAACAACCTTCTATGTCACTCGCCTCTGAGGTTTACACTGCTGATGGTAAACTGATAGGCCGCTTCTACAAAGAAAACCGCTCTCCTGTTGAATACAAGGTCATTTCTCCTAATATCATCCACGCTCTTGTTGCTACCGAAGATGCACGCTTTTACAAACATAACGGGGTAGATTTTATCGGCTTTTTTGGCAGTTTACTTTCAACAGCAAAGGGCGATCGCCGTGGTGGCAGTACTATTACGCAGCAATTGGCAAAAAATCTTTTCAGCACACGTAAACGCAAATCGCAGGGTATAATCCGCCATGTGCCTGTATTGCGTACAGTTGTTTTTAAATGCAAGGAATGGCTTACAGCCTTTAAAATAGAGCGCCAGTACAGTAAAGAAGAAATTCTTACTCTATACTTAAATACTGTCCCTTTCGGTAACAATACATTCGGTATAAAAACGGCCACGTTGCGTTACTTTAACAAGATGCCAAATGCGGTTACTCCTGCCGAATCGGCCACGTTGATCGGGATGTTGAAGGCAACTTCTACATACAACCCACGCACAAACCCAACCCGCTCTATCGAGCGCCGTAATGTGGTTTTAAGCCAAATGCAGAAATATGGCTACCTTAAACCCGATGAGTATAAAGCCGAAACAGCTAAGCCCATTGGACTGGATTTGAGTTATATCGACAATACCGGTTCAGGCGATTCATACATCCGCCACGCAGTTGAAAAATGGCTGGATAAATGGTGCAAAGAGAATGGCTACGACCTCTATGAAGATGGCTTGAAGATCTATACCACTATCGACTCTAAACTGCAACAATACGCTGAAGAAGCAGTAAATCAAAAAATGAAGATGTTGCAAA
>JAESTD010000128.1 GCA_016763755.1 Mucilaginibacter sp.
ACTATTGTATTTTTTTAAGTCCTCTCCTTTGGAGAGGATTTAGGTGAGGCATCAGCAATGACACGATATATAGATAACAAAAAATATCCAACTATATCTTCACGTTCTCCATCCCGTATTGTTTCAATACGTCGGCTGGTACACCTGTCCACTTGTTGGGGGCGTTACCGGCGTAGCCGATATCTTTGGTGCCCATTTCGCTGCTCCAGAAACCTGAGGCAGTAAGATCACGCATCAGGTTAAAGAACTTAACGCCTTGCGCAAACTCTGCCTTTGCGGTGTATGGGTAAGCTATCTGGTCTAACAGCTCGGTTTGTTGTTTGCTGCTGCATTTGATGAAAGTGTTGCCGTAGTGGTTTAAGCAATACAGATCAATCCATTTCAGGCCGCCACGCATTGGTAATTTATGCGATGGAATATCTTTCACAATAAATTCGATAAACTCGGGTACCTTAGCATCAGATGCACTGCCTGAGTGTTCATCTTTAGGGATAATGATATCTGCCAGCACTGTGATCGTAGCCATCTCGTGCTCATCGAAATATTTCTCTTCTTTTAGTTTGTTTTCACGTTCAACCTCTTCGGGCATGCGGCCGGGAACGGCTTCCTGTTTGCCGCCAGCAGCTGCAGTTGTTTCTGCTTTCTTGTCGTCGCCGGTTTTACAACCAACGCCAACCAAAAACCCGGTAGTAAGGGTTCCTAAACCTATTGCTTTAAGGGAGTCTCTTCTGTTCATAAGGCTTATACGTTTAGTTTTTTACGTTGTGATAAAATGTATTCTGCAGTACGCATGCTTAATGCAAGGATTGTCCAGGTAGCGTTTTTATCGCCCTGCTGTACAAACGGAGCAGCATCAACAACAAAAAGGTTGTTACAATCATGCGCCTGGCAGTATTTGTTCAATGCCGATTTCTTCGGATCATCACCCATACGCACAGTACCCACCTCGTGGATGATCTTGCCTGGAGCCTCTAATCCGTAGTTGGTTTCGGGGCCTTGCATTTTGCCGTAAATGGCACCCATGTTATGCAATATCTCTTCAAAAGTTTCCTGCATGTGTTTAGCCTGGGCAATCTCGTCGTTTGTCCATTTATAGTGGAAACGAAGTACCGGGATACCGTATTTATCGACCACGCCGTTAGGATCAATCTCGCAATAGTTATCGGCACGCGCAATGGCAGTACCACGGCCGGCCATACCAACCTGCGTACCGTAGAAACGGCGGTAATCGTCTTTCAAACCAACGCCATAGCCACCGCCCGCTTTTTTCTTACCATCGCGGCCCGGTACAGCACCATTCATATCCTGTATGCCGCCGCCAAAACCGTATGATGGCATATGCATACCGCCACCATATTCGATGTGGTAACCACGCGGGAAATTCAGTTTCTTATTATCTAACCACCATGGCGAGTAAATGTGCACACTACCCACGCCATCTTCGTTATAGCGCTTGCGGTCCATCAATTGCGGAAGGAAACCACCCGCACCAGAACCTGTACTATCATGAATGTATTTACCGATCACACCGCTGCTGTTAGCCAAACCACCCGGGTGTGCGGCTGATTTTGAGTTCAGCAACAAACGGGCTGATTCGCCGGCACTGGCACCCAGGATAACGATCTTAGCATTTACCTGGTACTCCTGCATATCCTCGCGGTTAACATATGATACACCGGTAGCTTTACCTTCTTTATCAGTCAACACCTCGCGCACCATGGCATTGGTGATCAATTTTAAGTTACCGGTTTTCAATGCCGGGATAACCAGACAGGATGATGCCGAGAAATCACCATATACTTTACAGCTGCGGCCACATTGCCCGCAGTAGAAACATGCGCCACGGTCTTTGTTATCTTTAAGCGCCTCTGTTAACACAGAACCACGACCGGTAATTACCTTGACACCGGCCTTGGTAGCACCTTGTTTAATGAACAACTCATTTAAACGTGGTTTTGGCGGCGGCAGGAATATACCATCCGGTTCGCTCTCTATATTTTCAACGGTACCATACACGCCTATCATGCGGTCAACCTTATCGTAAAAAGGTTTAACATCATCATAAGTGATAGGCCACGGATCAGTTAAACCATCTTTAGGTTTAAAGTCATCAGGCCCCATACGTAATGAGATACGGCCCCAGTGATTGGTACGGCCGCCCAGCATACGCGCGCGGAACCACTCAAACTCGGTACCATCTTTTGTAGTGTATGGCTCGCCATCCAACTGCCAGCCACCGTAAGCAGCATCAAGATCGCCAAACGGGCGGGTTGTACCTGCACCACGACGGGCTGATTCCCATGCCCATTTTAACTGGTGCGAATCTGTTTTTGGATCGAAATAAGCACCCGCCTCAAGCATCAGCACTTTTAAGCCGGCATGTGCCAACACGTAACCGGCCATACCACCACCGGCACCCGAGCCTACAACAATAGCGTCGTAAACGGTACCGGTCTTTTTTATCTGAAGATCTTCCATTTATATGTCGAACTATAAATTAAGAGTTAAATTACAAAGTTTTTAGTTTGATGTTCTTGTAAGCAACTACCGCACCGTGTGATTGCAAAGCGATATGCCCTTTTGGATATTTTGCAAAATCTTTCCAGGTTTTAAACTTGCTATTATTGATCAGCTCAGTCCACTCAGGGCTGCCCATTTGTACATTGATCACCTCTTTACCATTTAACCAGAAAATAAGGTGGCCGTTTTCTTTATGGATCTTAGCGGTGTTCCACTGGCCTGCTGGTTTTGCAGCATCGGCAGGGGCCGCTTTCATATCATATAATGAGCCTGCAAGGTGATTAGCTTTTTTATTGTCTTCGGCTTTTTCATTATCTAAAACCTGCATTTCGATACCTGATAGGTAAGTAGCACCCAAAGCAGGATCCTCATGCACGCCGAAAATGATGCCGCTGTTGCCGCCTTCGGCAATTTTCCAGTCGATAGAAAGTTCATAATTTTCGTACTCAGCATCGGTAACCAGGTCGGCTTGGCCGGGTGCTTTAGGGTCTAATTGCAAAGCGCCGTCAACCACGCTCCATGGGCCTGCATCTTGTTTAAGATAGGCATGCCAGCCGTTGGTAGTTTTGCCGTCAAATAAGTTTTGTACGCCTTTTTTTGATTGTGCAAATGATGCATACTGTAACGCTGCTACAGCAAGAGTGCTCAAAATAAGTTTTTTCATATTTATGCAGATTACAACAGCACGGTAATGTACTGCCGGTTCAATTTAGTGCGTGTAAATCTAACATTTATTTTAATTGCTGCTGTAATAACGCAGTTTGTCAATCAAAATTTTTACAGTTTAGAATTGTTCTTGAACCTCGATTTTCCTGATCAAGAGATTTAAGGATTTGGGGGGGCTCCCTGCAAACTGCACACTGCCAGCTGCAAACTCACAATCACTTGCTGAACAAGAAATTCAAACCTGAAGCAATACCCAGCTGCATGTAGAAATAGTTATCCTGAAAGTAGATGTTGTAATCGTCTTGCCCGCGGTATCCCGCACCTACTACAAAGGCAGCATTATGCATAAACGGGAACTGGTAGTAATATTTTAAACTTGCGTTTAAGCGTTTACCCAGATCGGTAGCTGCGTAGCCTGTTTTCCCTGCAATGTAGGTAAAGTCAAACTGCAGGCGCTGCCAGTTTCTAAAATCGGATCTATTGGGGTCAATATCATCCTGGTAGCGTTTGGCCAGGTTATGAACGTAGGTACCGTTAACACGCACAAAACCATAATGCCCCGGCAAACCCAGTGAGGCACCGCCACCGTCATCAAATAAAGAGCGGTGCATTTCTATCCCCAAGGTTCCGTATTGGTTTAGGATGGTATTAGGTTTGTCAGTACGCTTACCCAAAGTATAGTTTACCTGCACAAAATCGGTGCTGAACTTCCCGCTGTCGACATTGATGCTTCCATCGGGATTCAAAGAAGGCCCGCGGATACCGTTAGAGTGGTGCGTATAAGAAGCCGATATGTATTGCGGATGGTAGGCATCACTATTTATCCGGTAATACAGATTTAAGCCCGGCATATAGCTGGGCGACTTTACCGGGTTACCATACTCTTTCAATAACCTTACCTTAACCCTTGCCGATACATCCACAAATAATCGCGAACGCGGCGAACTTAGCAATACAAAATGCGTATTCACATCGCCAACCAACAAGGTTTTATTTGGCTGAAAAAACTCCTGCCCCAAAAATGCCGGCGACAGGTTCTGGATATACATATTATTAAAATCGCGATTAATGATGCGGGTGGCAATTTTGCTGCTATCAATAGGATGGACAACCGCGCCGGTATCAATATTATCCCCAAAAGCTTTTTGAGAAATTAAAACGATAGCCACTAAGGCTGTAAATACAATAGATGTTTTAGAAAGTAAATTTTTAAGCATATTAACTAATTACATTCACAAATAAACGTGATTGCGATTTGTTTGGATTATTACGCATTTGTAGTATTTAACAGTGGCCAAAACTAATTGATGCATTAACATTATAAAGTAAAAACAGGCTTAAGCGGCATTTTTTACTACCTTGCACACATACGTTTAACAATAGAGTGACATTTCAGGATTTTAATTTCGACGAACAGCTTTTAGAAGGTGTTTTAAGCATGGGTTTCAATACCCCTACCCCCATCCAATCGATGGCTATACCGGTTATCATGAATGGCGACGACCTGATAGCCTGCGCGCAAACAGGTACAGGTAAAACCGCGTCATACCTGCTTCCGGTTTTGGATAATATTTGCAAAACGCATAAACACTATACAACTGCATTGGTGCTTGCCCCAACACGCGAGCTGGCACAACAAATAGACCAACAGGTTGAAGGGCTTGCCTATTTTTCGGGTGTAAGTTCGCAGGCTGTTTTTGGTGGTGGCGATGGTATGGCTTATGAACAGCAACGCCGTGGTATTGAAAATAATGTGAACATCATTATTGCTACCCCCGGCCGCTTAATCGCACACCTTACATCGGGTGTGTTAAAGATGAACCATATTACCCATTTGGTATTGGATGAGGCCGATCGTATGTTGGATATGGGTTTCCATGATGATATTATGCGGATAGTAAATTATCTGCCAAAAAAACGCCAAACACTGTTGTTCTCGGCAACGATGCCGCAACGCATCCGCAAATTGGCCAATGCCATATTGCACGAGCCACAACAGATCAATATTGCCATTTCGCAACCGGCTGCAGGGATAGATCAGCAGATCTACCGCCTGCACGATCAGCAGAAAACACCTTTGTTAAAACTGATACTGAAAGAAGGCTATCAAAGCTCTATTATCTTCGCATCCCGCAAGGAAATTGTAAAATCGTTATTTAAAGAACTAAAAGCGGCACATATTAATACAGCCGCATTCCACTCAGATCTGGAGCAGAAAGAGCGCGAGGAGATCCTGCTTCGTTTTAAGAACAGGCAGCTTCCGGTTATCATCGGTACCGATGCGTTGTCGCGGGGTATTGATGTGGAAGGGATTGACCTGGTGGTTAACTACGATGTTCCACCTGATCCTGAGGATTATGTACACCGGATCGGTCGTACAGCTCGTGCAGCAACCACCGGTACCGCTATCACCTTTGTAAATAACCGCGACCTGCGCCGTTTAAAAACTATTGAAGAACTGATAGAGCGCCCCATCAACCAAAAAGAACTACCTGAAAGCTTAAAAGGCATCGAGCCAATTAAGGAAGACCGTTCTGACAAGCATGATGACAAACGAAAAGGTGGTCGTCGCAATAACCGCCGTTTCGGTAAAAAGAAACCACCAAGACCAAATGGTGGGGAGAGTAAACCGGCATAAGAAATTATAACAAGACACAATGTTTAAGTCATTGTGCCTTGCTTGTTTAATAACCCCTTCCTGCACCTTCCCAAGGGAAGGAATCGCACATGTCCGATGCTCTTAAAAATAAGTTCCCTCCCCTGGGAGAGTTAGGGAGGGGTTTCTGCCATAGAACTGGTATTTTTTAAACCCTTTTATTTTTCTCGCGTCTATTTGTTTTGAAACACCAATGTGTTACATTTACACAACCAATTAAAAAAACCAGATAATGACATCAAGACGCTCGTTCCTTAAAAGCAGTGCTATGCTATCTGCAGGCCTGTTAATGGCTCCTGAATTATTTGCAGCTAAAAAGAATAAATACATTGGCGTACAGCTTTATACTGTACGCGATGCTATGGCTAAAGACCCTTTGGGCACTTTGGCTAAAGTTGCCAAAGTAGGTTTCAATTCTGTTGAAGGCGCTACTTATACCGGCACGCAAAAATTCTACGGAATGGAGCCTGCCGAATTTAAAAAGGTTTTAAGCGACAACGGCCTCATAATGCCAAGTGGCCACTTCATGTTAGGCGAAGGCATGCCAAACACTAAGGGAACCATTGTTAACGACTGGCAAAAAGCAGTTGACGATGCTGCTGCCGTTGGCCTTAAATACATGGTTTGTGCTTACCTGCTTGATACCGAGCGCGGCACTCTTGACCATTATAAAGAAACTGCCGAGAAATTAAACAAAGCTGGTGAAGTAGCCAAGAAAGCAGGCATACAGCTTTGCTACCATAACCACGATTTTGAGTTTGCCTCGCAAGATGGCAAATATCCATACGATGTGTTGTTAGATTCAACCGATGCCGACCTGGTAAAAATGGAAATGGATATTTACTGGATGTATCGTGCTAAGCAGGACCCTATTGCCATGTTTGATAAACACCCGGGCCGTTTCCCGCTATGGCACGTAAAGGATATGGATAATACACCTAAACAAATGTTTACCGAGGTTGGTAATGGTGTTATTCCGTTTAAAAAGATATTTGCTCACGCAAAAACTGCAGGTTTAAAGTATTTCTTTAACGAGCAGGACATTTGCCCCGGCGATCCGTTTGATAGCATTACCAAAAGCTACAATTACATCAAAGCAAACGGCTTCCACGTGTAAACTATTAGTGC
Source organism: Mucilaginibacter sp. (assembly GCA_016763755.1). Lineage (GTDB taxonomy): Bacteria > Bacteroidota > Bacteroidia > Sphingobacteriales > Sphingobacteriaceae > Mucilaginibacter. The sequence continues at coordinate 6,971 of JAESTD010000128.1, forward strand.
AATGATATAAAGTGGACCGGCTTTTTTGTTTGTTGGCGAAAGAATCTATCATTTCGAACGAGGTACGAGGAGAAATCTTGTTATTATTGAATAGTGGACAGCTTAGCATTAATAACAGGATTTCTCACTAACGTTCGAAATGACAGCTTTTATATTATATCCTATCCCACCACCTTCATATTCTCAGCATCCCAACGGATAACTTTCTTTTGGAAATAGCTATCATTACAGGCCAGCGCAGGTGCTGCGGCTCTGAACCCAAATACGGCATCTTCCACAATTGGTTTACCAGTGCGGATGGCATCAAAGAAATTTGTCATATGGTCGATGTTTGCGCTGTAATCTTCGGGAGCTTTATAAATTATCGGTTCGCTGGCTGGTGCTTCCTGCTGGGCTTTTGTCCAGCGTTTATTGTACGCATCCATCAGCTTCTTTTGCTCAGCCTCAGGGTAGGTTTCAAACGAGTCCCAGCCACCTATGCCCGGCGCTTCGGTGATATGGTTTTTACGGATGGTAAAACTTTCGCCTTCGCCACCCAAGTCTATCACCCCTTCAGACCCCACAATTTTGGTGGTACCATAATCGCCCTCGCCGCTTACGAAATTTACGCGCAGTGTTACCTGGAAAGCCGGATGCTCTTTGGTTTCACCATAATGTATAACGGCACTCATCACATCAGGCACGTTGCGGCCATCTTTCCAGTAATCAAGGTTACCGATCGAAAAAATGGTCTCGGGCCCCTTTGAGCCGGTGATGAAGTGAATGCCGCTTAACAGGTGCACAAACAAATCACCCGCTACTCCGGTGCCATACTCACGGTAATTTCTCCATCGGAAAAAACGCAACGGGTCAAAATCATGTTTGTCATTTGGCGGCACAGTAGCCTGGAAACGTGACCAATCGACATTTTGTAAGTTGGCATCATTTGGCAAAGTATATTGCCAGGCACCCAAACCGCTATTCCTGTTAAATGATGCTTCGATAGAATTTATCTTCCCTATCGCCCCAGCCTCATACATCTCTTTAGCCTTACGATAAGCAATGCTACTTACGCGCTGGCTGCCTACCTGGAAAACGGCTTTAGTTTCTTTTTGTACGCGAATCTCCTCAAGGCCCTGGCTTATCTTATGCACCATCGGCTTTTCGCTATAAACAGCTTTGCCTTTTCGCATAGCATCTATGGCTATCTGGCTATGCCAGTTATCGCTGGTAGCCACAATAACGGCATCCACATCCTTGCGCTCAAGTATCTCACGATGATCCATTGTTGTGAACAGATCTTTACCATATACCTCTTTTGAACGTGCCAGCCGCCCCTTATAAAGATCGCACACGCCAACCAATTCTACGCCGGGCACAGCAAGCGCAGCACGCGTATCGTTAAAACCCATTATCCCCATCCCTATGACAGCAATGCGCACCTTATCATTTGGGCTAACACGTTTTTGGTCGCGAAGTATCCGTACTTCATTCTCTTCTTTTGCGGCGAAACTGTTTAACGAGGCAGAGGTCAGCAATACTGAGGTGCCCAGATGTTTTAGAAACTTTCTGCGGTCTGTAGACATAGCTTAGTTGTTATTAATAGTTAAAGCCGTTGAGAGCGGCTGATGGTTTATCAATGGCAATTTAAATAAAAAAAATTATTTATATCCTTTGTAGTATCTATAATATTCAAGCACTTACAAGATGTATTTTTAAGTTCAAAAAACTTTTTAATATTATCTAAAAAGCGATAACTTGCATATCATCCACTAACCATAACTCAACAAATCTATATGAAGAAATTTTCCTTACTGGTGTTATCCTGTCTGCTGGCGCCGGTTGCCTTTGCACAAACAGCTACCAGCACATTTGCCATCATCCCCGAACCTGTAAAAACAACGCCGCATACCGGCCAGTTCATTTTACCGAAAGAAATTATAGTACAGGCCCCGCTAAGCACTAAAATGACACCGGTGCTTGATCTGGTTAAAAGTAAATTCTCTACCGCAACAGGTAAAATGGTACGGGTTAAGGCTGCAGCCCCTACCGCGGCGATTAAATTAATTTTAAATACTGCGCCTGATAATGTTATTGGTCTTGAAGGTTATTACCTGTCTGCCAAAACCAAAGGCGTTATCATAAGGGCAAATACCGAGGCCGGTTTATACTATGGTTTGCAAACATTATTCCAGCTTCTTCCAAAAGAAATTGAGGGTAAGCAAGTTGCCAAAAACGTTAAGTGGGCAGTACCCGCAGTGGATATTACTGATTATCCGCGCTTTGCCTGGAGGGGTTTAATGTTAGATGTATCTCGCCATTTCTTCACTAAAAAGGAAGTGATGAGCTATATAGATAATATGGCCAAGTATAAACTTAACCTTTTCCACTGGCATTTAACAGATGATGAGGGATGGCGCGTAGAGATCAAAAGCTTCCCTAAGTTAACTACCGTGGGCGCCTACAATATTAAACGCGAAGGTGAGTTTGGCAATTTTGCCCCGCCAAGACCGGGCGAGCAACGCAACTACGGCGGCTATTATACGCAAGATGATATCCGTGAAGTAGTAAAATATGCACAAGAACGATTTGTAAACGTTATGCCGGAGGTTGACGTTCCGGGCCACAGTTTAGCTGCGGTTGCATCATACCCCGAACTTTCGGCCACAGCAGGTGCAGATAAATATACTGTGCGCTATGGCGAAAAAATTATGGATTGGTCTAAGCCGGGCCACCCTGCCATTGTTGATAATACCCTTAACCCTGCAGGCGAGTTTACTTATCAGTTTTTGGATAAAGTTGTTGGCGAATTAGCGGAATTATTTCCTTTCCAATACATCCATTTAGGTGGCGATGAGTGTGCTAAAAATTTCTGGGAACAAAGCGACCAGGTGAAAGCACTTATGGCTAAAGAAAACCTGAAAACCCAGGAAGAGGTACAAAGCTATTTTGAAAAGCGTTTAGAAAAAATTGTAGAATCAAAAGGTAAAAAGTTTTTAGGTTGGGATGAGATCCTGGAAGGCGGCATTGGCCCTAACGCTGCTTTAATGAGCTGGAGAGGTGTTAAAGGTGGTATTGAGGCTGCAAACCTCGGTCACGAGGTTGTGATGAGCCCAACCACTTTTGTTTACCTTGACTATATGCAAAGCGACCGCGTAATGGAGCCTCATGTTTATGCATCCCTTCGTTTAAGCAAAACCTACGAGTTTGATCCTGTTCCGGCAGGTGTTAACGCCAAGCTGATAAAAGGTGGCCAGGCCAACTTATGGACAGAGCAAGTTTACAATATTCGCCAGGTGGAGTACATGACATGGCCGCGTGGCTTTGCGTTGGCAGAGAGCGTATGGTCGCCAGCATCTAAAAAGAATTTTGACACCTTCTTTGGTAAGGTAGAGAAACACTTTGCCCGTTTTGATGAGGCTGAAACCAAGTATGCCCCAAGTGCGTACGACCCTGACTTTAAAGTTGGCCGCAACCCGGACAGCACTTTAAATGTTACGTTAACGCCGGAGGTAAAAGGTCTGGATATCTACTATAGTTTTGATAACTCGTACCCGGATAGGTTTTATCCTAAATACATTGGTGTATTAAATGTGCCGATAGATGCAACGCAATTAAAAGTGATCACCTACCGCGGCAAACAACCTGTTGGCCGCATGATAAGCATGCCGATATCTGAGTTAAAAAGCAGATTAAAGTAAGAGATGTTTTATATTAAAAAGGCTCGTGTTGTTTAACACGAGCCTTTCTTTTTATTACGCTCCGTCATTGCGAGCGAAACGATTAATTGTATACGTCGATATTACATAATTAAATATAGACAAAATCTATTTCTCAAGCAGGCCTTTAAGATTACCAAGGCTTTCTTCCATGTCTTTTCCAAGCATTTTATCCATATTGATAAATAGCAGCATTGCATTCATCGGGAAAGGCATTTTACTTGCCATTGCCCATTTTACAGAAGTGCTTTCATCAGTTACAGACTGTGTGGCAAAATATGCATCCCCAACGCCCGCTATCGGTTTTTCAAAAACCACTCGTATATCGATGCGTTCACCGTCAACTATCTCTTCGATGGTTTGATTGCCTTTACCCACCTGTTTCATATCGCTATCCCATGCTGCGTTAAAACCCACTGTGCCGTCGGCACCGGTGTAGGCCATTCGTTTATTGGGATCCATCATTACCCATTTACTGTAATTATCCTGGTTACGCAGAAATTTTATGTAATCAAAAACAGCTTGTCGCGGTTTGTTAATAATAATGCTTCGCTGCACATTGTAGCGCTTGGGGGCTATCATAGCTAATATAATAACTACAACAATTATGCCTGCAAAAATTCCGATGATAGTGTGAAGGGTGTCCATAAGTTTCAGGCGGTTTTGGTTTTATTGTATTGCTTCCAAAAGTAATACAAGATAAACATAATCACCAGCATCACGATTGGGGGTATCAGTAAACCAAACGCATCGCCCATAGCTGCTCGCGAGGCAACTGCACCAACAAAGTTGATAAAGAACCCGGCAAAAGCCCATTCTTTTATGGTTTTCCAGCCATTCTGCGCTATCGCGATCGCACCAAACAATTTAAACACACCAGTTATCACCAGCAGGTACATCGGGTAACCCAAATGGCGAAGAACCACCTGCCCGGCTTCCTGCTTTGTTATGCCGCCATAGGCATCGCCAAGCATAGCTAAAACAAATAAGACGGTTAGTATCCAATAGATAATTTTTATGACTTTCGCATTCATTGTGATAAATGTTTAAGTTTTATTGCTCATCGGTAAACACGTTCCAGCGCACGCCGAATTTGTCTGTTACATTACCCATGGTTCCGGCAAAAAACGTCATGATCTCGTGCTTTACTTTCCCACCCTGGCGCAGCTTATCAAACTTCTCCTGCACTTCGGCTTTAGTAGCCAGCGTTATACTGATAGACACAGCTCCGATAAAGTCCTGCACATCCGAATCGGCCATATCAGTGCCCTGTATGGTGAAGTTATCCCCGGTAAGGTCTGCGTGTAAAATAATGTCTTGCAATTCTGCCGGGAACATATCTTTCATCGGCGAATCTTTAACTTTCATAAGGCTAAGCTCACCCCCTAATACTTCCTGGTAGAAGGTCATGGCTTCGGTAGCGTTGTTGTTGAAATTGATGTAAGAACTTAGTTTTATCATGATTTTAAGTTTTTAATTGACAATTGGTTAATCGAGTACCTCGCAGTAATGCCCGTTCAATTTAAGCAATTCTATGATACGTTGTTTACAAAGATCTTTACCCTCAACCCGCAACACCTTGTCACAGTCATCCAGATCAAAATTGATCTTGCTTGCAGGGAAGTGTACCGACAGCAGTTTGATCATTAATCGTGATTGCGTTGTCTTTTGCACGTTGGTTCTAAATACCTCTATCATCGTCATAAAAACTCTTTTAAACGGTACAATGCAAAGGTGCGTCGACTTTAAGGATTTAGTGAGGTGCAATTACGACAATGTAAGGGGTTGATTGCGACGGTACTGTACGCTAACTTTGGTATTATGAAACATGTATCAGTACTAATACCGCAGGGCGATACCAGCTTAAGCAGCATTGAGGCTACTTACAAGATGTTTACGATGGTAAATCAGGCTTTAGAGCGAATGCGAAAGCCGCCATTGTTTAAAGTGCAACTGGTGGGTTTAAATAAAGAAACTACAGTTACTAACGGATTATTCACTGTGAAACCGGAATTTACGATCAACGAGGTTGCTAAAACGGATATCATCGTTATCCCTGCGGTACATGGCGATATGAATAAAGTACTACAGGATAATGATGACTTGTTACCATGGATCATAAAACAATATAAAACCGGTGCGGAGATAGCCTCGCTTTGCATAGGCGCATTTATCCTCGCATCTACCGGGCTTTTAAAAGGTCGTAGCTGCACCACGCATTGGCTAATGGCTGACGATTTCAGGAAACGCTTCCCCGAGGTTAACCTGATGCCGTACAAGATCATAACCGATGAAGGCGGGATCTACACCAGCGGCGGTGCATACTCGTCTCTGAACCTGCTGCTCTACCTGGTTGAAAAATTTGCAGGCCGCGACATGGCCATCAACTCATCCAAGATATTTGAGATAGATATTGACAGGCACAGCCAATCGTTGTTCATTATATTCCACGGGCAAAAGGACCATGACGACGATGTGATACAAAAAGCCCAGCAATTTATTGAGCAGAATTATCGTGACAAGATCACGGTGGACCATCTGGCCGATCAGTTTGCGATTAGTCGCCGGCACCTGGAGCGCAGGTTTAAAAAAGCGACATCAAACACTGTAGTAGAATATATGCAGCGCGTTCGCATTGAGGCGGCCAAACTAAGCCTTGAGAGTATGCGCGAGAATGTAAACGAAGTGATGTACAACGTTGGGTACACAGATACAAAGGCCTTCAGAATGATATTTAAGAAGATAACGGGGCTATCGCCAATAGAATACCGGAACAAGTATAGTAAGGATATAGCAGCTTGATAAGGTAATATAGAATGATGAAATGGGCGCTGTCAGGATTAATCTTTTGATGGATCCTGCGGGCTGGTGATATCATTGTCTTCGAGCTGGTCTTTCTCAAAATCTTTCTCGTCTTTGCGATTACGCAGGATAAGAAAAATAATGACGGCCAAACCCAATAGAACAATTACGCCGATAACGAAATAGTTGACTTGCATATAGTTAACTAAGCAATCAGCGTGCCCCAACATGAGGCTTAACAAAAAAATAATATGTCTTTTCAGCCTCAGAAAATCCTGCTGACATACTGTTGTCATTAACGCATAGTTTCTTTGCTTCATAAACAAAAACAAATAGCCATGACAACTGAAGCAACAACAGCAGCAAAATCTTTAATTACCAACGAAGAACTTTTAAAACACTGGCAAAGCCACCGCGGACTGAGCCGCAAAATATTAGCCCAATTCCCGGAGAAAGACCTGTTTGAATTTTCAATAGGCAGCATGCGCCCTTATAGCGAACTGGCCGGTGAAATGATCGGCCTTGCCAGCGCCGGCATGAACGGGTTTGTAACCGGCCAATGGACAACCACACCAGAGCTTGATCATTTTGACCAAAGCGTACACCTTGCTACCAAAGCCGCCTTATTAGAAGCCTGGGATGATGTTACCGAACAAATTGAAGAGCTATGGCCGCAAATACAGGAGGAACATTTCCACGATGTGGTAAAGGCATTCGGTATGTATGAAAACAGCGTGATCAACACTATTCTTTATTTTATCGATAATGAGATACACCATCGCGGCCAGGGATATGTTTACTTGCGCGCACTGGGAATTGAGCCAAATCCGTTTTGGGATAGGTAAGAAGCCTATCTCGCCACGCGTCATTGCGAGGAACGAAGCAATCTCCGTAGGACAAGTTAACGCCTTGCATGTCCGACTTGCTTAAAGAGATTGCTTCGTTCCTCGCAATGACGCGTTCTTATTGTCGGTATTCTAAAACCGCCAAACCAATATCCTGCTGCTTTTTTGCCCCTGTGCCATATCAATGGTTCTTACATCGCGGGCGCCTAAATAATCCAGCGAATTGAAGCAACCGGGCAAGGTGGTTTTTTTAGAGATGAGTGACGAGAACCATTTGCTTGCGTGGGCAAATTGCTTGCTCTCGCTCATCATTTTATTAAGGAAACGGGGTTCGCCGCCTTCGCACCAAAGCTCGGTATTGCGGCCGCCAAAGTTAAGGTCAGCGCCTTTATCTTGTTTCAGGTTTTGCCATTTACGCTGCGAGTTGGCGTTTACCTCTTTTGCCGAGGCATGAAAAGGCGGGTTGCACATCGTAATATCAAATTTTTCGCCGGGTTTAATGATGCCCTGGAAGATATGCGCATAAGAGCTTTGGGTGCGTATCTCTATCGCATCAGTAAGCTTATTATCCTCTACAATTTTCTTTGCCGAGCCCGCGGCAATATAATCCACCTCGCTGCCCACAAACTGCCAGCCGTAGGTCTTATGCCCTATAAGCGGATAAATACAGTTTGCACCCACACCAATATCCAGCACTTTTACCTTGTTGCCGGTAGGCACTTCGCCATTATTGCTTTGTGCCAAAATATCGGCCAGGTAGTGGATATAATCAGCCCTGCCGGGTATTGGCGGACAAAGAAAACCTTGCGGAATATCCCACGAAGCAATGCCATATTGCTGTTTTAAAATCGCTTTATTAAGCATTTTTACAGCTTCGGCATCAGTAAAGTCAATGGTTTTGATGCCGTGCTCATTTGTGAATACAAAAGCAGATAGCTTAGGCAATGTCTTAGTAAGTTGTGCAAAATCGTACCGTTCCCTGTGCGGGTTGCGCGGGTGCAGGCTGGTTTTCTCTCCGGTGTTTTGCGTTTGCTTATCGGCCATCTTATCTGTATTTGATCAAATGCAAAAGTAAGTTATTTACGGTTCAATATCCGTACAACAAAAAAGTCTGGGTTTTCACCCAGACTTTAACCAATCAACCTTTCGTTCAAATACTAACTTATATTATCACCTAAAACTTATACGCAACGCTGGCAACAAAGTTGCGTTGTTTTTGCGGGTTTATTGACCAATAACCGATGTAGTATTGTTTATTGGTGATATTATTAAGATTAAAGTTTACCCGGTAATGGTTGGAGTTGAAAAACACGGTTCCGTTAAGCAGTGTGTAGCTTGGCAAATTAAACACGCCGGTTTCACTGTTATCAATTACTTTATATTCTCCGGCATAATTACCGCCAACACCAAGACCAAAGTTTTTAAGTGCCCCGGCCATAAATTTATAGGTAGCCCACAAGTTTGCCTGCGTACCGGGGCCTTGCCCGCCTGGTGCGCGGCCCGGTTGGTTGTAAAAATCATTTCCGTTACCGGCCAATATTTTTGATGAGTTATGGCTAAAGCCGGCCAACAGGTTTAAACCTTTTGCAGGGTTAGCGTTAACATCAATCTCGAAACCTCTGTTTCTTACTTTACCGCCTTGTACAGAATTAAAAAGAACAGTGTACACCCTATCCGTCACTTTAATATCGTAATAAGACGCGGTTATTGCTAATTTATCATCAATAAGATTGGTTTTAACACCCACCTCCCACTGGTTGGCATGCTCGGGTTTAAATGACCGGATCTCGCCGGTAGGGTTGCCATCGTCGCCATAAATCTGTGTTGGCGGTACGTTGATAAAAGAGTTCATGTAGTTAGCAAACAATGATACTTTATCTAATACCGGTTGGTAAACTAAACCCAATTTATGCGAAAGTGCAAATTGGCTGAAATCATCATCAGGCGTTTCAAATTTATCAACCCGCAAACTGAGCATGGCAGATAACTTTGGCGTAATATTGATAACTTCTGACGCATAAGCGCCATAGGTGCGGAATGTATATTTGGAGTTCGAGTAACCATCGGCCGGTAATAAACCGTTTACAAAGCTTTGAGTTAATTGCGAATTTGGCGTAGCCGGATAATGGATATCTATATCGTTAGCAGCATCTATGTAATCAAAAGCAACGTTAGCAGTTTGTGGTGTGACGTATCTTACATTTGCCCAACCAGACCCTTTATCCGTTTCGGTACGGGTAAGGAAATCTAAGCCAACCAGCAAACGGTTACGCATGCCAAACAATTTGAAGTCGCCGTTAAAGTTTTGCTGAATATTGAATGTTTTCCTTAGGTCGTTTTCAATATGAAAATATTGGGCAAAAAAGTTATCTCTAATGCCGTCATCATAATTGTAGGTGTAGTATCCATCAGATTTGGCCGTTCCGTAAGACAGTACGGTTTGTGAATTCCATTGATCGGAGATCTTATAATTTACCTGCCCCTGTAAATTAGTACGCGGGTTTTTTATAGGCAGATCGTTATTCATGAACGATTCATTGTAATTAAGGCCGAGGTCTTTAACATTAGTTGCGATCAATGGCGTAGCCCTGTCTGAATGGAAAAACACAGGCGCTACAGCACGTTTCTCATTCATTATCTCAGCCAGCACATCAATCTTTAAACGGTTATTAACTTCCCAGGTAAATGCAGGTGCAACAAAGAAAGCCTTTTTAAAACCGGCGTTCTGGAAACTATTCTCATCATGATAAGCAGCATTTACACGCAAAGCCATCTTTTCGGTTTTGCTAAGCGGAGTATTTACATCAACCGTTACGCGGTTTAAACCAAAGCTGCCAACATTGTAAGCCACCTCGCCGCCAAAATCATAGTAAGGCTTTTTAGTGATGGTGTTGATGATACCGCCATATCCATAAAAACTTGCGCCGAATAACGTAGCTGATGGGCCTTTCATCACCTGCACCTCTTCTACATCGGCAAGATCGAGGTTACCCCCTGTAATAGCAGGCAAACCGTTAGTAAGCGTTGTTTGCGCCTCAAATCCGCGGAGCGCAAAGTATGAAGCTCCGTCGCCGGCGCGGCCGGTAGACTGCCAGGTTTGGCTGATTCCGGGAACATTACGCATTACGTCATCGTATGATGTAATAGCCTGCTGCTTAATGAGCTCTGAGGACACACTATTATAAACCTGCGGATTCTCCAGGTTCTTTAAAGGCATTTTTGCTACGGCCGCCGTTATTTTATTTTTTGATTTATTGGCAGATATCACCACTTCATTCAGCTTTGCCGAATTTTCTTCCAAAACAAAGTTGATGGTTACAACCTGGTTGTTTTTAATGGTGATTGTCTGGCTTCTTGTTGTTAAACCAACAAAAGAAGCAATAACAGTATAATTGCCCGGTTCAATATTCCTTATTTGAAAAAGGCCGTTCTGATTGGTGTTTGCTCCTTTACTTGTACCTTTTAATGCAATGGTTACGGCCTCTGCAGGTTGGCCGTCAGCGGTTTTTACGGACCCTTTGATTAAGCCCGTTTGAGCAAGTGCCGAACTGCTTATCAGGATACACAGTATTATAATATGTAAAAGTTTAATCTTCATACAGGGGGTTTATATGTGCCGCAAAGATATTGTTTAGACAGATTCTAAACAAGTTATTTATACGCAAAATGCTAACTAAAACCATTCAGTACATGGTTTTCTTGATATTTCGTAACTTGTATTGTTACTTTATGATTATGGAATTGAAACCTCGGTTATTAGAGATTGGCGCCAAAAAATTAATCGGCACAAAGGTGACAATGAGCTTCGTCAACGATAAAACGCGCGAGCTTTGGCAGACGTTTATGCCCAAAAGAAATGCAATTAAAAATCGTGTCGACGATGATTTGATATGTATGCAGGTTTATAGTACACCGCCGGTGTTAGAAAACTTTGACCCGACAGCCGTTTTCCAAAAATGGGCCGCAGCCGAGGTTACCGATCTGAGCGATGTACCCAACGGTATGAAAACCTTTGAAATACCAGGCGGCCTTTACGCAGTGTTTGATTATAAAGGCCGGGCATTAGATTTTGCACCAACATTCAGATACATTTTTACTGAATGGCTGCCTCAGTCGGCATACGAAGTTGATGAAAGGCCTCATTTTGAAATACTCGGTGCAAAATACAAGAATAATGAACCTGATTCGGAAGAGGAGATTTGGATACCGGTGCGGCTTAAATAATCAGCGGTAAAAGCCTAAGCGTTCAGTCCACAGTTATTAATTAAACGTTTGCCTAAACTCGACAGGTGATAAATTAGTCTTGGTTTTAAATAACTTACTAAACGATAGCGGATGCTCGAAGCCCAAAGCATAAGCCACTTCACTTACTGATAAATTGGTGGTCGTTAATTTTTCTTTAGCTTTTTCAATCAGCTTATTGTGGATATGCTGCTGCGCATTTTGGCCGGTTAAAGAACGTAACATGTCGCTCAGGTAGCTTGGCGATAAATTAAGCTGATCTGCCAGATGTTGTACAGAAGGCAAGCCGTCACTTAAAGTTCTTTCGTTGTTAAAGTGGTCATCAAGTATTTCTTCTAATTTTTGGAGCAATGTATTATTAACAGCCTGGCGTGTGATAAACTGGCGTTTATAAAAACGATTGGCATAATTAAGCAAAAGCTCTATCTGAGAAAAGATCACATCCTGACTAAAATCATCTATCCGGCTTTCCAATTCGTCTTTAATATTCTTAAATATATTGATGATCGTTTCCTTCTCTTTTTCAGAAAGATGCAGCGTCTCGTTTGCCGTGTAAGAAAAGAAGCCATATTGCTTGATCTTCTTAGCCAGCGGTTGACCCCATAAAAAGTCGGGGTGGATAAGTAATGTATAAAGCGAACACTGACTTTCCATTTCCGGTTCATTACTGCCAATAACCTGGTTTGGAGCGGCAAACAGCAAACCACCTTCATCAAAATCATAATAATCCTGCCCGTAACGTACCTTCCCGCTCAACTGAGTGCGATAAGATATTTTATAAAAACTGAGCACGTGAGCGCCCGGCGGATGCCCTTCAAAATCCTCGATCATAGCACTGCCGATCAAACTGATGAGCGGATGCTGTGGTTGCGGCAACCCAAATGCCCTGTGCGCTTCGGTAAGCGAACTGAATGTATGAGGACTCTCCTGCTTTTTCATATTTTTATTATGATATATCATGCTACACGGGACGACCTCTCTCGCATAGCATGATGATGATTAATTACCTTGAGCAGCATTTGATACATCGGCCCAAGCCTCCCATTCTGCCAGGCGCTCAGCATAAGTGCCACGTACGTGCGGCAAATTTTGGTCGCCAAGATTAAGCCTTAGCGGCGGATTTTCGGCATCAACTAAAGCCATAACAGCGTTAGGTGTGGCATTTGGGTCGCCGCGTTTAATGCCTTGTAAGCCCTCTACAAATTTAGCTTTAAAGCCGGCATACTCATCCATGCCAGCAGCAAACTTTAATGATTCCTGGCTGCCAAACTCAGTGGCGTATGCTCCAGGCTCAATAATGCTCACTTTGATACCAAATGACTTTACCTCAGCGGCAAGGCTTTCATGTATGGCTTCAAACGCCCATTTTGATGAGCAGTAGTAACCAATTACGGGCAAGGTGTAATGACCCAATCCGCTGGAAACGCCAATGATATATCCATTGCCTTGCTCACGTAATAACGGGAGCACTGCTTTTATAACGGATAATGTGCCGAAAATATTGGTTTCATACAAAGCGCGTACGTCATCCGCCCCGGCTTCTTCAATGGTACCCACCAGCGAGTAGCCGGCATTATTCAACACTACATCTAATCTACCAAAGTTTTCATGAGCTTGATTCACTGCGGCGTTCACTTGTTCCGGGTTGGTAACGTCAAGCTCGAGGGTAAGCACGTTGTCGCCATATTGGGTTTTCAGGTCGGCAATACTTTCTGCTTTACGGGCAGTGGCTGCAACCTTATCGCCGCGTTTTAGAGCCGCTTCGGCCCATATGCGGCCAAATCCCCTTGAGGCACCGGTTATAAACCATACTTTATTTTTCTGTTGATCTTCCATTTTGTTTGTGTTTTGTAATAACACAAAAGTGGGCAGATATGCGGTTTCGCTTATAACCATATCGGGGATGTTTGTAGCCGAAATGAGGAAAACGGGGTAATTGTTATTTTCCTAAAGAAACTCGGTCACTAACTGTTCCCATTCCTCATCCAAGGAAACATCAGGGCGGGTTTGGCGGGCGCGGCTGTACCAGTAGTCAGCATTCCATATATCACCCTCTTTGCGGTGCAGATAGGCGTGTACCCATGCCGACGCTTTATCGCTCAACTGGTCAACCTCAGCATGTGCTTTTTGCCAATCTCCTTTTCCATCATACCAAAGGCTTTTGAGTTGAACCGATAGGCTTTTATCTGGCTGCGAGTCGGTTAGGGATTGTTTGAATTCGGTTAGTGTTTTCATGAGGGTTAACTTGGTGGATATGCGTGCTCTGCGCTGTAGCGAAATATACGAAAAGGTCACAGAGGGATTTAGAAATGGAAAAAACAAGTCTTTTTAGTTAAAGCTTGGTACTTTTCTTTAGTAATCGTTGTAGTACAAAACGCGAAGCCTTTAATTCTTTATAGTTGATTTGCATAGTGCAACTGGTTTTGAAACAATGTTGTTGAGTTTTAAAATGATTTTTTGACCTCAACTTAATTTGATCTTTTAATTTTGGAAAGATCAATTTTGAATATGGCGGGATTGATTGATTGTTCTTTTACAGATATAACCTCGTTCGTTTTAAATGATAAAATATTTTTATGAGAACTATCAAAGTGAATTGCTTTGAGATTTAAATAGAAGGCTCCGGTTTCATTTATAACTTTATTAAAGAAACCCAATTTCCAATTCTTGAAGTGTTCTTTATCTACATTTAAATAGCCTCTGGAAAATATAAAACTAAAATCGGTATACGTGATAGAGTCCTTTCCTGTATAACTGGTATTGAGATCAATACTTTCGCATTGTCTTGAAAATATCTTATCCTTTATTTTTTTCACTTTGAAACTATCCAATCTTTCAATTGAAAAATTTAAATTCATTTGATGGAGGGTATCTGAATCATTAAAAAGCAATAATCGCAAAGGTTCTTTTTGGAAATAATAATCTTTAATTAAATGAAAGTTTTGTGATGCTTCCGAGTGTACTCCGACATAATTACCATGGGAATAGAAAACTTGCACTGTATCATCGACATTCAAGGAGCTATCTATATTTTTGAATATTTCATGGTAAGTAATTATTCCTTCAAACTCTTTAGAGGTATGTTCCTTATTCACTTCTTTTCCAAATTTGCATTCTTCTAAAAAGATAAGGATTGTTAAAGAAAACAGCGATAGGATTAATGGTTTAAGCATAGTACCAAAATAATAAAAAGCCTCAAGTCTTTCAACTTAAGGCTTAGTACTTTCTTTGTAGCCCCGACGAGAATCGAACTCATATCTAAAGTTTAGGAAACTTCTATTCTATCCGTTGAACTACAGGGCCGGATTTTATGAGTATGCAAATTTGCACATTTTACCCGACCCTGCCAACATCCCTAAGCTATTAATAAAATTTATTTGCTCTTATGGCTTAATACTATCCGCAGTCGCAAAAGCGCCCACGGCTAATGCGCCCAGGGCAACCACGCCTATTGTTTGGCCGGCGTTACTTGATTTTGAATTGATAAAGTAATCGCCCCTTTTCTCGCTAAAATCCTGAAGCCGGTTGGGGTTGGTTGACATTTTAATGCTCCGCGATACAAAAAACTGCTGCTCGCTGATGCATGGAACCATCTCACCATCAACAAGAATATACATTGTTATGTAGCTGCGGAATGCCAAAGGTGTGTTTTGAGGTGTAAATTCAGCCGACCTGACTTTTATAGTACTGTTTGTCCAGCCATCATCAGCCTTTAATTTAACTGAGTTAAGTTGATCATCAGGAATATTTAAAAAGCCCCTTGTAAGATACAAACTGGTGTTATTGCTTTGTGCATGCGGCGGCAAAAAAGTTGTTGTTTTCGGCAGATCGGCAGTGGCGTTAATTGTTCCGGTAGTGTAGGTAGGGTTTGTAGTTATCGAACTGTTTCTATTGCCATACCGGTATTTATACGATTCGGCATTTATATCGCCGTTTATAGGTACAGAGTTAGGCACGTAGCTTATAGCCGTATCACCTAAGATCAAGGCCGATTTTTGCCAGTCGACATAAAGTGGCTCATTCAGCTTGTTAAAAATATTGATATTTACGGGTGCATTCTCGCCGTAAAACGAGTAAGTTACACGTACAGTATCATTCTCAAATTGATAGTTCCCGGTTTGTTCATCCGGGTTTTTAGTAGTGCTGCTGATAACATTTAGCTGATACGTTTTACAGGATGATAAGATTGCGCAACAGGCTATTGCGGCAAGTAGAAGCTTCTTCATGATAGTTTGGTTTATGGGTATATATGCAGTAAGACTCCAAACACCATACGAAAGTTTAAACCCTGTTTGTCACTATTTTATTACGTGTTATCGCACTACCGAACCATTGTCCATCGCAACCACCGGCGCAACAAAACTTAGTTTGCCTTCGGCGTCTTCGGCCATTAAAATCATACCCTGCGACATGATGCCCTTTATTTCGCGAGGCTCCAGGTTAACCAATATGCTTACCTGTTTACCAACAATGGCTTCCGGCTCATAATATTCGGCAATGCCCGATACTACAGTACGCTGATCAATTCCGGTATCTATGGTCAGTTTAAGCAGTTTTTTGGTTTTGGCAACTTTCTCAGCAGTAAGGATGGTTCCTGTACGGATGTCCATCTTTACAAAATCATCGAAAGATACATTGGCCTTTGTCGGGGTGACAGCAGGTTTTTCTGCGGGTACTGCTGATGCTGCTTTTTTATCTGCCAGTTTTTGTATTTGTTTTTCTATAGCTTCATCCTCTACCTTTTCAAATAATAAAGCCGCAGGATTCAATTGGTGGCCATTTGCAAATTCCACTTCCTGGTCAAGCGCAATTGGCTCAATATTAAGCATACCAAAGATCTTTTCGGCAGTACGCGGCAAAAATGGCTGCAAGCAAGTCGCGATATGGCCTATCAATACCAAGCTGTTATGCAGGGCTGTTTTGGCAGCTTCAGGGTCTGATTTGATAGTTTTCCAGGGCTCCTGTTCGGTAAGGTAACGGTTACCCAGGCGGGCCATATCCATAACATTTTGCAAAGCCTGGCGGAAACGATAGCTCTCCAAATTTTTGCTCAATTCATCATAATAACCGCCCAACTCATCGTTTACTTTGGTATCGGTTAGCCTTACATTGGCCTCTGCTTCTACCTTACCCTGGTAGTACTTATGCATCAGAATCATTACGCGGTTAACATAGTTGCCTAAAATAGCTACTAACTCGTTGTTAACGCGAGCCTGGTAATCTTTCCAGGTAAATTCGCTGTCGCTGGTCTCGGGTAGTATCGAGGTTAGTACGTAACGCAGCTCATCCTGTTTGCCCGGGAATTCTTCAAGGTACTCATGCAACCAAACGGCGTGGTTACGCGAGGTAGAAAGTTTATCGCCTTCCAAATTAAGAAACTCGTTGGCAGGTACATTTTGCGGCAACACGTATTCGCCATGTGCCTTCAATATCGCAGGGAAGATGATACAGTGGAAAACGATATTATCCTTCCCGATAAAGTGCATAAGGCAGGTATCGTCGGCATCGTTGGCTTGCTTTTTCCAGTAAAGTTGCCAGTCTTTATTATTATCAATGGCCCACTGCTTTGTAGCCGATATGTAGCCGATGGGGGCATCCATCCAAACGTAAAGCTTTTTGCCTTTGGCTTCCTCAAGCGGCACATCTATACCCCAGTCCAGGTCGCGGGTCATGGAACGTGGCTGCAGGCCCGACTTTAACCATGACCGGCATTGTCCAAACACATTCACTTTCCATTCACCCTCTTTCTCGTCTATCCATTTCTCTAACCATGGCTGGTATTTATCCAACGGCAAATACCAGTGTTTAGTTGGTTTTAAAACCGGTGTTTTACCGCTAAGGGTTGATACCGGGTTGATCAGATCCGTAGGGTTTAATGAGGTTCCGCAGTTTTCGCATTGGTCACCATATGCGCGGTCGTTACTGCACACAGGGCAGGTGCCAGTAATGTAACGATCAGCTAAAAACTGATCAAAATCCTCGTCATAATATTGCTCCGAGAATTTCTCAACAAACTCGCCTTTCTCATAAAGATTCAGGAAAAATTCCTGCGAAAGATCATGGTGGATGGGCGATGATGTGCGGTGATAAATATCAAACGACATCCCAAAATCTTCAAAGCTTTGCTTTATTTGCGCATGATACTTATCAATAATTGCCTGCGGCGTAGTGCCTTCTTTTTTGGCTTTTATGGTGATAGCCGCGCCGTGCTCATCAGATCCGCAGATGTAAACCACATCTTTTTTCAACAAGCGCAGATAACGCACAAATATGTCGGCAGGCAGGTATGCGCCGGCCAGGTGACCAATGTGCAGCGGGCCGTTGGCATAAGGCAGAGCAGAAGTAATCGTGAATCGTTTATATTTATTAAGTTGCGACATTCAACTGGGATGTTTATTAATTTGCAAAGATAAATCTTTTAAGTCAGAAAGTCGGGAAAGACGGAAAGTCAGCAAGACCGGATGACTGAACATAGCTGTGTTTAAATTTCAATCCTAATCTTTCGGACTTATGCCGACTTACGGACTTCCTACTACCATACCGCCATACTTAAAGAAAGGCGACAATGTTGCCATCACCTGTCCCGCTAAAAAGCTACCTATCCCCATGACGGATGCGGTTAACCTGCTTACCAGCTGGGGGCTCGAAGTAGTGTTAGGCGACACCGTTTCTGCAAGCTACCATCAGTTTGCCGGTGATGATGACTTCCGGGCGGCAGACCTGCAGCGATTTATTGATGATGATAGCATCAAAGCCATTTTTTGCGCCCGTGGCGGCTATGGTACCATCCGCATGATAGACCGGGTTAATTTTAACCGCCTGCGGCAGAATCCTAAATGGTTCATCGGCTTTAGCGACATTACTTTGTTGCATTCGCACATCATTAATAATTACGGCCTGGCGTGCATACATGGGCAAATGCCGCTGAATATACCCGACGCCTCTAAACATTCGTTAGAAACACTTAGAATGGCTCTGTTTGGCGAAAAACTGACTTATACTATTGAGCAAAATCCTCTTAATAGAACAGGCGATGCTGAAGGTATTTTAATTGGCGGCAACCTTTCATTGATGGTGGCCGTTAATAGTTCAGAAAGTGATGTGGATTATGCAGGTAAGATCCTTTTCCTCGAAGATGTAGGCGAATATCTATACGCAATTGACAGGATGATGCGCTGCCTTAAGCGTGCTGGCAAATTAACGGGCCTGGCGGGCCTAATCATTGGCGGGTTCACTGATATGAAAGACAATGATATCCCTTTTGGGCAAACCCTGCCTGAGCTGGTAATGGATGTTGTCGCCGAATACGACTATCCTGTTTGCTTCGATTTCCCGGCAGGGCATATAAGCGATAACTGCAGCTTGATTTTAGGCCAATCCGTTAGTTTATCGGTTAGAGAAAAAGAGGTAACAATTAAATATTAAGCAAATACAAATCTACACTATGGCGTACTTAAGCAATTTGGGCAAGTATAAAGACTTGGGCCTGCTCGTAACGCGCGTTGGTCTCGGCGCAATGTTCATCTATCATGGCTATCCTAAACTTTTTGGCGGCCCGCATTTGTGGGAGCAAGTTGGCGCATCAACCAAATACGTAGGCATAACTTTCGCGCCGGTATTCTGGGGGTTGACGGCGGCTCTTGTTGAAACCCTTGGCGGATTTCTGTTAATTATTGGCCTCGCTTTCCGCCCGGTTTGTTTATTGCTTTTGATAAACCTTATAGTAGCCGCGGCAAGCCATTTAGGAAAAGGCGATGGTTTGATGGGTGCATCGCATGCTATAGAAGATGCATTTATGTTTGCCGGTTTGTTATTTATTGGCGCGGGGAAATATAGCGTGGATAAAAAGTAATACTCTGCCTTAAAGACCTACTGTAACGAACATCAACAAAA
Source organism: Mucilaginibacter sp. (assembly GCA_016763755.1). Lineage (GTDB taxonomy): Bacteria > Bacteroidota > Bacteroidia > Sphingobacteriales > Sphingobacteriaceae > Mucilaginibacter. The sequence goes on from JAESTD010000128.1 coordinate 26,451, forward strand.
AAAGGCCGCTCAAATTGAGCGGCCTTTAATATTATCAAAGATTGATATTATTTTTTCTGAAGTGTTATAGTATAGCTACCGTAACTGCCAGCGCTTGATGTATGCGAAAGCCTAACACCAACAACAGTTTGGCATGGTAATACCTGGTTATCGGCGCTTCCCGCAACGCTTACTGCAGAGAAGTCAAGACCATCACCGTAATTACCATAAACTTGTTTAGCAACTGATGTTTTGTTGTTAGCCGGATCTATCTCGATGATAATCGGTTTGATGTTATTTGTTACTCCATATACAAACGATAAATGCGTCTCATCGATAATGTGTACCGAAATAGTAGAACCTTTTGCGTAATCAGCCCACTGATCTGTTACCACGGTGAATGGAACATTTGATCCAATAGCACCATAATCAGACATGTGGAAACCGCAAAGGGATCCGTAAGTGATGGTTGGAGAAGAACCTACCAAGCTTGATATACCGGGGTTAGTTTGAGAATCATCAACAGCAGCCGGAGAGAATGCAGGGTAAAGCTTACCATCGTTAGTGGTAATGTTGGCACCTAAAGTATACGAATCACCTAAAGCTGCTGATACGCCAAAAAGCGATTTAATCTGCACTCCTGTAAACGTAGCAGTAGTTGGGAATGTAGTTATATCTGTCTGTACCGTTTTTACGTTTGCTCTGTCGCCATTTTTCATGACCACAACATCAATTTTCTTAGGTTTTACATCATCTGGATAATATAAACCAACAGTAAATTTTCCTGCAAAAGCATCTGGTGCATCACTTTTTATCACTTGGTCTCCGGTTACATCTACAGTAAGTTGAGGCAATGGAACCCTTTGTACACCTTCTAATTTAGGGTTATCACTTTTACGGCACGATACTGTAAATAGCAGTATTGCTGAAAGTGAATA
>JAESTD010000129.1 GCA_016763755.1 Mucilaginibacter sp.
ACTTATATTGAGCCGATTACCCCGGAAATCGTAGCGAAAATCATCGAAAAAGAACGCCCGGATGCCTTGTTGCCCACAATGGGCGGGCAGACCGGGCTGAATACTTCGCTGGCACTGGCGGATAATGGAACGCTGGAAAAATTTGGCGTTGAACTGATTGGGGCTAACCAAAAAGCCATCGAAATGGCCGAGGATCGCAAACTGTTCCGCGAAGCGATGGACCGGATTGGGCTGGAAAATCCCCGTGCTACCATTGCCGAATGCATGGATGATTGTTGGGCGGCGCTCGACGACATCGGCTTGCCCGCTATCATCCGGCCGGCCTTTACCCTTGGCGGAACCGGCGGCGGTGTTGCCTATAACCGGGACGATTTTGAACATTTCTGCCGCTCTGGTCTGGACGCGTCACCGGTTACTCAGATTTTGATCGACGAAAGCCTGCTGGGTTGGAAAGAGTTCGAAATGGAGGTGGTGCGCGACACCGCCGACAACGCCATCATCATTTGCGCAATCGAAAACATAGACCCCATGGGGGTGCATACCGGCGACAGCATCACCGTCGCCCCGGCGCTGACTTTGACCGATAAAGAATACCAGATCATGCGTAATGGCAGCATTGCAGTGTTGCGTGAAATTGGTGTCGAAACCGGCGGGTCCAACGTGCAATGGGCGATCAACCCGGAAGACGGGCGTATGGTGGTGATTGAGATGAACCCACGGGTGTCGCGTAGTTCGGCCTTAGCGTCCAAGGCCACAGGGTTTCCGATTGCCAAGATCGCCGCCAAGCTGGCCGTGGGTTATACGCTGGATGAGTTGGACAATGACATCACCAAGGTCACGCCAGCCAGCTTTGAGCCGACGATTGATTACGTCGTCACCAAAATCCCACGCTTTGCGTTTGAAAAATTCCCCGGCGCGCAACCTTTATTGTCAACGGCGATGAAATCGGTCGGCGAAGCAATGGCGATTGGCCGCACGATCCACGAGTCTATGCAAAAAGCACTGGCGTCGATGGAAACCGGACTGACTGGGTTTGATGAGGTTTACATCGATGGTGCCCCCGACAAGGCCGCTGTTATCAAGGCCCTTTCCCTGCAAACCCCCGACCGGATGCGCACCATTGCCCAGGCGATGCGCCATGGCCTGGACGACGATGAAATCCATGCCGCCACTATGTTTGACCCGTGGTTTCTGGCCCGTATCCGTGAGATTGTTGAAGCCGAAGACGTGGTACGGGTAAACGGCCTGCCTGCCGACGCCACCGGGTTGCGCGATCTGAAGATGATGGGTTTCACCGATGCCCGGCTCGCCGCCCTGACAGACCAAAGCGAAACCGACATCCGCAAGGCCCGTCTGGACCTTGGCGTTACCGCCGTTTTCAAACGCATCGACACCTGCGGCGCGGAATTTGAGGCACAGACGCCCTATATGTATTCCACCTATGAGAACCCGGTGATGGGCGACGTCGAATGCGAAGCCCGCCCGACGGATCGCAAGAAAATTGTCATTTTAGGGGGCGGTCCTAACCGGATTGGTCAAGGGATCGAATTTGATTACTGCTGCTGCCACGCCTGTTACGCGCTGACGGATGCTGGCTATGAAACCATCATGATCAACTGCAACCCCGAAACGGTTTCGACCGATTACGACACCTCGGACCGGCTGTATTTCGAGCCGCTGACGTCGGAAGACGTGATCGAGCTGATCCGGGTCGAGCAGCGTTCGGGGGAATTGATGGGCGTCATCGTCCAGTTGGGCGGGCAAACGCCGCTGAAACTATCCCATGACCTGGAAGCCGCCGGCATTCCCGTGCTCGGCACCTCGCCGGACGCCATCGATCTCGCCGAAGACCGCGAACGGTTCCAGGCGTTGTTACAGGAATTGGGCCTGAAACAGCCGATCAACGGCCTGGCGCGGTCCAACGAAGAGGCCGAGGCCGTCGCCGGCGACATCGGTTATCCGCTGGTGATCCGGCCCAGTTATGTGCTCGGCGGCCGGGCCATGGAAATTGTCCATGATCTGGACGGCCTTCGGCGTTACATGACCGACGCCGTGCAGGTTTCCGGCGACAGTCCGGTGTTGCTGGATTCGTTCCTGGAAGACGCCATCGAGGTCGATGTCGACGCCATCGCCGACGGAACCGATGTTTATGTCGCAGGCATCATGCAGCACATCGAAGAGGCCGGCATCCATTCCGGCGACAGCGCCTGTTCGTTGCCGCCCTATTCGCTTTCCGATGACGTAATTTCCGAATTGCGCCGCCAGACCCGGCTGCTGGCCGAAGCCTTACACATCATCGGCCTGATGAACGTGCAATACGCGGTCAAAGGCGATGATATCTACCTGATCGAGGTCAATCCGCGCGCCAGCCGCACCGTGCCCTTCGTCGCCAAGGCGACCGGCGTGCCGGTGGCCAAGATCGCGGCGCTGGTGATGACCGGGGAAAAATTGAAATCCTTCGACCTGCCGGACTCCACGGCCGAAAGGAAAGGCCACATCGCGGTCAAGGAAGCGGTGTTCCCCTTCGCCCGTTTCCCCGGCGTCGATATCATCCTCGGCCCGGAAATGAAGTCCACCGGGGAAGTCATGGGCATTGATGCCGATTTCGAACGCGCTTTCGCCAAATCGCAATTGGGCGCCGGCAACCGCCTGCCGGTGGACGGCACCGCGTTCATTTCGGTCAAGGATCGTGACAAGGAGGAGGCGGCGGCGTTGGCGCGGCGATTATCCGGGCTTGGCTTCGCGCTGATGGCGACCGGCGGCACCCAGGATTTCCTGGCCGGCCAGGGTCTCGACGTGGTCCGGGTCAATAAGGTGCAGGAAGGCGCCCCCCACTGCGTCGAGGCGATTACCGACGGCGCCGTGCAGTTGGTCATCAACACCACCGAAGGCGCTCAGGCGATCGCCGGCAGCTACACTATCCGGCGCTCGGCGCTGATCAACAATATTCCCCACTACACCACCATGACCGCCGCCGCCGTCGGCGCCATTGAGGCGATGGGCAAGGGCAGCCTTGAAGTGACCCCCTTGCAGGCTTATTTTGACGATTCGTTTTAGATTAATAACCGGGAAGCTTTAATCATGGAAAGGGTGCCGATGACCGCTGCCGGACTGGCGGCGCTTGAGGAGGAATTGCGCCAACTCCGGGACGTGGATCGCCCGGCGGTGTCGAAAGCCATCGGCGTCGCCCGCGAACACGGTGATCTGAAGGAAAACGCCGAATATCACGCCGCCAAGGTACGCCAAGGCA
>JAESTD010000130.1 GCA_016763755.1 Mucilaginibacter sp.
CGCCAAATGGCAAATTCCTGTATGCTTCTAATCGTGGTGATTATAATGATATATCCGTATTCTCTATCAATCCCGAGAATGGTGAGCTAACTTTTGTGCAACGCCAGAGTACTGGTGGTAAAGGACCCCGCAACTTTGCTATTGATCCTACCGGCCGTTTTCTATTGGTTGCGCATCAGCAAAGCAACGATATTTTTGTATACAAGCTTGATCAGGATACCGGTAAAATTGTTCAGGGGGTTGGCCGCACAGAAATTGGCAATCCGGTTTGTTTAAAATTCACCGCTGCCCAATAATAGCAATACCTTATTAAATAAAAAGCCCGGAACAGATAACCTGTCCCGGGCTTTTTATTTGGCTAAAATTAAATTCTTATTGCTTGGTGAAGGTGTAAACGACGTAACCTGTGCCGGAACCTACCGGTACCGGTGATAGCAAGGTCATGTTTGTGCCGGTAAACTGGCCTACATCAAGTCGGTAACCTTCTGCCACGTTTTTAGCTTTATCGCCTTCGTATAGTTTTTTAAACTGGAACTGTGTGGCGCCATTGCCATTAAACACCGACCAGAAAATGGTTTGCGACTGGCCATTGGTGAGCGTGTAAATACCATTGCCGCTGTTTGTAAGTTTCCAGGTGCTGCCCACAAATGCCGCAGGTGGTGCCTGGTCAAATACATTTTGTACGGCATTAGGCAAAAGGCCCTGATAGGTTACGTTATTACAAACCCAGGTGCCTACAAATTTACCGCGAGACACGTTGGCTGATGAAGTACCGCCGGCTTGGGTATTTTTAGTAGATGAACACGCCGATATAACGAAGGTTAGGGCTAATACTGCAATCGCTGTTTGAAATATTTTTTTCATGGTTGATTTTATTTGTCTTTAGATATTTGCAAAATAACACAAATCACGCCAAAAGGTTATTGATGTTTGCTGTTTTCGATCACCTCTTTATAATAGCTTTCGTATAAAGGCATTATGTTGCTTAATTGCAATTGCTTGGCACGCTCAAGGGCATTTTCTTTAAACTGTTGCAGGCGTTCTTCATCCTCTAAAATATAGATTGCTTTTTCGGCCATACCTTCAACATCGCCAACGTTTAGCAGAAAACCGGTAACTCCTTCAATGTTAAGTTCGGGCAAGCCACCTGCATTACTGCTTATAACGGGAACTTTGCAAGCCATCGCTTCAAGCGCAGCCAAACCAAAGCTTTCTGATACCGATGGCATCAGGAACAGATCGGCAACGGAAAGGATCTCTTCAATAGCATCCTGTTTACCCAAAAATCGCACATGCTCACTGATGCCTAAGGTACGGCTCAACTTTTCGCATACCGAACGCTCGCCACCATCGCCAACCATTAATAGTTTGGCAGGTATGGTTTTAATTACACGGGCAAACATCTCAATAACATCCTCGGTACGTTTAACCTTGCGGAAGTTTGAAGTATGCACCATAATTTTTTCGCCGTTTGGAGCAATGGCTTTTTTAAAGTGATCCTTCGGTTTAAGGCTAAAGCGCTGCATATCTATAAAGTTGGGTATCACGCGGATGTCCTTCTCTATTTTAAAGTATTTATACGTATCAGCCTTTAGATGCTCTGATACTGCAGTTACCCCGTCAGATTTATTGATGGAAAAAGTAACCACCGGTTTTAGCGTATTATCCTGGCCAACCAATGTAATATCCGTACCGTGCAAAGTAGTGATCACCGGGATGCTGATGCCATAGGTAGCCAATATCTGTTTGGCCATAAACGCCGCCGAGGCGTGTGGTATGGCGTAGTGTACGTGCAGGATATCAAGTTTTTCAAACCTAACCACATCAACCAGTCGGCTGGCAAGGGCAAGTTCATAAGGCGGATAATCAAACAGTGGATATTGCGAAACCGAAACCTCGTGATAGAACAGGTTCTCAGAGAAAAAGTCTAAGCGGGCTGGCTGGTTATAAGTAACAAAATGGATCTGGTGGCCGCGATCAGCAAGGGCTTTGCCCAGCTCGGTAGCAACAACGCCGCTACCACCAAATGTAGGATAACAAACTATTCCTATTTTCATTGATATTGAAAGATTTAAGCTCTCCCGGCAGGGTTAAATGCACCTCTCCAAAGAGCATGCAAGTTTAACAGCATTTTATTGTAAATGTGTTACCCGTATGTAAAATGTATGAGGCTTGGTCTGAACCCGAATTTGAAGAATTTTTGGAAGGGAAGAATTACGAATATTAAGCGCGTCATTGCGAGGTACGAAGCAACCTCTTTAGGACAATTATAAACCGTGCACAAGTGACCTGCTTAAAGAGATTGCTTCGTGCCTCACAATGACGGAGTACTGATCAATCTCAAGCACCTGCTACCCATTTAAGTAGCGATGCATCGATGATGTTATTGATGGTGCTAACGGCATTATTGTTTTTTGACACCTTTTGCAAGTCTTCGTGGTATATCATGTGATGTACGCCAAGCACTTTAAGGGTAGAGTCGGCACGGGGGCTTTCTTTTTGCTTGTAGCAGCAGATTTTTATGCCTTTATAAAAAACATTTGACTGCAGCCTGCGCAGCACGCGTTCCATGTGGTCGCCCATGTGTGCATGGTCAAACAACACAACATTAGGTTGCAGTTCGTGTATCGACGGGAATATTGCGGTAATAGCCGAAATATGTTTAACATTATCGTACTCGGCCAGTAACTGGTCGGGGAAAGTGTTCGGCGCTACCAAAAGTACTTTTTTGGAACGGGTACGTATCATGACTAATCAATTAAGGGGCAGGTAAATATAAAACGTAAATTTTACAATAACAACTCCTTATACGCACTAATTGCCAAAGGGTTACAGTTAATGTACAGGCCTTGCATCAGAGGTGTCAACAGCTGTATGGTCGGCGGATGTTGAGGCTTTGTTGCTGTCGGTTTTTGAAGTATCTGCAGGGTTTGCCGTTGTGTTGGTTGTATCAAATTTAGCTGTTGTATCTTGCTTGTCGTTACCGCCGGTTTTAGTGCTACCACCACAGGAAGTTAGTGTTGCTGATAATAATAAGGCGCTTGTAAAATATCTTAATGTTTTCATGGCTGTTGTTTTGGTACTCTGATGATAACTTGCTTCTAATTTAAAAAATTGTAAACAAAAAACGGCGAACTCATAAGTCCGCCGTTTCATTTATATATGTCGATCTGATTATTTTATCTCGAAAACAGCATTGATCTGGAAACTCAGTTTGATCTCGCGCACGTCAATGTCAGACTCCGGAGTGGCATCAGCAGCCATAGCAGTTTTTGCCATCATGTACATACGCGGTTGTGGGAAATTGCTGTTATCGCTTTCGCTAATGTTAAGCGCGCTGCCCAGTTTATCACCCAAGCCATTCACCAGGAAAGCTGCCTTATCGCGCGCAGCGATCAATGCCTGCAGTTTCAGCTTGTTTTTTACTTCGTTTATTTTAGAATAATCGTAGCTATCGATATTGGTTGATTGGATACCTTTAGCATCCAGCTTAGCCAGGATCTGGTTAAATTTATTCAGATCATGGAACTTGATACCATAGCTTTTGCTGGCCAAAAAGTCGGGGTTCTTTTTCTTTTCGGTAGTATAATTCCATGATGACAAGCTGTTTACGGTAAAATCTTCTTTAGCAATACCTGCCTGGGCAACAGCTTTTTCCAGTTGCTGTTCCAATTGGGTAATGGTTATTTTAGTTTTACCGTTCATATATTCTTTTAGAGATATGCTTACATTAATAATATCGGGGGTAACTTCCTGCTCGGCAGTTCCCGTTACTTCAATTTTACGGCGTAGATCGGCAGTTTGGGCAAATGCACCCAGGCTGGTTATTGCGAATGCGGCTATTAAAAATAATTTCTTCATAGTACTTAGTATTTAGTGTGTAGATGGTATTACGGCAATAAAGTTTAATATGAAACACAAATAAATAATATATAACGGTTTTAACTGATGAGAGGGGTTTGTGTTTTGGGATTTTATCTTGAACCGTAATTTGACCTGAAAAGCCATGTCATTGCGAGGAGCGATAGCGACGCGGCAATCTCATAAGTGCTTCCAACGTGCAAAAAAATAAGATAGTGTTATGAGATTGCCACGCTACGCTCGCAATGACATATGGGTAGTTTTTGAAGACAACACCAAATAAAAACTGTAAATTTGCTCCCCTCACTATGTACCTGCAGCACCTCTCTTTCATCAACTTTAAAAATTACACCGAAGCAGAGTTAACGCTCTCTGAGGGGGTGAATGCCTTTGTAGGTAACAACGGTGCCGGCAAAACCAATTTGCTGGATGCAGTGCATTACCTGTCACTTTGTAAAAGCTATTTTAACCCGATAGATAGCCAGCAGATAAAACAGGGCACTGATTTCTTCATGATAAACGGCACGTTTAAAAAGAACGGTGATAAGGAGGTAGTCGCCTGCGGTGTCAAACGTAATCAGAAGAAACAATTTAAGCGCAATAAAAAAGACTATCAGCGACTGGCAGATCATATTGGGCTGTTACCTTTGGTGATGATATCGCCCTATGATATAAGTATCATCATTGAAGGTAGCGAGGAGCGCCGTAAATTTATTGATAACGTTATTTCGCAAACAGATAGTAAATATCTCGACGAATTGATAGCCTACAATAAAGTATTGGCTAATCGCAATAGCTTATTAAAACAAATTGCTGATACCGGCCGGTACGATCCTGAACTGCTAAGCATTTATGATGACCAACTGGTGGCATCGGGCACGCGGATATTTGAGAAACGCCGGACCTTTATGGAGGCTTTTACCGGGATATTCAACCAACATTACCAGTTTCTGAGCCAGGATGCCGAAAAAGTAGAGCTAACTTATGAGTCGCCGTTATTGCAAGCTAACTTTGCGTCGCTTTTAAAGAAGAATATGGAGCGCGACAGGGTACTGGAGCGTACATCGTTGGGTATCCACCGCGATGACCTGCAATTTAATATCCATGGCATGGCCATGAAAAAGTTTGGTTCGCAAGGGCAGCAGAAATCTTTCCTGATAGCTTTGAAACTGGCACAGTACACCTTTCTTACCCAAAACAAGGGTTTTAAGCCGCTATTGCTGTTAGATGATATTTTTGACAAGTTGGATGATAACCGGGTTACCAAACTGATGCAAATGGTATCTAACAACAATTTTGGGCAAGTTTTTATAACCGATACCAGTATGGAGCGGGTAAAGGCTATATTTGATAAAATAAATGTTGAGGTGAAATTATTTACCGTAACGGAGGGAAATATAGATGCGTAAGGCGAACGACAAATCGATAAAGGATGCCATTGAGCAGATGCTTAATGTATATAAGATTAAACGCCGTTTTGATGAAACGCATGTGGTTACTGCCTGGCCGGATATTGTTGGTAAAAGCGTAGCTAACCGTACTAAGGAATTATTTATCCGCGAAGGAAAATTATTTCTTCGGATAGAATCGTCGGTGATTAAAAATGAATTGGTGATGATGCGCAATCAGATCATCCAAAAGATAAACGACGAAGCTAAAACTACCTTAATTGATGATATCGTATTCTTATAAGAGTATTATCTTCCGCGAGAAAAGCGTAAACGATGTGTAGCTTTACGGAAGCTATCATCCATTATATGAGAGAAAGCTAAAAGGAATATACCCGGGAAGATAAACGCAAATTGCGCTTCGGGGTGATTACGAAATATATCCATTGAAGCAATAACCATACCTACTATAATTATTGAGTAAATGACGTATTTGAATACTAACTTCATGGTGATAATGTTTTTCGTAAAATGCAGATAGCCTTTGTCTTGTAAAGATATAACTTCAACTTTAACAAAACAAATCAAATGTAATAAAAAAGGTCGTAACATTGTCTGTTACAACCTTTTGTTGTGATTTTTTTTAATTCTTTAGTCTTAAAAACGCTCAAATGCCGAGAAAAAGAAGTTCCCTTCGATAGCGGCGTTCTCATCAGAGTCTGATCCGTGCACTGCGTTTGCATCAATTGATTTTGCAAAACGGTTACGGATAGTACCTTCTTCTGCCTTGCTTGGATCGGTAGCACCGATCAGTTTGCGGAAATCTTCAATAGCATTATCTTTTTCAAGAATAGCCGCCACGATAGGGCCTGATGACATAAAGCCAACCAGATCGTTAAAAAAGCCGCGTTCGCTGTGCACTGCATAAAACTCACCTGCTTTTTCAGCAGATAATGCCGTGTACTTAAGGGCAATCACTTTAAAACCAGCTTTGGTTATTTGGTCAAGTATTGCGCCAATGTGGCCGTTTGCTACCGCATCGGGCTTTATCATTGTAAATGTTCTGTTAGTTGCCATGGTGTTTATTACGTTGTAATTGAGCGCGCAAAATTAGCTTTTTATAACTGAAAACTAAAGCTTTTGCTTTAAATATAGTGCGCGTATTTGATTAATTTATTTAGCTTTGCTTTCTTTAAAAATTGATGTTGGATTTAGCCTCGCTTACAGATTTCTTATCCCAGCCGCGCAAAGTAGTAATTACAACCCATCATAAACCAGATGGGGATGCTATGGGCTCGTCATTGGGTTTATATAATTATCTGATACAGCAAGGCCATCATACCAAGGTAATTACCCCTACCGATTACCCCGATTTTTTAGCATGGATGCCGGGGAACGAAGAGGTAGTGATATTTACCGAGCAAACAGAACTCGCTACTAAACTTGTAGCCGAGGCTGAGATCATTTTTTGTCTTGATTTTAACTCGCTTAACCGTATCAATGAGCTTGGCGAACTGGTGCGCCAGACCATTGCCTACAAAGTGATGATAGACCATCACCTGGAGCCTGAGGATTTTGACGATTATCGCCACTGGGATATCAATGCCTGCGCTGCTGCTCAACTGGTTTATACCTTTATTACCGAGCAGTTAAACAATCGCGAATTAATTAATAAAGACGTTGCTACCTGCCTTTATACAGGTATCATGACAGATTCAGCATCTTTTCGCCTGCCAAACACAACATCAGCTGTGCACCGCATTGTTGCCGACCTGATCGATGCAGGCGCAAACAATTCGCGTATCCACGAACTGGTGTACAATAGTTCATCAGAAAGCCGTTTGCGCTTTTTAGGGCATTGTTTGGCTAATTGCCTGGAGATATTGCCGGAGTTTAATACAGCCGTTATTTCTGTTAACAAACAAGATTTGCAACGATTTGACGTTAATACCGGCGATACCGAAGGTATTGTAAACTACGCGCTATCAATAGCAAGTATTCATTTAGCTGCTTTTATTGTTGAACGCACAGACAGGGTTAAGCTGTCGTTACGCTCAAAAGGCGAGTTTCCGGCCAGTGAGATCTGCAAAAAATATTTTGCAGGCGGCGGCCATCGCAATGCAGCGGGCGGACAATCGGAAGAATCTTTGGAAGCAACCGTGGAAAAATTTAAATCAATATTACCCGAGTATAAAAAACTATTAATACAGTAACATTAAAAACAGAAATGAGAAAGAACTTAGTGATAATGGCAGTTGCCGCATTGGCATTTGCAGGCTGCAAAAGCGGATTTAAACAAGGCGAGGGCGGTTTGCTTTACAGCTTTCGTACAGATAAAAAAGGAGCTACCATTAAAGAGGGCGATTTTGTAAGTGCCGATCTGGTATTGAAAAACGAAGCAGATTCTGTAATGGGAAGCACCTATGATATGGGCCGCCCTGCACCACTTATCTATCAAAAAGCTCCGCGTAAAGGCGATATAACATCAATATTTCCATTGCTTAGCGAGGGCGATAGCGTAACTGTAAAATTAAATATCGATTCGATGTTTAAAAAGGGCCAGCCAAAACCTCCGGGCATGAAAGGCAAATACCTTATTTACGAAATTAAAGTGCAAAAAGTGATCCCTAAAGGCGGTAGCACTGATCCGGTTTTCCAAACCCACATCAGCGATTACTTTAAAGCGTTGAAAGAAGCCGCTCTTAAAAAAGAACCGATTGCCATCAATAAATTTATTGCTGATAAAAAATTACAGGTTACTAAAACGGCATCTGGCATCCAATATCAAATAACCAAACCGGGCGCTGGTCCAAACATCCAGAATGGCGATACTGCGGTATTAAACTATACCGGCAGATTGCTTGACGGTAAGGTATTTGACAGCAGCAACCCGGAAGACGCTAAGAAAACCAAAGGTTATGATGCACGCCGCAAATACGAGCCTATCAAGGTTAAAGTTGGCGAAGGCCGCGTTATCCGCGGTTGGGAAGAAGGCTTATTGTTATTGAACAAAGGCGCAAAGGCTACACTGGTTATCCCATCTGAGCTTGGCTACGGCGAGCAAGGTATCGGTAACGGTGTTATCCCTGCATTTGCACCGCTTACTTTTGATGTAGAGATCGTAAACATCATTAAAACTGATCCTAACGCACCAAAGGCACCGCAACCAACATTGCCGCCGGCGAGATAATTAAATAAAGATTTACAGCCTCCTGGAGTAATCCGGGGGGCTTTTTTATTACTATGAAAAAGATAATATATACGCTCGCATTAGCTGCAATGGCCGTTAATGCATCTGCACAGTTTAAGAAAGCCGATAAAGGCGTAGAGTACCAGATCATATCAAATAACCCCGGCCGTAAGCTCGCGTTAAATGATGTGATAACATTTGAAGCTGTTCAAAAAACAGATAAGGACTCTGTACTTTTTAGCACCTACAAACAAGGGCAACCGGTTAAAACCCAGGTAAGACAATCAAATTCTCCCGCCGATCTGATGAATATTTTTCAGTTGATGAGTGTTAATGACAGCGCCTGCGTGAAAGTTCCGGTCGATTCTATTTTTAAAGGCCATGAGGAGCAAATGCCACCGATGTTTACTAAAGGCGGTAACGTGGTTTTCAATGTGAAGGTTTTGAAGGCCCAAACGCTTGATGAGGCAATGGCCGAGCGCAACGCTGCTATGGCTAAGTTTAAAGCCGAAGGCGAAAAAATGAAAGTCGCCGAAGCTGGTTTGCTTACCAAATACATAGCCGCAAATAAGTTGGCACCGAAAACAACGGCATCGGGTTTAAAGTATATTCTTAAATCGGCAGGTACTAAACCTAAACCGCTGGCTGGTGACACCGTTTATGTTAATTACACAGGCCACACGCTTGAGGGGAAGATATTTGACAGCAGTATTGAAGCCGATGCTAAAGCAGGCGGTTTGCAGCAACCCGGCCGCACTTATGAGCCTATCAGCTTTGCTTTAGGCACAGGTAGGGTTATCCCGGGTTGGGACGAAGGCCTGGCATTATTAAACGAAGGTTCAAAAGCAACTTTCCTTATTCCATCAAACCTCGCGTACGGCGAACGCGGCCAGGGATCAATTGAACCATTTTCAACATTGGTTTTTGACCTTGAATTAGTAAAGGTTGTTCGTGTAAAGCATAATCCGGTAGCAACTAAGGCTACTACCACCAAAAAGAAAGTGGGTGTTAAAAAGCGCGTTGCTCCGAAAAAGAAAAACTAAAATGACATATAAAAAGCCTTCTGCACCGGAAGGCTTTTTTATTTTTGCGCTATGGTATTAACAGATACACATACCCACCTCTACTACGAGGCGGATGCTGCCAAACGCGATGAGTTGATGCAGCGCTGCAAACAAAACAGTATCAACAGGTTGTTTTTGCCCAATGTTGATGCGGCATCAGTACCTATGATGTTTGAGTTGTTGCAGGCGTACCCTGATCAATGTTACCCAATGCTGGGCTTGCACCCCTGTTCGGTCAAAGAAAATTGGGAAGAGGAACTTGCCGTCATTCAGCCCGCTATTCATCAGCATAAAATATATGCCATAGGCGAGATAGGGATAGACCTTTACTGGGACAAAACTTTGCTTAAAGAACAAATTCAGGCTTTTAAGCTGCAGATAAAATGGGCCAAAACATTAGGCTTACCAATTGTTATCCATTGCCGTGATGCCTTTGACGAGGTTTACCAGGTATTACTTGATGAGCGCGACGATAAACTGCGTGGCATTTTCCATTGCTTTAGCGGTACGTTAGAACAGGCGCAGAAAGTCATCGATCTTGGATTTTACCTTGGCATAGGTGGAGTGGTTACTTACAAAAACGCGGGCTTAGACAAAGTAGTTGAACAGATTGACCTGAAACATATCGTGCTGGAAACGGATTCTCCGTATTTAACACCTGTTCCTTATCGCGGTAAGCCCAATGAGAGCTCGTACCTTATACATATTGCCCAAAAAGTGGCCGACTTGCACCACACTTTTGTTGAGGAAGTCGCAGAAATCACCACAGCTAATTCTAAAGCCATTTTTGGCGTATAAATAACTATCTTTACCGCCGTTAAACCCCGAAATAACCTTAAATGAGCCAAATATTGATCATCTATACCGGAGGGACAATCGGTATGATGAGCGACCCTGTTACTAAGGCGTTGGTGCCCATTAACTTTGAACAGATAATGGATAACGTGCCTGAGCTTGAAAAGCTTAATTGTAAGATCAAAGTCCATTCGTTTGAGCAGATCATTGATTCATCAAACATGAACCCCGAAATTTGGGGTGAACTGGCTACGCTTATCGAAGCAAATTACGACGAGGTTGACGGCTTTGTTATCCTGCATGGCTCTGATACTATGGCTTACACCGCATCTGCCCTCAGCTTTATGCTGCAGAACCTGAACAAGCCGGTTATTTTTACAGGATCGCAATTACCTATCAGCGCGGTACGTACCGATGCAAAAGAGAACCTGATGACGGCTATCGAGATAGCCAAAGCCAGAAAGAATGATCGCTCTCGGGTACCTGAGGTTTGTATCTATTTTGATTACAAGCTCTTCCGTGGTAACCGTGCGTTTAAATATAACTCATCAAAATTTGAAGCTTTTCGCTCGCCTAATTACCCAATATTAGCCGAGTCGGGTGTGCACCTGCGTTTCAGCGTTAACGATATTCGCCAACCCGGCGAGGGCCCGCTAAAGATCCATAACCACATGGTAAGCGATGTTGCGGTTTTAAAACTTTACCCCGGCATTGGCCCCAAAGTAGTAGAATCCGTTTTAGCCGCCGATGTGCGCGGTATTGTAATGGAAACCTTCGGCGCCGGCAATACCACCACCGACCAATGGTTTGTTGACCTGCTCGAAAACGCTATCAACTCAGGCAAAGTGATACTGGATATATCGCAATGTAAAGTAGGCTCGGTTGAGCTTGGCCGTTATGAAACCAGTAAACAACTTAAGGACATCGGTGTAGCCAGCGGTTTCGACATGACCTTTGAAGCCGCCGTTACCAAAATGATGTACTTGTTAGGCGAAATTGAAAACCCCGAAGAAGTAAGACGTTGTTTAGAGAAGGACTTAAGAGGAGAATTGACGGAGTCATAATAAGTCTTCCTCAACTCGTCTTTGCGAGGAACGAAGCAATTTCTTTAGAACAAGTAAACGCTATGTGATCGAAGAAAGGCAAACTTCTCCATCGTCTTTGCGAGAAACGAAGCAATCGCTTCGGGATAAGTAAACACTAAATAGAGGAAAAGTCAAGACCTTCCCCCACGCGTCTTTGCGAGGAACGAAGCAATCTCTTCAGGACAAGTAAACAATATGTAGAGAAAGAGAATCAAG
>JAESTD010000131.1 GCA_016763755.1 Mucilaginibacter sp.
CTCAGCTTTGTTGCATGGCTTATGGCCCGTATGGATAAAAAGTCGGCCTATAACACAGTATTGGAATTAATAGGTAAATCCTATCAGATGTAACCAATTTTCCTTTGTCGTAAGAAGGCAATATTTTGGATTAAAAGATGTTTAAACATGCATTTTTAAAGTTTGATGCTTATCTTTACATAAGGTTATATAAACCATGAAGAACTTATGAAAAAGATAGGATTTTTATCGTTTGGGCATTGGGCCAACCACCCATCGTACCAGGCCCGCACAGCGAGCGACACATTGTTACAGTCAATAGACCTTGCAGTTGCAGCTGAAGAGATAGGGATTGACGGAGCTTACTTTCGTGTGCATCATTTTGCAGCTCAGTTGGCGTCACCGTTTCCGCTTTTATCGGCCATTGGTGCTAAAACCAGCAAAATAGAAATCGGTACCGGTGTTATCGATATGCGTTATGAGAACCCGCTTTATATGGTTGAGGATGCCGGAGCGGCCGACCTGATCTCGGGCGGGCGATTACAATTGGGCATCAGCAGAGGATCGCCGGAGCAGGTTATAGATGGCTGGCGATACTTTGGCTATGAAACTGCCGATGGGCAAAGCGATGCTGAGATGGGTCGTGATAAAGCGCTGCAGTTCTTAAATAAACTGGATGGCAAAGGCTTTGCTACGCCAAATCCCAACCCTATGTTCCCAAACCCGCCCGGATTGTTGCGTTTAGAACCGCATTCGGAAGGCCTGCGCGAACGGATCTGGTGGGGCGCTGCATCAAACGCGACTGCGATATGGGCTGCAGAAAATGGCATGCATTTACAAAGCTCTACCTTAAAATTTGACGAAGGTGGTAAGCCTTTTCATATCCAACAGGCCGAGCAGATAAGGTTATACAAAGAAGCATGGAGAAAAGCCGGGCACAAGCGCGAACCACGCGTTTCTGTAAGCCGCTCGATCTTTGCTTTGGTGAACGAGCAAGACAGGTATTACTTTGGGCACGAAAACAACCGTACCGATAAAATAGGTTACATCGAGAGCGATACGCGCGCAATATTTGGTCGCAGTTATGCTGCTGAGCCTGATAAGCTGATAGAAGAGCTGGCCAAAGATGAGGCTATACAAGAAGCCGATACTGTATTGTTAACCATCCCTAATACGCTTGGGACTGACTACAATGTACACGTACTCTCTTCAATTTTAGAGCACGTTGCACCGGGCTTGGGCTGGCGGTAATTTTATTAAGATAAACAAGAAGAGCGAGTCGGTTGACCCGCTCTTCTTGTTTATGTACTTCTTAAAAGTCTTTTTTAACCTCAAAGATCATCTTCTCACCCGATACAGGATGGGTAAACTCCAGGTAAGCGGCATGCAGATATAGGCGATCCGCAGGAGTGCCATACAGGTCATCGCCAACGATGGGTGCGTTGAGCCCTTGCTCGTGGGCTGCATGCATGCGCAGTTGGTGCGTGCGGCCGGTTAGTGGCCAGAAATGAATTTTTGTTTGCCCATCCTTATATTCCACAACTTTATAACGTGTAACAGCTTTTTTGCCGTGCTCAAAACAAACCAACTGTCGTGGCCTATCGTCTGGGTCACCGCGTAATGGGAGGCTTATTTCACCTTCTTCCGCTTCAATAATTTTACTGAGCAGAGCAGTGTATCGTTTGGTTACGGTACGTTTTAAAAACTGATGTTGTATTTGTTTGTGCGAATCTTTTGTTTTGGCAACAACCAACAGGCCGGACGTAGCCATATCCAGACGGTGAATGATCATCGGTTCAATATTCTCAAATCGCTGCTTTAACCTTGTATAAACCGAATCGGTAATATTGATGCCGGGTACTGATAACAGTCCGTGGGGTTTATTTACGACTACAAAGTATTCATCCTCATAAACTATATCCAGCAGCTTACTTTCGCCTGGATTAATGAGCAGCGGGTCTTCATCCAATTCCATACCTTCCAACATATGTTTGAGAATGGGCTTGCATTTGCCGGTGCATGCGGGGTAAAATTGACCGTGTACTCTTATCTCCGATTTTGGCGAAGCGCCCCACCAAAACTCGGCCATGGCAAAGGGTTTATAACCATGGGTAAAAGCATACTGTAACAGTTTAGGCGTAGCACATTCGCCTGCTGCAGACGGCACGCCCAAAACCGTTTCGCTGAAAATATCGTGTAGGCTTTTGGTCTCACCATATTGGTTCAAAAAAACGTATTGCTCAAAAAGCTGTCGCTGTAAACCCGCCGACATTTCTCTGCGTTGCTTTTTTAAAGCCTCCACCCTATCACTAAATACCGCAATCCGGCTCCGAAGTTCATTTGATTGCTCCTGTTGGTTGGCGCTTAACACATTCAGCTGGTGCTTATCATGCAGACTACTTCTTACCATCAAAGCCTCAAAATCAGCATAGGCTTCAGGATTGAGGATTTGCTTTTGCACCTCGCGTTGTTTCTTGCGATCTTGCTTGTTAGCCTTTAATTGATTTTTGAAATCAGCCAACTCTTTCTCTGTTTTTGCGGTTAAGTTTTTAAGTTCCTGCTGCAGTGCGGTATAAGTCTTATCAGCTTCTATCTCTTTAACCTCGCGGTTAATATCGTTAAGGATATATTGTCCTTTCAGAAAAAAGCCATCTTCGGTCAGCATATCAAATACCGGGGGTACAAAATGAGCATGATCGTTAGAGTTGGCAAGCTTACCCGAGAAAGCAGACAAATAGCCCAATTTCCCTTCGGCACTCTGCACCACCAATACGCCAAACATTTTACCAATGGCCGTCCCCTCTGCATCCCTCTCGAGGCCAAAATTATGATCGAGGTTGGTTTGGCTTTCAAGATAATCCCTGAGTTCCCTGGTGGCAATCAAAGCAAGCGGATGCGGCTCATAAAAAAACGGAAAGGTAAAACGATCAGGTAAAGCCATCCCTTTAATATCCCGCTCATCAAAATAAATTACCTTCCCGGCCATGTTGTTCACCTTCAAATTTCACGCAAAAATAAGTTAAAATAGCCGGTTTTGTAATTCACGCTTACCCCGATGTTTCGGCGCTCAAAAAGAAAATCTATATTCGCTAAACCAGCATCCATCCTAAACATCATGAAAAACATTAATGTACGCCAAAAGGCACTCACCTATATAAAATCATCATTAGTACTGTTTCTCGTATTAAATAGTTCCTGGTTGCATGCTCAGCTTATACCAGCGGGTATTTTGCAGGATATTAAAAATGCTATCGCTAAAAATGTAAAAGGATATACACAGGTAAGCAATAAAGACGGCAACTCACCTATCCAGTTAACTTTTGAGACCAGCACCTGCGTTGGGGTAACCCGGGAGAACGATCAATGGTACATCCTTCCGATGAACGGGGCGCCAGGCGAAATCTGTGCAAATACCGGATTATGGGTTTTACCTCAAAATGCGTTGTCGAAAGATAATTCATACTTTATCAAATTATCGGGAAACGATTCTGTTACAGCTACAATAGCAAATGGCACAACTACGGTTAATATATACGCAAAAAAGTTTGAACTACACAAAGCAGAATGCCGCCCACATAGCGATTGCTTTAACAACCGTTACACCCTTAATATACAAGACGGCGAAGTACTTGCGAATGCCCTGGCCGGCTTTTACTGGGGCACCATGCTGCAATCGGTTATTGAGAAAACCAAGGCTAAAAATTATCCATATTCAAGCGGGTATGTCATCAGCACGTTAAACCCCAAAGCTTACGCAGGTTCTTATCCTGATGTTGATCACGAGTTTCAGATAAAAGGCAGGTTAGCGTTTGCTTCAGATCTTGACATTAATGTAGTGAAACGCATGATTGAGCTACAGTTTAAACTGATGCAGGATGATCCCGAAGGTTTATTCAGAAATCCATGTTCGGTGCAGCCATCCGGCGAGCGCGAGTACCATATCCGCAGGAACAGCGAAAATAATAAGACCAACGCCAACATGTTTTTGCTTACTGGCAATATGGAAGTGCTTGAAGAATCATACAATTATTTTAAGGCTACCAAAGACGCTGACTGGCTGAAAAAAAATATCCAAAACCTGGAAAACGCCGCCTCGCTAACTATCGCCAATACCGACCAGTATGAGACAGGGATGGCGAGCATCTTGGACGGCTGGTGTTTCTCGGGCTGGTGGAGCACGATTCTATCAACAAAAGGTATTATTTCCACCAATTGATTCATAAACTCATTAAGGCTGAAGTCAGGCCGTCAGAAAAAATCCTCACCCATCGAAACCTGGCTTTTTATTATTTCGATATCCTGAAAGATGCCAATGACCTGTATGAAAGCGATGAAGATGCCTTGGAGAGCGCCCTTAATCTATTTGATCTGGATTGGTTTAATATTCAAGCAGGACAAAAATGGTCTGCCTTAAAAAATACAGAAGACGCAAAAATCGCCAAACTTTGTGGTGATTTTTGTAAAGAGGCTCGAATTTTAATGCCCATGAGGCACCCCACCGATGAATGTATCGAATGGAATGAGTCTGCTCTGACTGCTTCCCGGGAATCGGAGAATGTTGAGTCCGAAAAAAATAACCTCTTATCCCTTGGGATGCAATTACACTCATTGGGCATTTATGACAAAGCCATCGAATATCTTGAAGAGGCTCAAAGTCTATCTAACAAACTGGGTCACGTGGGGGATGAAAAACATTCACTGGATTTGCTAGGTCAATGTTGCCTCCGCACCGGGAATTTTGAAAGAGCCATTGAGTGTTTCGCCAAAGTTCTTGAGTTTGTTCGTTTGGAAGGAAAAGCCAGTAAAGAAATGGAAATATTGAACTTACTGGCACAAGCTTGCTTCCAGGGAAATGAATATGAACGAGGGAACTGAACTTTAAACTGGCATTAGAAAAGGCGCAGAAATTAGGCAACAAAGTGTTTCAGGCTCAGGTTCTAAATGACCTGGGGCGTTTATGCAACACAGTCAAAAAATATCAA
>JAESTD010000132.1 GCA_016763755.1 Mucilaginibacter sp.
AGCGGCGGCTATGCAGACAGGTTATCTAACCGATTGGATGGCTTTAAGGTTGCTTCAGAAAACTCTCCGCTATTAAAAGGAACCGGATTGAAAAATGGTGATGTTATAAAATTACCTACATCTGAAACAGACGGTGCCCCGGTAAAAAAAATACTCTTACCCGGTTCTACAGAAATACCAGAAATTGACAATGATAAACTGAATTTTTATAAAACTGAACTCGTAGCCTTCGATTTTACATTAAACCCGTACAACAAACCGGGAATTGGTACATTTATAGTCTTTAAGAAAACAGAAACATCAGGCACCGTAGTTAACACCTCTTCAGATAATTGGTGTTCATTCTTAGGTATAGGAGGTAAGGATAAAACCAAAATACAGGCTATCACAAAAAACATGATCGACCTTTCTTTAAACCATCAATCACTTTTTAAAAGCTAATGTAAGCTATCAACTTAGGCCAAAATAAAAGCCTGCTATTATCACGATAGCAGGCTTTTATATTAGTTAGTATTGCTAATTATGGTTTTAAACGTAACAAAGGCGGCTATGCAAATCTATGAGTTATCTAATACTGATTGTATGTAAACTCCGTAACCGCTTTTGATGTATTTATTTGCAAGTAACTGAAGCTGTTCTGCATTAATAAAACCCATAGCATAGGCTACCTCTTCAATACATCCGATTTTTTTAGACTGCCGCTTCTCAATCACCCGAACAAATTCGGTAGCATCGCTTAGTGAATCGAAAGTACCGGTATCTAACCAGGCCGTACCTCTGTCCATCACGCCTACGTGAAGGTTACCTCTTTCAAGGTAAACCTTATTTACATCAGTAATTTCATATTCGCCGCGTGGAGATGGCTTTATATTCTTAGCTATATCTATTACACTGTTATCATAAAAGTACAGGCCGGGAACAGCGAACTTCGATTTTGGGTGCTGAGGTTTTTCCTCTATCGAAATAGCTTTATTACCGGCATTAAATTCTACTACGCCGTAACGCTCGGGGTCTGCAACAGGATAGGCAAAAATAGCAGCACCATCCACGTTATTAAAGCTCTGCAATAGTTTGCTAAAGCCAGATCCGTAAAAAATATTATCTCCTAATATCAACGCTACCTTATCTGTACCAACAAAATCAGCCCCTATAACAAAAGCTTGTGCAAGTCCATTTGGATTTTCCTGCACGGCATACTCAAATTTACAACCCAATTCAGCTCCGCTGCCTAAAAGGCGCTTAAACCCTGCATTGTCTTCGGGTGTTGTGATGATCAGTATTTCGGAGATACCTGCCAACATTAAAACCGACAGCGGGTAATAGATCATCGGTTTATCATAAATAGGCATCAGTTGTTTACTAATGGCTTTGGTTATTGGATAAAGCCTTGTGCCAGATCCGCCTGCTAAAATGATACCTTTCATGTGGTAATGTGTGAATGTGTGTTTTGGTGAATGAGTGATTATTTAATGGCTCCTTTAGCTTTCCAGTTTGCTGACACAAACCTTTAAACTATCCTGCCATTGTGGAATCTTGAAATTAAAAGTCTGTTTTATTTTTGATTTATCCATTACCGAATACACTGGGCGCCGGGCCGGAGTTGGGTATTCGGTTGTGGGGATAGGCAGCACTTTTATGCCTGTGCCGGCAATTTCATGTATGGCGCTTGCAAAACCAAACCAGGTAGTATCTCCCTCGTTGGCATAATGGTAAAGCCCGAATTTGGTAATGCCTGATGTGATAATGGCAGTAATGGTCTCTGCCAGATCCATAGCGTAAGTTGGCGTGCCGGTTTGGTCGTTTATTACTTTAATTTCGCCGCGTTCTTTACCGATGCGTAAGATGGTTTTTACGAAATTGTTGCCATATTCGGAATACAGCCACCCGGTACGAATGATGAAATACTTATTCAATACCGTTGGGATGATTAATTCGCCATCCAATTTAGTTTGTCCGTATACGCTTACAGGTGCGGCAGCGCTTTGTTCGGTAAGTGGGACATTCCCATCACCACCAAATACGAAATCTGTTGAGATATGGATCAATACGGCGTCGTACGAATTACAAAGGTCGGCCAGGTTCTCCACACCGGTTTTGTTCACGGCGAAGGCAGTTTCCTGGTCGGTTTCGGCTTTGTCAACGGCAGTATAAGCCGCGCAGTTGATGCAATGCGTTGGGTTGTGAGTTACAAAAAGCTGTTCGAGAGACTTTGTATCCAATATATTGGCAGTTCCCTCTTCCGGAAAAATGTAGCCTTGCAGACTGTTTTCTTCAACCACCGTTTTAAGGCATTGGCCCAATTGCCCTGAAGCTCCAAATACTAAAACTTTACTCATAAATTATAACAGCTTTTTTATCCTTCGTGTTTATTCAAAAAATCGGCGTAGGCTAATTTAATACCATCGGCCAGTTCGGTTTTATAAGTCCACCCTTTTTCTGCCAGTTTTGATACATCCATCAGCTTGCGTGGTGTACCATCAGGCTTGGTAGTATCAAACTCAAGGTTACCGGTATAGCCAACAATATCTTTGATGAGGATAGCCAGGTCTTTTATCGTGATCTCTTTACCGCTGCCTATATTAATAAATCCTTCTTCGTCATAATTCTGCATTAGGTAGTAACAAGCCTCGGCGAGATCATCGGCAAATAAGAATTCCCTCAACGGAGAACCACTGCCCCATATGGTAACCGTTGCCGCCCCCTGCTCTTTCGCCTCATGAAAACGGCGGATAAGCGCCGGCAACACGTGCGAATTTTGTGGGTGATAGTTATCATTGTACCCGTAAAGATTGGTAGGCATCACCGAAATATAATTACAGCCGTATTGCGCGCGATATGCATCGCACATTTTAATACCTGCTATTTTGGCAATGGCATAAGGCTCGTTGGTTGGTTCCAGCAAACCGGTTAGCAGCGCATCTTCATTTAATGGCTGCGGCGCCATTTTTGGGTAAATACAGCTCGACCCCAGGAACATCAGCTTAGAAACGCCATTTACATACGATGAATTGATGATATTATTCTGGATCTGAAGATTATCAAACAGAAACTCTGCGCGGTAGGTGTTATTGGCCACAATGCCACCTACTTTGGCAGCCGCCAAAAAAACGTATTCCGGCTTTTCTTCAGCAAAAAAATCGGCAACGGCTTGCTGGTTGCGCAAATCAAGTTCGGCAGAAGTGCGGGTAAGCAGATTGGTAAAACCTTCCTGCTGTAGCTTACGCATAATGGCCGAACCCACCATACCGCGGTGACCGGCTATATATATTTTTGAATCTTTATTCATTTGATTGGTCATTGAGTCATTGGGTCATTGTGTCATTAGGTCATTGCTTTGGGAGCGATGATAACCTAATCAACTAATTAACCAATCTCCAATTAACTAACTACGCCTGCCCCATTTGTCCGCCAAAATTCATGGGGAAGGCCGGTGGGTCGTTTTGTATTTTGATGCGGCCGTTTGCATCTTCGTAGCGCTCAATGTTATCTTGTAACGCAGTTAGTAAGCGCTTGGCGTGCTCGGGGGTGAGCACAACACGCGATTTTACCTTCGCTTTTGGAACGCCCGGCATAACGCGAATAAAATCGACAACAAATTCCGAGCTTGAATGCGTGATGATGGCTAGATTTGAGTAAATCCCTTCTGCCATTTCTTCGCTCAGCTCAATATTTATTTGGTTTTCGTTTTGTTCTTCCATGGCGATAAAATTAGTTAAAAAAAGCAAAGCCTTCCGTTTTCACAGAAGGCTTTGCTAAAGTATTTAAAAAAAATCTGATTAAGCTTCTACTTCCTCAGTTTTAGAGGCCATCAGGCGGTCAAACTCTTCCTGAGAACCTACGCGGATATTTTCATAATCGCGCATACCAGTTCCTGACGGAATTAAGTGACCAACAATAACGTTCTCTTTCAGACCCAGCATGTTATCGCGTTTACCGGCGATAGCTGCTTCGTTGAGTACTTTTGTAGTTTCCTGGAACGATGCCGCTGAGATGAACGATTTGGTACCTAATGATGCTCTTGTAATACCTTGAAGCATTGGGCTCGAAGTTGCAGGAATTGCATCCCTTACTTCAACCAGTTTCAGGTCACGGCGTTTCAACATTGAGTTTTCGTCTCTCAGTTTACGCAATGAAATGATCTGACCAGCTTTCAGGCTTGAAGAATCACCCGGCTCAACAACAACTTTCTTGTCGTAGATATCGTCGTTCTCGGTCATGAAATCCCAGCTATCAACAGCTTCGCGCTCAAGGAAACGGGTATCACCTGCATCCTCAATAGCCACTTTCTGCATCATCTGGTGAACGATAACCTCAAAGTGCTTATCGTTGATTTTCACACCCTGTAAGCGGTAAACCTCTTGGATACCGTTAACCAGGTACTCTTGCACGGCAGCAGGGCCTTTAATTGCAAGGATATCTGCCGGAGAGATAGAACCATCAGACAATGGCATACCAGCTTTAACAAAGTCATTATCCTGTACAAGGATGTGTTTTGAAAGTGGTACCAGATATTTTTTAACCTGGCCATCTTTACTTTCGATAGTGATCTCGCGGTTACCACGTTTAACACCACCTAAAGTTACCACACCGTCAATCTCGGTTACTACAGCAGGGTTTGATGGGTTACGTGCTTCAAATAACTCGGTTACACGTGGAAGACCACCCGTAATATCTCGCGTTTTACCGGTTGAACGAGGAATTTTAGCAATAACCTGGCCTGTTTGTAGTTTGTCGCCTTCATCAACAGAGATGTGGGCGCCTACCGGGATGTTGTAACCTTTAACAACATTACCTTTGTTATCTACTATCTGGATAGAAGGGTTTTTAGTTTTATCCCTTGTATCAATAATTACTTTCTCACGGTGACCGGTTTGCTCGTCGCTCTCCTCACGGAAAGTTACACCTTCCAATACCGACTCGAACTGAGCGATACCTGCAAACTCAGAGATAATTACCGCATTGTACGGATCCCATGAACAGATACGATCGCCTTTTGCAACGGTAGCACCGTCCTTAATGTACAGGTATGAACCGTAAGGGATGTTGTTAGTTACAATTACCTTGTTGGTACCTGCCTCGATGATACGGAACTCGCCTGAACGGCCTAATACCACATCAACAGCGCCATCCTCGGCAGTTTCGTAGCTAACTGTACGTACGTTCTCAAACTCGATAACACCATCAAATTTCGCATTTATCTGAGACTCAGCCGCGATGTTTGATGCAGTACCACCGACGTGGAAGGTACGAAGTGTTAACTGTGTACCCGGCTCACCGATAGACTGTGCTGCAATTACACCTACAGCCTCGCCCATTTGCACGCGTTTACCGCTTGCAAGGTTACGGCCATAACATAATGAACATACACCACGCTTGCTTTCGCATGTTAACACTGAACGTATCTCAACACCTTCAAGCGGAGAGTTCTCTATGTTTTTAGCGATCTCTTCAGTAATATCCTGACCAGCTGCTACTAACAGCTCATTAGTGATAGGGTCATGAACATCATGCAGGGTTGTACGGCCTAAGATACGGTCGTATAATGGCTCAACAATATCTTCATTATCTTTCAGTGCAGTTGTGTAGATACCACGTAGTGTACCACAATCAACTTCACCTACTATCATGTCCTGCGCAACGTCATGTAAACGACGGGTTAAGTAACCAGCATCCGCTGTTTTCAACGCCGTATCCGCCAAACCTTTACGCGCACCGTGGGTAGAAATGAAGTACTCTAATACCGACAAACCTTCCTTAAAGTTTGAAAGGATAGGGTTTTCAATGATTTCACCACCTGAACCTGATTTCTGAGGCTTAGCCATCAAACCACGCATACCTGCAAGCTGACGGATCTGCTCTTTAGAACCACGAGCACCTGAGTCAAGCATCATGTAAACAGAGTTGAAGCCCTGGTTATCGTTGCTGAGGATATCCATTACGTTCGCAGTTAAGCGATTATTGATACGTGTCCAGATATCGATGATCTGGTTGTAACGCTCATTGTTAGTAATGAAACCCATGTTGTAGTTATTCATCACTTCCTCAACTTCTTTTGAAGCTTGCTCGATCAGTTTAACTTTTTGCTCAGGGATGTTGATGTCTTTAAGGTTAAATGAAAGACCACCGCGGAATGCCATCTGGAAGCCTAATTCTTTGATATCATCCAAGAACTGTGCTGCACGTGCCATACCGGTAGTTTTCACTACCTCACCAATAATATCACGAAGTGATTTTTTGGTCAACAACTCATTTATGTAACCTACTTCTTCAGGTACGTGTTGGTTAAATAACACGCGGCCTACAGTAGTTTCAATTAATTTAGTAACGATGCTGCCATCGCGCTCTTTCACACGGCCTTTAACTTTGATAAACGCATGCAGGTCTAATTGCTTCTCGTTGTAAGCAATGATCACCTCTTCTGCAGAGTAGAAAGATAAACCTTGTCCTTTAACAACGCGGGTCTCATCAGTTTTACGGCCTTTGGTTATGTAGTACAAACCAAGCACCATGTCCTGCGATGGTACTGTAATTGGCGTACCATTAGCCGGGTTAAGGATGTTGTGTGACGCAAGCATTAACACCTGGGCTTCCAAAATTGCTGCGTTACCAAGTGGTACGTGCACAGCCATCTGGTCACCGTCAAAGTCGGCGTTGAACGCGGTACAGGTTAATGGGTGCAGCTGGATAGCTTTACCTTCAACCAGTTTAGGCTGGAAAGCCTGGATACCCAACCTGTGCAGCGTAGGCGCACGGTTAAGTAACACTGGGTGACCTTTAAGTACGTTCTCTAATATATCCCAAACTAATGGATCTTTGCGGTCAACTATTTTCTTTGCAGATTTTACCGTTTTAACCACACCACGCTCAATCATTTTGCGGATGATGAATGGTTTAAACAGCTCAGCAGCCATATCTTTTGGTAAACCACACTCATGCAGTTTCAAGTTAGGGCCTACAACAATTACCGAACGTGCAGAGTAGTCAACACGTTTACCCAATAGGTTCTGACGGAAACGGCCTTGTTTACCTTTCAGGATGTCTGAAAGTGATTTCAAAGCACGGTTACCTTCAGTTTTAACCGCGTTAACTTTACGTGAGTTATCGAATAACGAATCCACAGCTTCCTGCAGCATACGTTTTTCGTTACGTAAAATTACCTCTGGTGCTTTTATCTCGATCAAACGTTTTAAACGGTTGTTACGGATAATTACGCGGCGGTAAAGGTCATTTGGATCGGAAGTAGCGAAACGGCCACCTTCCAATGGTACTAACGGGCGTAATTCTGGCGGGATAACCGGAACGATCTTAACGATCATCCACTCAGGGTTATTCTCGATACGTGTTTTTGAACCACGGAACGCCTCAACAACCTGAAGACGTTTTAACGCTTCGTTTTTACGTTGTTGTGAAGTTTCGTTAGCTGCCTGGTGGCGCAGGTTGTATGAAAGCTCATCAAGATCAATACGTCTTAATAATTCTTCAAGCGCTTCGGCACCCATTTTAGCCACAAATTTTTGCGGGTCTTTGTCATCCAGGTACTGGTTTTCTTTTGGTAAAGTATCCAGTATATCCAGGTATTCTTCTTCAGTTAAGAAATCCATTTTAGAGATTCCGTCAACTTCTTTAACACCCGGCTGTATAACTACGTATCTCTCATAATAAATGATCAGATCAAGCTTTTTGGTTGGTAAGCCCAGCAGGTAACCAATTTTGTTTGGTAACGAGCGGAAGTACCAGATGTGCGCAACAGGAACCACTAAGTTGATGTGGCCCATACGTTCACGACGTACTTTTTTCTCAGTTACCTCAACACCACAACGGTCACACACGATACCCTTGTAACGGATACGTTTGTATTTACCGCAATGACATTCGTAATCTTTAACCGGACCAAAAATACGCTCGCAGAACAAACCATCACGCTCAGGTTTGTAAGTACGGTAGTTGATGGTCTCCGGCTTTAAAACTTCACCGCTTGAACGCTCCAGGATAGACTCCGGAGAGGCCAGACTGATGGTAATGGTGGTGAAGTTACTTTTGATTTTATTATCCTTTTTGTAAGACATAGTCTCCTTTATTTTAAAGTTGAAAGTTAAAGGTGAAAAGTTGAAGGTAGCTTGTGCTTTAAACCTTCAACTTTAAGCTTTATACTTATTCTAAAGTGATATCCAAACCTAAACCTCTTAGCTCGTGAACCAATACGTTGAATGATTCCGGTACTGATGGTGTTGGCAGGTTCTCGCCTTTAACAATAGCTTCGTATGTTTTGGCACGGCCGATAACATCATCCGACTTAACGGTAAGTATCTCCTGTAGTATGTTTGCTGCACCGAATGCTTCCAATGCCCAAACCTCCATCTCACCAAAACGCTGACCACCAAACTGAGCTTTACCACCCAGCGGCTGTTGTGTGATAAGTGAGTACGGTCCGATCGATCGGGCGTGCATCTTATCATCAACCATGTGGCCCAGTTTAAGCATGTAGATAATACCTACAGTGGTTTGCTGGTCAAAACGGTCGCCGGTTAAGCCGTTGTACAAGTATGTACGGCCCGACTCCGGTAACTTAGCTTTAGCTATCCACTCTTCTACCTCGCTATGGCTTGCACCATCGAAAATAGGAGTAGCGAATTTCATACCCAGCTCTTTACCAGCCCAACCTAATACGGTCTCATAGATCTGGCCCAAGTTCATACGTGAAGGTACACCCAGTGGGTTCAACACGATATCAACCGGGGTACCATCTTCTAAGAAAGGCATATCCTCGTCACGTACAATACGTGCTACGATACCTTTGTTACCGTGGCGGCCCGCCATTTTATCACCTACTTTAAGTTTACGTTTCTTAGCGATGTAAACTTTAGCCATCTGTACGATACCTGATGGTAGCTCATCACCCACGCTGATAGCAAACTTATCACGACGGTAAGCACCCAATTCCTCATTTACTTTAATACCGTAGTTATGAAGTAATTGCTTTATCTGGTCGTTTTTGTCGTCATCAGTTGTCCATTTAGTTGGGTTGATGCTTTCGTAGTTCAGTTCGGCTAATATTTTCTGAGTGAACTTAACGCCTTTAGCAACGAATAGCTCTTTGTAAACGTTGTAAACACCTTGTGAGGTTTTACCATTTACTATTTCAAACAACTTATCAACTAAAGTAGCTTTAAGTTCTCTGATCGCTTTTTCGTGTTTAGCATCAAGTTTCTCAATTTGTGCTTTCTCTTCAGATTTGGTGGTCTTTTTGGCACGGCTGAAAAGTTTGGTATCAATAACAACACCCGCAATTGACGGCGGAGTTTTTAAAGATGCATCCTTAACATCACCTGCTTTGTCACCAAATATGGCACGTAATAATTTCTCTTCCGGTGAAGGATCTGACTCACCTTTTGGAGTGATCTTACCTATCAGGATGTCGCCTTCTTTAACCTCGGCACCGATACGGATGATACCGTTCTCGTCAAGGTCTTTAGTAGCTTCTTCTGATACGTTAGGGATATCCGGTGTCAATTCCTCTTCACCGCGTTTGGTATCACGAACCTCTAACTCAAACTCCTCAACGTGAATTGAAGTAAAGATATCCTGTGATACTACGCGCTCAGAAATAACGATCGCATCCTCAAAGTTATAACCTTGCCAAGGCATGAATGCCACTTTAAGGTTACGGCCAAGAGCAAGCTCACCATCCTGAGTTGCGTAACCTTCACAAAGAACCTGACCTTTTTCAACTCTCTGGCCTTTTTTAACAATCGGCTTAAGGTTGATGGTGGTGCTTTGGTTGGTCTTTTTAAACTTGGTTAACAAGTAAGTTCTGCTATCACCGTCAAATGAAATTAAACGGTCAAGCTCGTTACGGTCATATTTTATTGTTATCTGGTTAGCATCAACATACTCTACCACACCATTGCCTTCGGCATTGATAAGGGTACGAGAGTCTTTTGCTACACGGCCTTCCAAACCGGTACCTACAATAGGCGCCTCAGGGCGTAAAAGTGGCACGGCCTGGCGTTGCATGTTTGATCCCATCAATGCACGGTTAGCGTCATCGTGCTCTAAGAACGGAATTAACGATGCAGCGATAGACGTGATCTGGTTTGGAGCAATGTCCATCAAATCCAATCTCTCAGGCTCGATAACCGGGAAGTCACCCTCGTAACGTGCTTTTACACGTGGAGTAGCAAATTCACCTTTGTCATCATATACTGCGTTTGCCTGGCCGATAGTTTTACCGTCTTCATCTTCTGCAGACAGGTAAATAACCGGCTCCTGCACTTGTACTTTACCATCAACCACGCGTTTGTACGGTGTTTCGGTAAAGCCTAAGTTGTTGATCTTAGCGTGAACACATAGAGACGAGATCAGACCGATGTTCGGGCCCTCAGGAGTCTCAATGGTACATAACCTACCGTAGTGGGTGTAGTGAACGTCACGAACCTCGAAACCTGCACGCTCACGTGACAGACCACCTGGCCCAAGGGCTGACAGACGACGCTTGTGCGTGATCTCTGCCAGTGGATTGGTTTGGTCCATGAACTGTGAAAGCTGGTTGGTACCGAAGAACGAGTTGATAACTGATGACAGTGTACGCGCGTTGATCAGATCTGTCGGTGTGAACACTTCGTTGTCACGGATGTTCATACGCTCGCGGATGGTACGTGCCATACGCGCTAAACCTACACCAAACTGAGCGTAAAGCTGCTCACCAACAGTACGTACACGACGGTTTGATAAGTGGTCAATATCATCCACCTCAGCTTTTGAGTTGATAAGCTTGATCAAATATTTAACGATCGCGATGATGTCCTGCTTGGTTAATACTTTGATCTCGTCAGAAGTATCCAACTTCAGTTTACGGTTGATGCGGTAACGACCTACATCACCCAGGTCATATCTTTTATCAGAGAAGAACAATCTGTCAATGATACCGCGAGCGGTTTCCTCATCAGGTGGTTCTGCGTTACGCAACTGGCGGTAGATGTGCTCAACCGCTTCTTTCTCTGAGTTTGAAGTATCTTTTTGTAAAGTATTGTATATAATGGTATAATCACCGCTGGTAGCCGCATCCTCTTTGTTAAGGATGATGGTTTTAACACCAGCATCAATGATCATATCGATATGGTCATCTTCCAATACGGTTTCGCGCTCAAGGATGATCTCGTTACGGTCGATAGAAACCACCTCACCGGTATCTTCATCTACGAAGTCTTCAACCCATTTTTTAAGCACCCTTGCAGCAAGCTTACGACCAATAAATTTCTTAAGGCCAGATTTGCTTACTTTAACTTCGTCTGCAAGCTCAAATAACTCTAAGATATCTTTATCAGAGTCATAGCCGATAGCGCGAAGAAGCGTAGTAACCGGGAATTTCTTTTTACGGTCAATGTAAGCATACATCACGTTGTTAACGTCTGTAGCAAACTCGATCCATGAACCTTTGAAAGGGATAACACGGGCAGAGTATAGTTTTGTACCGTTGGTGTGGCGGCTTTGGCCAAAGAACACACCTGGTGAGCGGTGCAGCTGCGATACAATTACACGCTCGGCACCATTGATAACAAATGTACCTTTAGGCGTCATGTATGGGATGGTACCCAGATATACGTCCTGTACAATTGTTTCAAAATCTTCGTGCTCGGCATCGTTACAGCTAAGGCGAAGTTTTGCTTTTAATGGCACACTGTAAGTTAATCCACGCTCAATACACTCGCGTATATCATAACGAGGCGGATCAATAAAATAGTCAAGAAACTCTAAAACAAAGATGTTCCTTGAATCTGAGATAGGAAAGTTTTCTGCGAATACTTTAAACAGGCCCTCTTTGTGGCGGTTGTCTGAAGTTGTTTCTAATTGAAAAAATTCCTGGAAAGATTGTAACTGTACGTCCAGGAAATCCGGGTAATCAAGTACCTTTCTGCTGGTTGCAAAGTTTACTCTTTGGTTATTATCGTTTGCCAAGGTGTTATAATTTTAATTTATTAAACCTGTTTTGTATGCGGCTTTTAGTAACCCAGAAGCCTGTGCTACTGTACGTTAAGGGAAGGGATAAACCACCAACCACAACCCTCTATATTAATGACGTATATAAACAGCAATAGACCCCGACCAAAAATGGTCGGAGTCTGATGCTATTTTGTGCGGAGGGTTAAATTATTTAACCTCAACTACTGCTCCGGCTTCCTCTAATTGTTTTTTCAGAGATTCAGCTTCTTCTTTAGAAACGCCAGCTTTCAATTCTTTTGGAGCGCCGTCTACTAAATCTTTAGCTTCTTTAAGACCAAGACCAGTTAAGTCTTTTACCAATTTAACAACTGCTAATTTCTGACCACCTGCTTCTTTCAGGATTACGTCAAATGCAGTTTGCTCAGCAGCAGCTGGAGCAGCGTCACCGCCATCACCTGCAGGAGCAGCAACAGCAACAGCTGCAGCAGCTGGCTCAATGCCATACTCGTCTTTTAAGATTTGAGCTAATTCGTTTACTTCTTTTACTGTTAAGTTAACCAACTGTTCAGCAAAGGCTTTTAAATCTGCCATTTTATTTTAAATTTTTACTTTTAAATACTTTGTTTTTTAATGTCCAAACTTTTAAAGGTGTTTGGATTAACCTCTTTCTTGTAATGTTTTTACAACACCTGCAATAATGCTTCCGCCTGATTGTAGAGCAGAAACAACGTTCTTAGCCGGTGATTGCAGTAAGCCAACGATCTCGCCTATCAGTTGTTCCTTAGATTTAAGCTTAGTTAAGGTATCTAACTGATTGTCGCCGATGAAAATAGCTGAGTCAATATAAGCTGCTTTTAAAACCGGTTTGTCACCTGCTTTTCTCAATTTCTTGATCAACTTAGCCGGAGCTGTTGCTGATTTAGAGAAAAGGATTGATGAAGAACCTTTAAGCACATCATAAATTCCAGCGAAATCGCCACCTGCAGCTTCCATAGCTTTTTTGATCAAGCTATTTTTAGCTACTTGCATGGTGATCTCATTTTCAAAGCACTGACGACGGATTGAATTTACTTTTGCAACCGTAAGATCAGCTGTATCGGTAATATAAAAGTTACCATACTCTTTGATCTGCTCAGTAAGGGCAAGAACAAGGTCGTGTTTTTCTTCTTTATTCATGATTAGATCCCCGCTACTGATTTAGTTTCAATTGTAATTCCTGGCGACATTGTTGAAGAGATGTGTATACTCTTGAAGTATGTGCCCTTTGCTGCTGAAGGTTTTAATTTAGAGATAACCTGCAATACTTCTAATGCATTCTCATAAATTTTATCTGCAGAGAAAGATGCTTTTCCTATTGAAGTGTGGATGATACCGGTTTTATCAACCTTGAAGTCAATTTTACCACCTTTTACCTCAGTTACAGCTTTACCTACTTCTGTAGTAACTGTACCTGATTTAGGGTTAGGCATTAAGTTACGCGGACCTAAAACACGGCCCAAACGTCCTACTTTAGCCATAACACTTGGCATAGTGATGATAATATCAACATCAGTCCAACCGCCTTCAATCTTGGCAATATAATCATCCAAACCTACGAAATCTGCGCCTGCGTCTTTTGCTTCTTGTTCCTTATCGGGAGTACAAAGCACCAAAACGCGTACAGTTTTACCGGTTCCATGAGGAAGGGTTGCAATACCACGTACCATTTGATTGGCTTTACGTGGGTCAACACCCAAACGTACATCAATATCTACTGATGAATCAAACTTGGTATTGGTTAGTTCCTTTACCAAAGCTGACGCATCTTGCAATGTGTAAGTTTTGTTCGCCTCAATTTTGGAGAGTGCCGCTTTTTGATTTTTTGTTAATCTTGCCACTGTCTTAAACTGATTTGTATAAATTAATTATTCCAGGGAGCTGTACCGCTAACGGTAATTCCCATACTGCGGGCAGTACCTGCCACCATTTTCATGGCTGATTCTACTGTGAAAGCATTCAAATCAGTCATTTTATCTTTTGCTATGGTCTCAACCTGATCCCGGTTTACACTGGCAACTTTTTTACGGTTAGGTTCTGCTGAACCACTTTTTAAACCAGTAACTTCCAACAGTTGGATTGCAACCGGTGGAGTTTTGATGATAAAATCGAATGACTTGTCTACGTACACAGTAATAACCACAGGTAACACTTTACCAGGACGATCCTGGGTACGTGCATTAAACTGCTTGCAAAACTCCATAATGTTCACACCTTTAGCACCTAATGCAGGGCCAATTGGTGGAGATGGATTTGCAGCGCCGCCTTTTACTTGTAGTTTTACTAACGCACCGACTTCTTTTGCCATTTTTAATTTACTTTATTATAACTCAATGTTAGTAAGTGGAAGCTAAGTAACATTTAAGATCTTGCGAGTGGTTGATTGTGTGAATGGAGAGTGGTTACCCGCCTTTTATTCAACCCTCGATTATGTATTTTATTGATTAGTTTTTTAAAGAGATGGCAACTACTCACTTAATCAACCATTCTCTAATCACTAAACCTATTCTTTCTCTACCTGCATGTAATTCAATTCAAGCGGCGTACGGCGCCCGAATATCTTTACCATTACTTTCAGTTTCTTTTTCTCTTCGTTAACTTCTTCAATAACACCACTGAAACCATTGAAAGGGCCATCCATTACTTTAACGTTCTCGCCAACGTAATAAGGCACATTCATTGTTTCGGCCTGGGTAGTCATCTCGTCAACCTTACCTAAAATGCGGTTAACCTCAGCCTGGCGTAGTGGGATGGCATTACCTGCCTTATCGCCCAAAAAGCCAATAACGCTGTTGATATTCTTGATAACGTGCTCAAGCTCACCATCCAACGCTGCTTCCAATAATACATATCCAGGAAAGTAGTTACGCTCTTTAGCGATCTTCTTTCCATCACGCATCTGGTAATATTTCTCAGTAGGTATTAAAACCTGCGGCACAAGGTGAGTGATACCCAACCTGCTTATTTCCGCATCTATATATTGTTTTACCTTCTTTTCTTTACCACTAATAGCCCTAACTACGTACCATTTTAATTGATCACTCATCTACTTAAACTTATAATTAGGTTAGTGAAGTATAAAACTGATTAAGCAAATAACCGATTATCTGGTCCATACCAAAAATAACCATGGCAATAATTAATGCCGCAACCAATACCAATACAGCGCTGCTTTGCAGCTCTCTCCAGGTTGGCCAGGTTACTTTCTCGGTCAACTCGATGTATGATTCTTTAATATATTCAGCTACGCCTGCCATTTTATTTGTTCGCTTAAAGCACGGGAACAAGGATTCGAACCCTGATCAAAGGTTTTGGAGACCTCTATTCTACCATTGAACTATTCCCGTGTATGTAAACCCCTGTTACCAGAAATTTATATGTTTTGCTTATTGTGAATAAAGTACCGAGACAATTGCCCCGGTACTTTACACAAAAATTAACCGTTAGCTACCCGATTAAGGGTATTTGGATTATGCTAATATTTCAGTTACCTGACCAGCACCTACGGTTCTACCACCTTCACGGATAGCGAAACGCAGACCTTTTTCCATTGCGATAGCGTTGATCAATTTTACTGTAATTGTAACATTATCACCTGGCATAACCATTTCTACACCCTCTGGTAAAGTAATGCTTCCAGTTACGTCAGTTGTTCTAATATAAAATTGTGGTCTATATCCATTAAAGAATGGTTTATGTCTTCCACCTTCTTCTTTTGTTAATGCATAAACTTCTGCTTCAAATTTAGTATGTGGAGTGATTGTTCCTGGTTTAGCAAGAACTTGTCCTCTTTCAACTTCATCTTTTTTGATACCTCTTAATAATACCCCACAGTTGTCACCAGCTTCTGCTTTATCAAGTTCTTTTCTGAACATTTCAATACCAGTTACAGTTGTTTTTGTAGTTGGTTTAAATCCA
>JAESTD010000133.1 GCA_016763755.1 Mucilaginibacter sp.
ACAAAACCAATAATGGTTGGTTTAACAGGCTCATACGGTGATCCCCAAACAAAATCTTTCACTACTCCTATTACTGTGCGGTCAATATCCATCCATTTAACCTTCGTGCCTATGGGGTCTTTAAGGCGCATCAGTTTCACGGCCGCTTCATTAAGTATTATCGCTGTGCTGTCGGATGGTCGGCTCATATCAAGATCACGGCCCTCGGTCAATTTAAGCTGGTAGGTGTCGATAAAATGATAAGTTACCCCAATGGCATCAATCGGTATTTTATCTTCGCCCGGTAACTGGCCAGGCCAATAGTTTTTCCATGAGGCGCTGTTTAAAAGCGTGATAGGCTCTGAAGTAGCTGCACCTTCTGTAATGGCGCCTGCGTCAATTGCATCGCGTCTGAAGCTTTCAAATTTATCGTATAAAGCCCCGTCTGATGGCATTTCGATTAAACCGTTGCGGGTATAGCCAACAGGTCTTTCGCCAATGTAAGCGAGCTGTTTGTAAATAAAGATGCTTCCTAATATAAGGCTCACTGTAAAAGTAAACTGCAATACCACTAAAACCTGCCGCGGACGTATGGTGCCCTTTGATAAGCCAGTTTGCCCTTTTAAAACTTTTACAGGATTAAATGAGGATAGAAATAATGCCGGATAGCAGCCGGATACCAAACCCGTAAATAATGTAATGTCTAACGCCAGCGCCCATGCCCACAAGTTGTTATAAGGCAGGCTTAACTGAATATGCATCATCTGCCTGAAAAGTGGCAGCAATACAATCATCAGAATCAAGGCAATACCAAATGCCACCAAAGCCATTAAGACCGACTCTGACATGAATTGCTTTACCAGAGACAAGCGCCTTGCTCCTATTGCCTTACGGATACCTACCTCCCTCGCCCGTTTTTCAGACCGTGCGGTTGAGAGGTTCATGAAGTTGATGCAGGCTATCAGCAGTATCCCTACAGCCAGTATCAGGAATAGACGCACATATTCGATATTGCCACCGGCGCTTACGCCGGCTTTAAATTCGCCATAAAGATGAAGTTTACTAAAAGGGTACACGAAAAGCTTTATTTCTTTATCAGCAGGGAGATAATTTCCAATAAGGTCATGTACTTTATTGTTGACCGATTGCACATTTGCACCTTGCTTAAGCAATACAAAGGTGTGAAAGGCATAATTATCCCAACCAATTTCTTTTAACCAGGGCTGCTGGTTCATAAAACCATCCCATGGGATCAAAACCTTGAATGAAAAGCTTGAGTTTTGTGGGTGGTCTTTTATTACGGCGGTTATTTTAAGTGGGAAATTATTGTTGTATTTCAACACCTGGCCCACAGGATTATTGCTCCCGAATAATGCTTTAGCGGTAGATTCTGTAAGTACAATAGATGACGCATCATTTAGCGCAGAACGTTTGCTGCCGCTTAAGAAATCAAACTTGAACAATTGCAAAAAAGCCGGATCGGCGGCTATTACCTGCACTTTTAGCGCTTTGCTTCCCATGCCTATTACCGCGCTCATGGTTTCGCTGGTACGTGCTGTTTCTTCTACTTCGGGAAAATCTTTTATAAGTGTTTCTGCGAGAGGCCTCGGTAAAATATCCTTAGTTTTTATCTCACCATTTCTCGGTTGATTTTTGAATACCTGGTACAGGCGGCTATCATTAGGGTGATACTTGTCAAAACTGAACTCATTATATACATAGAGCAACAACATAAAACTTACCGCCATGCCAATGGCCAGCCCGCTTATGTTTATGATTGACGATACTTTGTTTTGGGTAAGGTTTCTCCAAGCAGTTTTGAAGTAGTTCTTCAACATATCATGACAGGATTTTATACCCGCAATATCCGCACATAAAATGTTAATTGGTAAACTTTTAACATATCTTAACTAAACAAAAAGCGATGAGTGAAGACTCATCGCTTTTTGTTTAAATTCTAAATCCTAAAAAGTAAATTCTAAATCAAGTAACAGAACTTGCTAATCTTTAATCTCCAGCCTTATTCGCTTCTTAAACTACGCACTGGGTTCGCTATTGCTGCCTTTATGGTTTGGAAACTAAGCGTAAATAACGCTATTAAGAGCATGCCGATACCACTCAATGCAAATATCCACCAGCTGATACTTGTACGGTCGGCGAAGTTCTCCATCCACTTGTGCATGGCGTAGTAGGCAATCGGCGTTACAAGAATAAAAGCTAACGCAATAAGCCATATCAATTCTGTTGATAGCAGGGTTACTATTTGCGTTACCGTTGCTCCTAAAACCTTGCGTACGCCTATTTCCTTGGTGCGAAGGCCCGTGGTGTACATAGCCAACCCGAGTAAGCCTAAGCAGCTTATTAATATCGATAATCCTGTTGCCCATGATAGCAGTGTTGATGTTTGTTGCTCACTTTCATAAAACTTTGCAATATTTTCATCAAAAAAAGCATAGCTAAACTCATCATCGGGATACAGTTCTTTCCAGGTCTGCTCCATGCTGGTAATAGCGGTTTTCCATTCTTTGCCGCCGGCAGTTTGTGGTTTAAGGGCGATATGCAATGTGCGATTATTGTAAAACATCGGCTCAATTAAAGCCAACGGTTTTATAGGACTGTGTAAAGATTTTTGATAGAAATCAGCCATTACTCCTACCACCTCACGTTTTTTGCCGTTATAGTCAAGCATTATACCTACTGCGTTTACAGGATTTTTAAAACCGAGTGTTTTAGCGTAGGTGGCATTTATCAATGTTGCTTTTCCCGTGTCTGCCGGGGTAAGGTTGCGGCCTGCTAATAACTTAATTCCATAAACTTTGATATAGTTCTCATCACCAAACTTTTGCTGAAGGTCTGTTTCTACTTCTTTCTTACCATCTTTGTACTTAACAGTTGTAGAATTAGTACCACCTGAAGAAGGCGCATCATTACCCATAGCTACAAGACGAACCTGCGGCATAGATCGTACTTTATTTAAAAACACCTGCCTTTTATTTTGGTCGCTTACTTTGTAAGGTGTGTAAACGTTTACAATAGCATCTTTCTTAAAGCCAAGATCTTTATGCAATGCGTAATAAATCTGTTTACTAACCAAAACTGTAGCCATTATAAAAAATTGCGCTATCACAAATTGCGTAACTGTCAGCGATTTACGCAGTAAAGTTTTGCGTGTACTACCTGATGTTGAAGCGGCTTGCGATTTTAGTACCTGTACAGGCTTATAATTCGACAGCACCAAAGCCGGATAAAAGCCTGATAACAAACTCACTACTAACGTTAGTCCAACCAAAAAAAGTAACATAGCAGGTTGTAGCAGATCGATCTTTACACCTTCGGGGATGAAAGTTCTGAAAAGTTTTAAAATTAAGGGTGTGAGCGCTACAGAAATGATCACTGCAAGCAGCGTTACCAGGAAGGTTTCGCTCATAAATTGGATGATGAGCTGCCCTCTTTTGCTGCCCATAGTTTTGCGTATGCCTATTTCCTTCGCTCGCTGAGAAGCTTGTGCGGTTGTCAGGTTTATAAAGTTGATACAACCCAATAACAATAAAAATGCGGCAATTACCAACAAACCGTATAAGGTACTTTTGTTAGCTGTGCGTGCACCATCAAAGGAATAATAATGTTGATTGAAATGAATGTCATCAAGTCTTTGTACATCGAAACGGGTGAAATTGGCTTTATCGGATTTGTCTGACGGTGCGCGTTTCGAGCGCAGAATGTTCAGTTGTTTGACTACGCTCGCTGCAGATGTATTTTTATCCAATTTGATAAACAACTGCGAAGCTGAGTTGGTACTACCCCATTGTGTGGGTTGAAAATAAGTTTTAAAAAGACTATTGACTTCGCCTGTCTTAGCAGATATAAAATCATGGAAAATAAAGTCGGTATTGCCTTTCATATCAGCAACAACACCGCTCACATTAGTTTTTACAGAATCTTCATAAATTACTTCCCTACCGATCATATCCTGATAACTTAAGCCCGGAAAATATTTTTTTGCTTGAGTTTCAGTCAATACAACCTGATAAGGGCTGTTTAATGACGATTTTGCGCTCCCAACTAACCAGTTATATTTAAACATGTTAAAATAATCGGCATCAGCTATTAGTATCCCTGTTTCTTTGGCAAGTTTCAGCTCATGCCCATCTGGGTGAGCCACTTTAACACGAGTTTCCCAGCAAGAATAGAAAGGCGCGGATTGTTGGATGCCAGAAATGTCTGTTTTAATGGCTTTGGTCAAAGGTGTGCAAACGCCGCTGTTATACCCTAACTCGCCCGAGAAGGAATATTGGGTTACCACCCGATAAATGCTTGCCTGATCATCGAACTTGTTAAAAGAAAGGTCGTAATGTACGATTAGATAAATCACCAGCGATGCACTAATACCGATAGACAAGCCAATCACATTGATGAATGTAAATAGCTTGTGCTTACGAAATCCTCTCAGGGCAATTTTAAAGTAGTTTTTCAGCATAATATTGTGGGTCATTAGGTCATTAGGTCATTGAGTCATTACCATTCTGATAATAATGACTTAATGACCCAATGACGTTTTAATATCATTCGTTTTTAAGGCTTTTAACCGGATTAGCCAGTGCAGCTTTTATGGATTGGAAGCTGATGGTTACAAAAGCAATAATAATAGCTCCTGAGCCTGCTACAGCAATTACCCACCATTTAATAGTATCGCGGTAAGCAAAGCCTTTCAACCACTGTTGCATAGATAGCCAAGCCAGCGGAGCTGCTATCGCAATAGCAATAACCACAAGTTTTATAAAGTCTTTAGATAGCATACCCACTATTGTTGATACATTGGCACCCAACACCTTGCGTATACCTATCTCTTTAGTGCGTTGCTCTGCTGCATAAGCCGCTAAGCCAAACAAACCCAGGCACGCAATAATGATTGCCATAGTAGTAAATGAGATAAAGATCTTACCCATACGTTGTTCGGTACGGTAGAGCGCGTCAAATTCCTCATCCATAAATGAGTAATCGAAGGCTACATTTGGAGCTACAGACTGCCATTTGTTTTTCATTTGCTGTACCAGGCCGGTCATATCATTTGTATTTACCAATACCGACAACTGGCCACTGTTTTTACCCAATAAAAATACAACTGGTGTAACATTCTCACGCAGTGAGTTAAAGTTAAAATCCTTCATCACGCCTATGATATGCATACGGCGGAGTTTAGAGATCCTATTATCCATCGGTGCAAAAAGATCTTTACCGATAGGGTCTGCAAAGCCCAGTTGTTTAGCGGCGGCCTCATTGATGACCAGCGCAGTTGAATCAGCCAGACGGCCTTTTTCAAAATTGCGACCTGTTATTAAATGCATGCCCATAGTTGGGATGTAGTTTTCATCTACTTCCCAGTTTTGAGTGGCTAAGGCATTTTTAGTATCCCTTCCTTCGCTGGCAAAAAAGGTGGTGCTATTGCGCCAGCCGCCGGTAGGTGTAAAACCGGTAAGGGTAGCGTTTTTAACGCCGGGCAAACGCAATAACTCGTCTTTCAAAACATTGGCATTGTTCAGGTCATCAGTGTTTTTGATCATTACCACATGGTCGCGACCGAAACCAAGATCTTTGCTTTGGATAAATTTAAGCTGATTGTAAATAACCATAGTGCCTATGATCAGGAATATGGAGATACCAAATTGAAACACCACCAAAAAACTGCGCAGGACCCCACCTTTAAAGCCCGATGCCAATTTTCCTTTTAATACATCAATAGGTTGAAAAGCTGACAGGAAAAAAGCCGGATATGAACCTGCTAAACAGCCTATTACTACTACTGCAACAATTAAAGATGGTATCAACCACGCTAAGGTTTGCTGTGTAATAGCCAATTCTTTACCTGATGTTTGGTTGAAAAAAGGTAGCAGCAGGTATGCGCCAATTACCGCAATTATGGTAGCGATCAACATAACCATGATAGATTCTGAAAGGAATTGCGCTATCAGGTATTTGCGTAGCGATCCCAAAACTTTCCTTACTCCCACCTCGCGCGCACGGTTTGATGAACGCGCGGTTGAAAGGTTCATAAAGTTTACACATGCGATCAATAATATAAATACTGCGATGGCAGAGAAAATGTACACATATTGGATGTTGCCATTAGCCTCAAGCTCAGCTACGATGTTTGAGTGCAAGTGAATATCTGCTAATGGCACAAGAGATAAACGATAAAAATTACCCGATTTCTCCAGTTCATCATAACTCATTTTTATGCCCGCTTCCAATTGGCCACCAGCCTCTTTACGAACGAGGTTAGGAAATTTGCTTTCAAGGTTTTTAGCATTAGCGCCCGGTTTAAGAAGAATATAGGTGTTAAAGTTATTGCTCAGCCATGAATCTTCCTTGCTTTCTTCAAGCGTTATCATCGACATGAAAATATCAAAGTTGAAGTGCGATTGTTTTGGCAAGTCTTTAATCACGCCTGTTACTTTGTAATTAAGTGAATCGTTCAGTAACAGTGTTTTACCGATCACGTTATCGGTATTGAAATACTTTTTAGCTATTGTTTGGGTGATAACTACTGTATGAGGATCTTTTAGCGCTGTTTTAGGATCGCCCTGTACCATTGGCAGGGTAAAGATATCAAACAAGCTGTTATCAGCATAAATAGTACGGTCTTCGTGAACATTTTGGTCGCCTTTACGCACTTTATATGAACCCCACTGGCGCATACGGGCAGTAGCCTCAACCTCAGGAAAATTTGCCTTAAATGAAGCCGCAAGCGGCGCCGGCGATTGCGCAAACTGTCTGTTCATCCCCGCAAATTTAATGTTGTTATTTACGCGGTAAATGCGGTCTAATTTGGTGTTGTATTTATCGTAACTTAATTCATCAATTACGTAAAATACGATAAGCATGCATACGCAAAGGCCCAATGCAAGGCCAAGCACATTGATGATGGTAAAAGCTTTATTCTTGGTCAGATTTCTGAAAGCTGTTTTGATATAGTTCTTAAACATAACACTGGAGATGTAAATTCTAAATGCTAAAACTAAACCCTGAAATTACTACAGCAATTGGTATTGAAAAATAGTACCAGATGTGTAATTTATTGTAAATCAATTTTTTATAACTAATTGTTTCTGAAAATATGT
>JAESTD010000134.1 GCA_016763755.1 Mucilaginibacter sp.
GGTTCAGCCTGGTTAGTGCATCAGTTCCCCTGGTCAGTAATGAAGATGATTTTGCAAACGCTGTTTTAAGAACTGTTGCGCTTAGTCTTTTCACGACTATATTTACTATTTCGGGTAGTTTTTGTCTGGCATTAACAATGATATCGATCTCATTTTATTCCAGATCGGGTAAAGCTCTTGCTTTTCTGCTTGTACCAACTCTGCTGGGAACGACAGCAGGTACTTACATATTTAAAACCGGTTTTTCGGGAACATGGTTACTGACCTATTTGATGTCTGGTCACCAGAACTTCCTTTACTTAAGCTGGACGATTGTTCAGTTTTGGCAGTATGGTTTTCTGTTCACATATTTGTTTTGGCTCAGTTTCCGGAACATTCCTCAGAACCGCATGGAATACTCAAGAAGTACAGGCATGCCACCATGGCTTATTTTCCGGGATATTATTCTGCCCCATTTGAAAAATCCGGTTTTATTATTTACGATCATTTGCTATTCGTTTGTTTTTTACGAGGACGCGAAATCTTCATTGCTGTTTTACTTTTCGAGGGGAACGGGTACTGAACTTATCGCAGGATGGTTTCAACGTGTTTTTCAACAGTATACAGCATTTCAGCCGGTCAGGCAGGCTGCCGTGTTATTTTTTAATTACGGCTCACTAATGTGCATCCTTGCGGTCCTCATTCTGCTAATGTTAACGATTACGCTGAAATTGCT
This sequence comes from Mucilaginibacter sp., assembly GCA_016763755.1. Classification (GTDB taxonomy): domain Bacteria; phylum Bacteroidota; class Bacteroidia; order Sphingobacteriales; family Sphingobacteriaceae; genus Mucilaginibacter. The sequence continues at coordinate 716 of JAESTD010000134.1, forward strand.
GATAAGATCAGCAGAATCAGGTACATTTCTCCGGCATCTAAACTTGGTTTTTAAACTGCTTTTTGTGAATATAAAGCTGAGAAAAATTACTGCGCGGGGATGTTTGCTTTTATGTTTTACACCGCTTCTGCTGGGATTTATCCATGCATCGTTTAATATACGCTCAGCACAGTCAGCAATATTAAAGTCCTGTCTTTATACTTTTCTGGCAGCGATATTTTCAACTATCCTGGCTTTCTTTTACAGCGTGTTGTGCAGGATTGCATGGCGGGAAATACTGAAGGAATTTAACGGCAGGTCGATTACCATATTTGTATTGACATTTTCCCTTTATCTGCTTCCTCCTTTGTGTGTTTATCTGGTCAGCTTTTACTGGATCAGTATGATCGGATACGGGAGTCAGGCTGCACTTATCGTCAGCTGGATATTCATTCACGGATTACTGAATTTGCCTTTACTAGGTGGTTTTCTGCTGGCTGTCCATTTTGCCGTCAGGAAGCAGGAGCTGGAATATTCCGCAGCTTACCGCATGTCAATTTTTGATGTTACACGGTGGAGTTTTTGGGAACGGTTCAAACTACAGTATTTGCTGACCCTGATTTTTTCATTTTCAGTGGTATGGAATGATTTTGGTATCAATGCTGTACTTTCTGATCAGATTACTTCCTATGCTTCTGTCCTGAAAATGTCGTTTACCGGAAGAGGAACCAGCGCGGATGCTGCTACTATCTATTACATGCTATCCCTACTTATAACTTTCGGAAGTGTGATACTTTGGAGAACTATTATTTCAAAATCTGAAAAAATCCAGCTAAGATGAGTTCGACGCAAGCATCGATAGTATTTCAGGACCTTTCCTTTGGATATAACAAGAGCAGACAGATATTCTCTGACCTTTCGTTTACACTGAAGCAGGAAAATCCGTCGGAAAGCGGATATGTGACAGCCATTATGGGAAGCAGCGGAGCCGGGAAAACGACCTTGCTGAAACTGATCCTCGGTATTGAAAGACAATACGGTGGCACGATTCGTATGTTGCCTTCCGGAGCAGTTCACGCTTACGTTCCCCAGGAACCTGTACTGTTTGAACATCTCTCACCACTTCAAAACGCGAGATATTTCGAGCATCTGTCTGTTTACAAAGACAGATTCGATCCGGTCATGTTTGATATCCTGACTGATTCCCTGAACCTACAGGATGTCCTGAAGCAAAAAATGGTAACGGAGTTAAGCGGAGGACAAAAACAACGGCTTTCCCTGTTACGGGCTTTAAGCATAAGGCCGGATTTTCTTTTTCTCGATGAACCCTGCACTGGTTTGGATGCGGATGTCAAGCTACATTTTCTTTTTAAGTTAAAAGAGCTCGCCGCGAACCATAATATATTCCTTATTTATATTACACATCACCATGATGAAGCTGAACTCATCGCGGATAATCTGATTTACCTGACAAGCCCGCGGTCCGATACTGCGAGGCAAATCTTCCATGGCCCCATACGAGATATGTTGCGGGAGCCACCTCATCTGGATATAGAAAAAAGTTTTAAATTTCCTTCTCTGAACGTATTCAAAATTACATCTGAGGACATAATTTCAGGTTTTAATGCCGAAGGAGAGCTTAAATATTTTATGAGTTGCGAGGCCGCAAACCTGAGTTATTGTGACAATGGCGGGTTTAGCTACAGGTTTATATCTGCCTCTCATTTATATCATCAGCTCTTAATTCACGGAAACCTGATCAATATAAGGGCAGCCCAAAACGATGAGCCTACCGGCTGTCAGGTGCAAATCAACGGAATGTGTAACATTTATGATAAAGACGGTGCATACCTTAAAACAATTACATTAGCGCAAAACAAAATAATTTCAAATGGTTAACTATTTAATCACCGGAGCGAATTCATTTCTTGGCAAAGCAATAACCGCGCGTTTAAGCCTGAATCCTGAAAACAGGTTATTGCTGGTCTCAAGAAAAAATATAAGCGGAGAAAGGTCCTACGGAGATACAATATCTTATCTCCCTAATACAAATCTGCTTAACGAAGACAGTCTGCAGCAAATGCGTAAAGAGTGCGAATTATTTTTTACAGGTCCGGTGCATGTCATAAATTGTGTAGGTTACTATAAGGGACAAGAGCAATTCGAAGAAACCTCCCCCGGGGAAGCAAAGAAGATATTTGAAAGTAACTTCACTACGGTTTATAACACTGCTTTTGCGATTATGCCTTACCTCATGGCCAACGGGGGAGGACATTTTATCACCTTCAGTTGCAAATCTGTAAGATATCGTTATCCGTTTATGGCACCATTTTCTGCTTCTAAAGCAGCTCTTGAGTGTTTAATGGGAAGTCTTGCCAACGAATTCTCCAAATACGGCGTCATTGCAAACGCTTTTTCGCTGTCAACACTAGACACAGCTTATGAAAGAACTATAAAACCATACGGAGACTATCAAAACTGGCTTAAGCTTGATGATATAGCGAAAACCCTCGAAGAAGTCATTACTGGCAATTTTCATCTGATGAACGGTAACACTATTGATCTTTTTCAGTACAGCGATTCGTTTTTCAATAAATCTTATTTTGACAGAATAAAAAAATGAAAATAGAAAACACCACCTACCTTATCACTTTGTTATTTATTGTTTCCTTACTGGCTTATTATATCCTTAAAGTGTGTAAAGCCGGTTGCGACCATCAAACAAAAGCGAAGACACTTTTCTTCGTTATGGTACGTGATTATTTTCCGTTGCTGATCTCTATCCTAATTTATTTTTTTTTGTTGTCCAAACGGGACGACGTGGTGAATAATGTTGTCGATGCAAACTACAGCAAAAAAGCGATCGGAAGTAAAGAAGATAATGCAGTTGTTTATAATTCATACGCGTTTATGGCGGGCAGCGCATTCCTTATCGGTGTTTCGGTATTTCAGTACCTGTTAGGCACTATTCAACTGCTTGGCAAACAGCCGGGAACCAAAGGCTGGCTCAATAAGATATTTTCATTCCTTTGCATCGGTGTTCTTCTGGCAAATGCCTGGTTCTTTTTCCATATCATTGATTTGCTTTTCAACCGGTATGAGCTTTCGACCGGTGAGGTTCACCTCAAACACTTCGAATTCATCTCAACTCTCTCTGTTGCGGCATTCTTTTTCATCGATTTTACTCTCTATTATTCATTCAAGTCCGTCCCGGATCAAAATAGTGATATCAAGGACTTTTTGAAATCTTTAAGGTTTTCTATATGGAACGTAGATATCGCCTCTTTGCTGGCAATATCCTTCATCTTTTATCTGGACAGCCGTTTTTTGCATTACAGTGATAACTATATAAACTACGTCTTTATTACATCAGGGATAGCTTTGCAAGCTGTTCTAACGCAATTTATCTTTTCATCTTATCAGGCCAAGAAAACGATAGACAAGTTATTTGTCTGATACCTGTATTAGAAACGGTGTTCCACCGGAATGACAAGTTCCACACTGGCAACCACCTGGCAGACGACGGTGTAAATCTGTTATTCAACAACCAGCTTAAATTTAGTTACTATTAATAATGAAGGGTTAAAAGAAACTATAGCTACTGCCTATCTAAATAAATTATATAGTATTCCAAGAGCTGAGCATTGGAAAGAAAGCATCTTAGAACCAAATATATTTTTGAAGGCATTTATCGAGCAAAATCCGGATTTTTTGAAATATTTTACAATCTCATCTATGAAAAAAATCTTTGAGGAATGGATAAAAGAAACCTATTAATATCGTGATGTTATTATAAGTTTATAAAGGTTATAACACTAATATAAGGCTGCGTATAACGGTACATTTGGCTGATGTATTAAATATGTCGAAATATCCCCTTTTTTGTCTTCCTTAGACACGGTCGAAATATCCCCGTTTTTTGTCAACGAAATAAATTTATTTACCATAAGTAAGACTATGAGCGGCCTGTATTGCTCTCTACCGTATTTACTAATAATATCTATATATTTCCTTTTTGTCTCACTCCTTTTTTTTACGTTAGCAACGACACTTTTACTTTTGTCAAATAACAACCAGCGGCAAGACTCATTAGCAACCAGTTCATAATTTTTTTTCTCGGGTACGGTTAATGCATTGATTTTTAAAGTTTCATTGAAAAGGATGTTATCAAAAACTTTTAAAATCTGGTCAAAACATTTGCGTTGTATTTTAGGATTAAGCAAGTCTACCAGATAAAGAGGTTCGCTGCTCAGTATTTCCATTTTTTTTATACATTTTTCTATCCGCAAAATATTTTCGGATCGGTGGAATTGCTTACCCTTATCGTAGATTTTGATTTTGTAATGTGCCATGTCCAAATATTTGCCAAAAAAGCTACCGTTATTTGAAAGATTAAAGCCTTTGAAGCGATAGCAAAAAATACTTTTAATGAAATTGCTTACTTGAAAAGGAACAACGAGATTAACTCCGTACTCTAAATTGCTTAAACGAGCCGTATAAGGGTTTATATCAAACATATCTTGCAAGTCCTCGATGCATTTCTTAAGATTGGCGACATTAAAATCATTGTAATTATGATCCCCATTGTTCCAAAATTTATGCAGGCTACCGGTTATTTGTATCCTTCCGTTTTCATGGATCGAAAATTTCAAATTTTTAAACTTTGCTTGTGACCACGGTAGTACAATCCCATCTCCGTCGTGTTTATGAACCCATTTTAATTTATCATTCACACGTAATTTGGAATAAAGTATTAAGTCTGTTAATTCTATTTTAAATCCACAAAACATAATGTCTATCTCGTTTTAATTAGAGTCAATGCTTTGTTGATGTCCTCAATGCGGTATCGCACGTTGCTACCTAAACGGTATGCCGCAATAGTCCCCGATTTAGTATATTCATTTAGTGTCGGTAAAGATATATTGAGTAATTCGGCGGTCTCTTGCCTAGTGAAAATCGTTTTCTCGGCAGTTTGATTAGACAGGATTTTTGCAATTTCTAAACGCAAAGTTTCAGAAACGCAGTCAGCCAACATAGTTCTAAACTCTGCTGGGTCGTAGGTTGTTGTTAGTATTTGTGTTGCCATATTAAAATATGGCTGCAAATAAGTTAACTAAAATGCGGGGAAAAAACGGGGAAGTGACAAAGTGATTAAAATCAATTAAATTAGATCAATCAGGTTGTTTAAGCCTTTTTAAATCGATGCCAAACTGTGATAAAAATGTCTTAACGTGTGTTACGCTTACTGATTTATTAGGATCGTTTTTACTACCAGTGTTAAGGTTGGATAAATTTTTTCTAATTGTATCGGCGCTATCGGGTTGGCCAATAATTTCCGAGATAAGCTTTGCAAAGGACGTGTTTGTACGATTAGACTGCGCAGAGAAATATTCTTTTTGTAGGTGATCAATGACTCCTAACTCATACAATAAAGCTATTTTGTGATTTACTACAGTTAATCTATTTGACGGTAGGTTTTCAATGTCATCTTTTTCTACTTCGGCAAACCAAGCCTTCACCTTTTTATACTGAAACTCGCTATACGCGTCGACTTGCGAAGTTAAATGATAGACTTCAAAACTATCCTTTAGCGTGTCTAAAAATTCTTTTTTGTTTTCACACTGCTCAAAGTGGTAATCTAAGCAATTGCTTATCTGAGAAAATTGGAGCTTGTTGTAGATTATATCTCTAAACTGTTCGAATAATATAGCATTGTCAATTTCACCTTTGGGGTTTTTATAGATTAGCGGCTCGTCGCCCGACCATCCAGTTAGCACTATATCAAAGTCATTAATATCGGTATGATGTACCATTTTCATTACAAACAAATTGTGCGGTACACGTTGGCTGGCGTAAAGATTCCAATTATTCATTTTTGTTTAAATAACTAACTTTAAATTAGATTCTCTATTCCAAATTTCCAGCAGCTTACTTGCGTGCTCTGTTGGAGTAACCTTTATGTATTTCATGAAGCTCGACTCTGTTGAATGACCTGTAATTGCCATAATCGTTATTGATGGAACGTTAAGATGATATGCGTTAGTCGCGAAAGATCTACGAGCAGTGTGCGTCGTTATATATTTATATTTAGGCTCGTTTATTGTTACTTCTTTACCTGCTTTTGTAATGCCTTTTTGGATAATTTCATTAATGCCCGCAGCTTTGCCAATTTCCTTGAGATATTCGTTCATTTTTTGATTGCTAAGCGGCGTTGGCAAACCATTCTCTGTTTTTCCTGAATATTTATTAATAATTGCTCTTACAGTAGGGTGAATCGGTATAATAACTTCCTTTCCCGTTTTTTGAGTTTTAATTTGAATGACTCTCTCTTTTATATTTTTGACAGCGATCGTACTGAAATCTGAAAAACGGAGCCCAGTCCAACATCCAATTAAGAAAAGATCTCTTACCCTGTCTAATCTACCATTTGCTGAGAAATCGTATTGCTCAAGGATTTTTAATTCATCTGCGTTTAAGTAAACATTATCGATCGCTTGTGCAGGTGCTACAAAGCGTTTACTTTTAAAATCCAGCTTGGTATTCTTCCCGGTTTCTGTGGCTTCATTTAGAATACCTTTTAAAGTCTTTATATGTTTTCCGATAGTATTAATCGAATATTTCCGAATCGTTGTTAAATACTGCGTAAAATCTAAATAAAAATCTAAATTAACGTCCTCAAAGGTTATTGGTTTTTGTTTAGTTAACTCATACTCTTTTAGAATCGACAAATGAGTTTTATGAATTTTAAGTGTGGATTTTGATAACCGCTTCCCTTCCCTTGTAATACGCTTACCAGTTTCTATTTGATGCACGTAATTTTCCGCATAGCTAACGAGAGTTAATGGCTTAGACGCTTGCTTCTCTGTCTTACCATTAAATTGAAATTTAATTAGGGTCCTAATAGTTAAAGGCGATGGTTGAATTTGATCATTATCATTCAAATACTTTCGATACGTTTCTTGGACTTTATTTCTAACGTAATTTAGTCGAGCATTAAACTCAGCATTAGTCGGGAAGGATTTCGTTTGTTTTGCTCTTTGATTTGTTGCGTCCCAAAATTTCGGATTGATTCGCTCAACAGTGCAAATATTAAGGCGAACGCCATTATATGAAAGATATAACAACACTCCCGTGTCTTTCTCAGCCTTATTATCTCTAAGATAAAAGTTCACCTCAGCCATAAAATATTTTTTTGCGAATATAAAGCATCAATGACACATGAGGACAAAAATGAGTACACTTTTTTTTAACGACTCTTAATTTTATTTAATATTATTTAACTCTATAGAATCGAAAAAGAGCTTAAATGAAACAATCTTAACTACTTTTTATTAATAGAGATATTAAGGTTCGAGTTCAGCTGGCACCACCAGGATAGAGAGCTTCTTAGTTAAACTAAGAGGCTCTTTTCATTTTAAAGCCCTATACAAGCGTCTGAATGCTTGTTTTTAAATCTTGTTAGTTTATAGCGTTCTTATCTCAGAATAAGTTTCCTCACTGTATTGTTGTAATCCGTAAAATACAGCGTGCTTTCGTCCTTGGACAACGCTATATTCACTGCGCTGACCTGTGCATTTTTGCCGATTCCATCCGGATTAGAAGCGTAACCGGTAGACCCAACGAGCTTAGTTAATTTGTTATTGGAAATACTGACGATATCACCTCCCCGAACGACCATGTATAAAGTCCTGCTGTCATTCGTTGCGACGAGGTCATTGATCCCTCTCAA
>JAESTD010000135.1 GCA_016763755.1 Mucilaginibacter sp.
TACTTTATCCAAAAGGTAAGGTAAGCCACATACAGGAACTGCAATTAACCACCAACGGCCAAAACATCCGCGCACTGGAGATCGACGGTACTTTTGATGATTGCCAGGCGCTGGTTAAGCAAGCCTTTACCGATAAAGAACTCAATGAGAAATTCCGCCTTACCTCAGCTAACTCTATCAATATCGCCAGGCTGATCCCGCAAACTTTCTACTACTTTAATGCCTACGCGCAACTGCTTCGCCAGGGGATTAACAAAGCAGTGTTCTGCGTACCGAGCGGTAACTTCGGTAACATTGGCGCGGGTTTATTGGCCTGGAAGATGGGCCTGCCTGTTGAGCATTTCATCGCAGCCACAAACGCTAACGATACCGTACCTGCATTTTTAAAGACGGGTGTTTACGAAGCCAAACCATCGGTAGCTACCCTTTCAAATGCCATGGACGTAGGCAACCCGAGCAATTGGGTACGCATTGCCGATCTGTTTGACCAGGATATGGATACCTTAAAGCAACTCATTACCGGTTACAGCTACAGCGATGAGGATACCCTTGAGGCTATTGAAGCGTTATCAAAAACAGATAACTATGTGGCCTGCCCGCATACCGCCATTGCCTGGAAGGCCTTGAAATCATACCAACAAGAGCATCCAGCGGAAGATACTGCGGGTATATTCCTATCTACCGCTCACCCGTGCAAATTCCCGGATGTGTTTAAGCCGGAGATAGCCGATAAAATTGAAGTACCTGCACAGGTAAAGGATTTGGAGGCCAGGGAGAGCAACTCCGTGAGCCTGGGCACCGGCTTTGATGAATTTAAAAATTATTTACTAACTAATGCCTAAGGTTGACTATTCGGCAAGCTTGACTGAACCGCAGAAACACACCCTGCTGGATATCTGGAATACCGAATATCCTAAACAGTTATGCATGCCGGGTATCACCGAATTTAACGCCTATTTAGATTCGCTTGCTAACTCCGCGTATTTACTATTGAAAGCTGATGACGGCGAGATCATCGGTTGGGCAACTTTGTTTACGGTGGAGACCGTGCGCTGTTTCTTTATTATGCTGAAAAGTAAAGTACACGGCAAAGGCTATGGCACACTGTTGCTGAATGCCTTAAAAGCCAAAGAAAGCATGCTATTTGGTTGGGCGGTAGACCATAATAGGGATTTGAAAGCTGATGGTACACCATATCCGTCGCCGATTGAGTTCTATCTGAAGAACGGGTTCAAAATCAATAGCGAATTAAGATTAGAAACGAATATCTTGTCTGCTGTAAATATTGTTTGGAAAGCAAATGCTTAATTTCCTTCCACTCAAAATAATTCATAGTTTTAATTATTTAAAAGATATTTGCCTCAACAATACCCAGTCCATATATGACCCGCAGCGCAATCCCCAATTCCTTTTTCGTTATTCTGTTGATGGTAGCGGTTATTACTGGCTGTACAGCAAATCAGGACTTTGACCGTAAAGGCTGGAATGATGGTGACGGGATCGATTTCCCACGACGTAATCTGATGATCGATGATCTGCTGGAGAAATATAATTTCAAGGGCTGGAAATACAAAAACGTAAGAGGCTTGCTTCACGAGCCTGATCGTTTTAGTGATGACAGTTCCAATTTTCACTACGAGATCATCCGTAAGATGGATGGCGTCGATACTGTCCATACCAAAAACCTTGTTTTTTGGTGGAACAGAAAAGATTCGACCATTACTGATTATAAGGTGGCCGAAAAAGATTATCCAAAAAAAGAGCGTAAAAGGAAGTGATCAACACCATCATATTCGACCTCGGTGCAGTACTCATAGACTGGAACCCGCATTACTTGTATCGTACTCTGTTTGATAAGGAAGAAGATATGTTGCACTTCCTGGCTAACATTGCCACCCCTGACTGGAATGAAGAACAAGATGCCGGCCGATCATTACAGGAAGGTACCGAGCTGTTGGTGAAGCGTTTCCCCGGGCATGAGGCCAATATCCGCGCTTTTTACGGCCGCTGGAATGAAATGCTGGGTGACGCTTTTGAAGATACAGTTGCTATCCTCAAAAAACTAAAAGAAAGCGGCATATACAAAGTTTATGCTTTGACGAACTGGTCGGCTGAGACTTTTCCTGTAGCATTAGAGCGCTTCGAGTTTCTGAGTTGGTTTGATGGTATTGTGGTATCCGGTACCGAAAAGATGCGTAAACCCGCGTCTGAGTTTTATCAGCTGTTACTTACCCGCTACCATGTTAAGGCGGATGAGGCCTTATTCATTGACGATAATAAACGCAACGTATTAGCGGCAGAGCAGTTGGGCATTAAGTCAATTCATTATCAATCTTCTGAGCAGCTTGCCGCTGATTTAACTTCCTTGAATATACTTTAAAAATCGAAAAGCCCCGTTATTGCTAACGAGGCCTTCTTTCTAACTAAACTAACTAACTTTTATTTTTATTTATTGGTCCCGAAAGGGATATAAACACCGAATGTAATGTTGCGGCCCATATTATAAATACCGAACGTTGGATCTTCCTGGCTAAAGCGGCCCGGCCTTAAACGGCTAAGCGCATCGTAATAAGCCTTATTGGTAAGATTTGTACCTGAAACGTATAATTTAAGCGGTTGTTTGCCAATGTTGAAAGTTGCTCCTATGCCGGCATTCAACAAAGTATAGCCACCGGCAGCGGTCTCAAAAGTTTCATCAACACGGCCTTGTTTAAAGTAGTTATCAATACCCGCGTAGAAGTAAAAATCTTTAAGGCCTTTAACCTTTGGCTCAAAGCGTAAGGTGTTATGTAATGTACCCGCAGGAATCAATGCCAATGGACGATCAAAGGTGTTGTTCTGTGCATGGGTATAGCTAAAGGTATTTTCAAAGTGGATGAATGGCACCGGGTGCAAGGTTAAATTACCCTCAAAACCGTAAAGATTGGCGTTAACCTGGCCGTAACGGTAAGTATCATAAGCACGAGGCTCGCCTGTAGCTTCGTCAATTACCGTGGTTTGCTCTTTGTTGGTGTTTGATGCGTAGATGTAATTATGAATATAGTTCTCATAAATACCCAAACTACCGGTAACAAATCCCGATCCGTACTCTAAAGTAGCATCAGCCTGGTAACTGCGCTCGGGTGCCAGGTTAGGATCACCTATTTCATAGCGGGTAGTGCCTTCGTGTACACCGTTTGAGCCCAGTTCGGCGGGGTTTGGCGCGCGGAATGCGGTCCCTGCATTGGCTTTAAAGCTAAGGTCATCGTTAAAGATATGGGTGAAGCCTAAGGCTCCGCTCACGTTTGAGAATTGATTGTCAAAGCCGGTAAATATTGGCTCGCCGTCCTCATCGTTCTGGGCCTTGCCTTTGTTTTTTATAAAATCATAACGGGCACCTGCACTGAAAGTGTTTTGCCCCCACATTTTTTTCAGGTAAACAAAAGCACCTGTGCTGTACTCGTCGTAAGCGGGAATTAATAACTCTTGACCCAGGTTTACGCTGTGGCTAAGCGCTCCGCTTAAACCAACAACCGGGTGCCAGCCATTCATCTCAGGCAAGCTGTATTTTGCATCAAGCGAATAGGTATTCATGTCAAAGAACAACGATGGTGTAGTGCTGTCTTCCAATTCGCGGCGTTGATTTTTCTGGTAACCCAGGTCTAATTTTAACGAACTGCCACCATCAAACAGGAAATTGTTATTCAAGGCAACTTTGTAGTGGCGGATATCCTGACGCGGAAAATCAAGCGTGCGGCTGGTTGATGTGTTGTATAACTCATCGCCCGGCTCGGCATCTAAAAAACCGATGTTGTTTTTATAATACGAGAAATTTAAGTGCGAATAACCCCAGGGCTTGTTAACACCAACCATTGCACTGGCGTTGGTTTGGTTAAAACCGCTATTGATAACACGGCCTGCAGGCGTGTTGTATGAGTATGCATTTTGATAGCTACCGCGGCCTCTCCATACAAAACCATTCTCGTTACCGCTTAACATTGCCGATGTATTACTTAAACCGTTGTTGCTTGAGTAGTTGGTTAAAAACTCACCTGCAATTGTACCCTCGGCAGGGATTGCCGGGTCAATAACATTGATGACACCGCCTAATGCATCAGAACCATACTGTAATGATGCAGCACCCCTCAGTACCTCTACGCGACCGGCAGAGAACTGATCCATCTCGATACCGTGCTCATCGCCCCATTGCTGGCCTTGTTGCTTAACGCCATCGTTTAAAGTAACCACGCGATTATAACTTAAACCACGTATAACCGGCTTGGAAATTGCCTGGCTGGTGGTGATCTGGCTCATGCCGGGCACCTGTTTGGCCAATGCATCGATAAGGTTAGTTGATGAACCTTGTAATTGGTCTTTGGTAACTACACTGGCAGATGTACTGTTGTACCTGCTGCCTGCCGTGATAGGCGTACCGGTAATAACCACCTCGTGCGTTTCAATTACGCTGGGCTGAAGCGCAAATACCAGCGGTGCTTGCGATGACAGATCAATAGTTTGGGTAAGTGTTTTATAACTTAAGTACTGTACCTGTACCACAAAGCGGCCGCGTTGTGGGATAGACTTGACAGTAAATTCGCCATTTAATTTGGTTGCAACGGCTATGCGTAAGTCGGGGATGCTTACAGTTGCGCCGACAAGCGGTTGGTTGGTTTTGGCGTCGATAACTTTACCTTTCAGGTCAATAACATCAGCTGCCGAAGCAGAAATACACACGAATAAAAATATAAAGCAATAAAATAGCTTCAGTTTCATAATTAAAAATTAAGAGATCAGACAATTAGCAGCGTTAGATATAAACGCAGCTATCAAAGAAAAAATAATGGGTAATTATGAAATTGCCGGGGGAGCCCTGCCTGATGCAAGGATAAGGCCTATGCTTTCAAAGTTGTATTGCTGAAAGGTGTAAACGCGGTTAACCTTACTAAAGTGGAAAGCAAACTGTGGTTGAATCAGTTCCATAAAATCGTGGTGCATGCTGTCGCATACCTCGCACTTTTCTTTCAGGATCTGGGTTTTAGTGTGGTGTTTGCTATCGATACAAAATTGGTGAAGATGCCTGTTAGCATTATGCTGATGGGCATATACCATATACTGGCCTGCAACAAAGCAGATCAGCAGCGCCCATGCGCAAATAATATGGTAAGTGCTTTTTTTCACAGCCATGCTTAAAGTCGGCACAAAAATAACTAATAATAATGCAATAGTGTTGCATAAACGTAACAATATTGTTAATTGCACATCAATTAACTGTTTTATCGCTCCTAAGCTTCAGTATATTTGCCGGTATGAAACCTGCCGAAATAAACGCGAAATGGGCTGTACTGCAAAGCAGGATAGCGGAAGAATTTGATAACGAGAAACCCGATATGAAGGTGATCCTGTTCCTGATAGGGGTGCAGGAACTGGGGCAGGGCCCGCGTAAATTCAGCAAAAGGCAAAAAGAGGAATTGATGCATATTGCCACCTGCAAGCTATTTAGTCAAATGGGTTTCTACGAACTTGAAGGTCTTGACCAGGATGGATGGCCGCACTGGAAACTGGCTAAAACCATCCCCAATTATACCTTGCTTGAGCAGGAATTGATACTAAAAACACTGGTGATTACATACTTTGAGACAGAATTGGAGTGGGAACTTTAACCTTACAATTGATATGAAAAGAATTTTTACCCTTTGCCTGCTATTTATCACAGCAGTTGCTTTTGCAAAACCGCCCAAGAACCAATACGTGCGTATTAAGTCGGGGTATGGAGAGGTGATTATCCGTTTGTATAACGAAACGCCGAAGCATCGGGATAACTTTATAAAACTGACTAAACAGGGCTTTTACAACGGCACACTGTTCCATAGAGTGATACAGGATTTCATGATCCAGGGTGGCGATCCCGATTCGCGCGATACCTCGAAGAATAAGAAAGGTGCCGAGCTGGGCAATGGCGATGTAAACTATACCATACCCGCCGAGTTTCGCGATAGCCTGTTCCATAAACGGGGTGTGCTGGCCGCTGCGCGGGATGATAATCCTGCGAAGGCATCAAGCGGCTGCCAGTTTTACATTGTAGAAGGTAAACGTTTTACGCCTGCTAAATTAGATACGGTAGAGATAAAGCGCCTTAAAGGGCGTAAGATCCCGGCATGGCAGCGCGATATCTATACATCAGTAGGTGGTGCACCTCACCTCGATCAAAATTATACCGTTTATGGCGAAGTGGTAACCGGCATTGATATGGTTGACCGTATTGCTGCGGTAAAACGCGATGGCAACGACCGCCCCGAGGTAGATATACCCATGACGGTTGAACTGCTCAGCAAAAAAGAATGCGAGCGCATGGATGAGTTGTTGTGGCCGAAGGAAAAATAGGCAACTATTGTCAGTCTGAGCCCGTCGAAGACCTCTAAAAGCAGAATGGGTCGACAGGCTCACCATGACAAAGGAATAAAGAAGAATAGTACATATGAAGATAGTCACTTATAATGTAAACGGAATTCGTTCGGCAATAAACAAGAACTGGCTGGCATGGCTGCAGGCTACAGATGCCGATGTCGTGTGCCTGCAGGAAATAAAAGCTACTCCGGATGTACTAACCGATCTGGGTTTGGTTGATGCTTTGGGATACCAGCACTTTTGGTTCCCGGCCGAGAAGAAGGGTTATAGCGGAACAGCAATTTTCAGCAAGATACTGCCAAATCACGTAGAGTATGGTTGCGGCATTCCCGACTTTGATCGCGAGGGCCGTTGTATCCGTGTGGATTTTGATAATGTATCGGTGATAAGCGCCTATTTCCCCTCAGGCTCAAGTGGCGATGAGCGACAGGCGTTTAAGTTTCGTTTTTTGGATGAGTTTGGTAAATACCTCACGCTGCTAAAAGCCAGTATCCCTAATCTTGTTATTTGTGGCGATTATAATATTTGTCACCGTCCTATCGATATCCATAATCCAAAATCAAACGCTAATTCATCAGGCTTTTTGCCCGAGGAACGCGAGTGGATGGAGAAATTTTTGGAGTCGGGTTTCATTGATACCTTCCGCCATGTGAACAAGGAGCCACACAACTATACCTGGTGGAGCTTCCGCGCCAATGCCCGTGCTAAAAATCTGGGCTGGCGTATCGATTATGCTTTGGCAAGTAAAGAACTGGAAGAGAATATCAAACGTTGCATGATACTGCCTGAAGCTAAGCACTCTGATCATTGCCCGGTGTTGTTAGAATTGGAGTTTTAGCTAAAATGACTTTTAAATGGTAGCTCTTCGGTTAACATATTGTTGATTTGAATTGTTAAACGTTGTACCATGAAATTAACTATCGGATTTTCGCCCTGCCCAAACGATACCTTTATTTTTGATGCCCTTATCCACCATAAAATTGACACCGAAGGACTGGAGTTTGAAGTGTTTTATGATGATGTGGAAACGCTTAATCAAAAGGCTTTCCGCGGCGAGTTGGATATTACCAAGCTAAGCTACCATGCTTTTGCTTATGCGGCAGATA
>JAESTD010000136.1 GCA_016763755.1 Mucilaginibacter sp.
AATAAAAACGAAAGAAGGTTGATATAGAAAATATGGACCGGGTAAAGGCTTAAGAAGCCGAAACAGACTGCTCTTTAAGGGCTTTTATCTGCATGATGCGGCCCTCAAACTCGTCGTTAGCGACGAAGGAACGGTTCTTCACTTTGGTTTTGTAAGTGTAGATGGTGTTCACCGAATAGTTGAGGATCTTGGCGATGGTCTCGTTCTCATCTATCCCCAAACGGATAAGCGCGAAGATGCGCAGCTCGTTATTCAGCACCTGGCCGGTAATGTGCGTTTGGTGTTCGGCATCAAACAGCAAGTTAAAGTCCTCAACAAAATTGGGGAACAGGTTAAGGAAAACCTTATCAAAACTGTCAGATAAGTTTTCGCGATCGTAATTAGTATTAAGGCGATTAATTAAACTCGCCAGTTCGTCATAACTTTTATCTTTCGAGATCTTTTCCAAACTGCGTTTCAGACGGTCGATCTTCTCAATGTAGCCCGAATTGATGGTGAAGAAGTTGCCGATATACTCGTCTTTGATCATGTTAGCCTCATCCAGCTTGCTATTCATGTGTTTGAGCGAGCGGTTGGCCTGGTCGAGCGTTTGGTTAGTGCTTAGCAGGAGTTCATTAGCGGCGTTCAGATCGTTATTCTTTTTAATAATGAGCTCATCGGCAATGCGCAGCTTTTTCAATTGCCTTGCCGTTATCACCGCAAAGATGATCACCACAATAATTAGCGAGGTAATGGTAGCCGCGTATACCAGCAGCGTACGCCGTTCCTTCTCCATGCCCTTTATCTTCTCTGTTTCTATGATAGGCAGTATGCTGCTTATCTGCGCCTCGCGATGGCGGGCACCGTAAAAGTTAGCATCGTTTATGGCATTGTGGATGTACAGGAAAGCCGATTTAGTATCGCCATCCTCATACAAACGCTTAGCCAGGTTGGTTAACGCTACTGACTCCTTTGTGCCGTGCATATTATCAATGATAGCTGCCTTGGTGAGCAGTTGCAGGCTTAGATCAGGCTGTTTTAAGATGTAATAGATATAGCTTAAGCAGCTGAGATTAACAGCGCTGTCCTGATAAGTTTGCGGCAGGCGCATGATTTGCAGATAAGGCTTCAAGGCCGAATTATAATCGCCGCTACGCAATGCCTTAAGGCCTGCTGCCGAAAGGTATTCATAAGATCCGGGTTTGTGCGATGCAATAATAGAATCGCAAAAAGCCAAGCCTTCCCGGCTGTAGGGATAATAATAATCGGCTATTTTATCGTAATCGGCTATATCAAAATGGCTGCGGGCCTGCAAGAAAAAATATTCAAAATGCTGTTTTTCATTCAGATAGGTTGTATTAACACGCGATAGTGTATCCAATCCTTCTTTGAACATACCGGCAGAGATGAGTACAAATCCCATGTTAACCTTGGCATTGTTAATGCGGGCGGGGTCTTTGAGTTGGTAGGCTACCTCATCCAGTTTTTTGCAGTAGAAGTAGGCAGAATCGTGCACAAAGGATTTATAGGCATCAAATAGTTTTTCATAGTTATCATATCGTGCATTCAGCGATGCGTAGTTGGCGTGAAGACCTTTCTTTATCTTTTCGATTTCGTCAACCTTGGCTTGGTCTATCTTCTCTTTACTATCCAGCACTTTGTTCAGCACGCGCAATAGGCCATCGGTAGTTTGCTGCGCATGCGAAATTCCGGGCCCGATGATAATCAGTGCAATAGCGATGTAAATGATATATAAAATTTTGCGGCGCAGCATCCTACTAAGTTAACAAATGAAAGGGATTCAATACTCAATTTTCTTTATTCCTATCTTTACAAAAAAATTAGAAATTTATTAGAGCGCGGGCAACCATTACAATATTGCGGGCGTATTTAGATTACATCTAAATAAATTAATGGTCACAGTTTTACTATCCGACGGGCAGTTGCTTACCCGTAACGGATTAAAAAATATTATATCAGCGGCTGATGGTTTCAAAGTAATTGGATCTGAAGGGTTACAAGTGCGATTAATAGAATCAATGAGGTTATTGCAACCAAAGCTGTTAATTATCGATCCTTTTTTGAAGCCTGACGGATTGCTGTACCTGCAACAATTACGGCAGGAGATGCCGCATTCTATGGTTATCGTAATGTCTAATAACATCCAGCGGGCAGATGTGTTAAAAATATTTGAGCTGGGGATAAAATGCTATATCTCCAAGGCTGCTTCTGAAACTGAAATATGGGCGGCTGTGTCTGCGGCTCTGCATAACGAAAAGTTTATCTGCAGCAGTGTAAATCAACAATTCTTCTCCGGCAATCATCTTAACGGCACATCGGTAGAAATCCCCGAGCTTTCGCCTCGCGAAAAAGAAATTATCCCACTGATAGCCAATGGCATCCCCGATAAGGAAATTGCTGAGCGCCTTTCGTTAAGCTTCCATACCGTACGCACTCATCGCAAAAATATCACACGCAAACTGGGTTTTACGCTTAAAAATGCGGCAGAACTTACCATGCTGGTAGGGTACTTGAACGAGCTTATTTAGAATCATTTTAAATATACCTCAATTGAGGTATATTTTTTATTTAGACTGATTCTAATTTTGCTGCGAACAAACACACTACATTATCATGAAAATAAAGTTTACCTATTTAAGCGTTCTGTCGATAGCGCTTTTAGCAGCAACTGGTTGCAAAAAAGACCGCGTTACTGTTGACCCTGTTCCAGTTTACGATATACCCACTACCTACAATTTTAAAAACGCAGACTTTGCCGATGCCACTACCCGCCTGGCAATGATCACCGAGATACAAACTGTTGAAAAAGCTGCCACCAGCGGCGTGGTTGACGCTGCAAAAGCTAAAGCGATGTTCAGCAATACAGGTTCGCCATTTGTTACGGCATCTTTTAATACCTCAGGCATTCAGCTAAAAGATCAAACTGCTCCGGCGTTCCAGACTGACGCAATAACGTTTATAGACCTGCTTACTGATGTTAGTAAAACCGGCACGCCCGCAAGCCGAGGCGTTGCAGGTGTTGGCGCAAGTTCTGCCAATGCAACATCAATATATGCGCTTACCGCAGAAGGAATAAACTATGCGCAGGTATTTAATAAAACCATTATGGGTGGCTTAATTACTTACCAGATAGTGAGCACAATGGCTGCTGCCAATGCCGGTACTATCGACAATAATACCGTTACAAACGGCCATACCGCGTTAGAGCATGCTTGGGACCTGGCATTTGGCTACTGGGGCGTACCTATTGATTTCCCTACGAACACCACCAATCCTAAACCGGTATTCTGGGGCAGCTATTCCTCACAGGTTGATGCGGGTTATCACGCCAACAAGATCCTGATGGATGCATTTTTGAAAGGTCGTGCAGCTATCAGTGCAAAAGATAATCAAACCGTTAAAGAGCAGGCAAGCATTATTATACAAGCTATGGAACGCCTTACCGGCGCTGCCGCACTGCAGGAAGTGAAAGAAGCCAAGGAATCAATGAATGATAACATTCTACGCAATAGCCGCCTTTCTGAATGCTATGGTTTTGTGTACTCTTTAAAGTATAATCCAAAAAGAACAATTACAGATACGCAATACAATGACCTGCTAAAGCTGTTCCCGGCCAACTACTACGACCTTACACTTGATCAGCTGAACATCATCAGAGATGCCATTGCAAAGCAATACAACTTTGACGATGTAAAAGATGTGCTGTAACCTTTTGGGAAATTGATATAAATACTTCTGCCAGCCGTATTAATTACGGCTGGTTTTTCTCTTATAACATACCAACATGAAAAAGCTTCTTATTACCGCTTTATCGCTTACCGCCGGCATTGTGCTTACCATATCCTGTAGTAAATCTGACAGCGGAAACCAACCGGGCAAATCTGACTCTTTTGACCGTAAAGGCTTGCTCACCAACGTGAGTAACAACATTATTATCCCTGCTTACGCTTCGTTTCAAACATCGGTTAATGCACTTAATGATGCGATAACTGTTTTTAACTCCGCGCCCGATGCTGCAAAACTTACTGCCGCACAAAACGCTTTGGTGGCAGCTTACAAGCAATGGCAATCTGCATCTCAATACGAGATCGGGCCGGCAGCGCAGGTAAACTTCCGTGTAAATGTGAATACATTCCCTGCCGATACCAAACAGATAAATGATAATATTACATCGGGTACGTACAACCCGGACCAACTTGCCAACCTTGCTGCAAAAGGCTTACCGGCTATTGATTACCTGCTATTTGGAACCGGTGCCAGCAATGCGGCGATATTGCTGCAATACACTACGGATGCCCAAGCCACCAAACGCAAAACCTACCTGGCTGCTTTGATCGCCGAAACCAAGAAATTAACCGATGGCGTAGTAACCGGCTGGAATGGGGATTATAAAAACACTTTTATAAATGCCGATGGTACCGACGCCGGCAGCTCGCTTGGGCAACTGGTAAACCAGCTGGTTTATGATTATGAGATCATAAAAAATTACGAAATAGGCATCCCTGCCGGTGTACAGTCAATGGGAACAACCTTCCCGGAAAAGGTACAAGGTTATTATGATAAAGCCTCATTACAGTTAACCCTGTTTCACCTGCAGGCCGTTAAAAACCTGTACATGGGCAAAGATGGTTTAGGGCTTGACGATTACCTGATTAAAGTGAATGCAAAATACACCGATGGCAAACCGCTTAACGATGTGATAACGGCGCAATTTGCTACGGCCGAAACAAAGCTTAAAGCGCTTAGCGATCCGCTGGCTGATAACATCCGTACAAACCCCACGGCGGTGAAAGCTGCTTACACTGAATTGCAAAAACTAACCGTGTTCTTAAAAACCGACATGACATCGTCATTAGGTATTCTCATCACCTTTGGCGATAACGATGGCGATTAAGACCGCTGCATATTCTGTAAAACAAAAGATCAAGGATTGGCTGGTAAAGCCAATGCACATTGCCCCGCTTACTACCTTACGGATAGCATTCGGGGTGATGATGTTTATCAGCACCCTGCGTTTTGTGATGCGAGGCTGGGTGAGTGCGTTTTACATAAAGCCTCAATTCCATTTTACTTTTTACGGGTTTGGATGGGTAAAACCATTAGGTGAAACAGGCACTTATGCCTTGTTTGTGCTGATGGCTACGGCTGCAATATGTATTGCCATTGGGTTATTCTATCGCATTTCGGCTATACTGTTCTTCCTGGCTTTTACGTACGTGGAGCTGCTGGATAAAACCACATACTTAAATCATTATTACCTGGTAAGTATCATTGCCTTTCTACTGATACTGGTGCCGGCGGGCAGCTATTTCTCTGTAGACGCCTGGCGCAAACCAAACAATAAGGTTACGTATGTACCTGCCTGGTGCATCAATATATTCAAATTACAACTGGTGCTGGTTTATTTTTTTGCAGGAGTTTCAAAACTCACCTACGACTGGCTTATTGCCGCCATGCCTCTAAAGATCTGGCTACCCGCCAGCAGTCACCTTTGGCTTATCGGCGACTTGCTTACGAAAGCCTGGGTAGCCTATGCCTTCAGTTGGTTTGGGATGCTGTTCGATCTGCTCATCGGCTTTTTTTTGCTGAGCAAAAGATGGTGTAAGCCTGCTTACCTGCTGGTTGTGGTGTTCCACCTGTTCACAGGTTGGTTCTTTAAGATTGGGATGTTCCCATATATCATGATAGCCATTACGCTGGTATTTTTCCCTGCTAAAGCACATTTGCGGGTATTTGGTTGGGTGGGATTGAGTACGAGTGAGGGTGCGAGAAGGAGAGTTTATAAAGTTTCACCATCTGTTAGTAGCATATTAGCTGGTATTCTGGTGCTACATTTCGCGTTCCAACTTATCCTGCCCTTCCGTTTTATGCTTTATCCCGGCAAGCTGAACTGGACGGAAGAAGGCTACCGCTTTTCGTGGCGGGTTATGCTGATGGAGAAAGGAGGCACAGCTTTCTTCCATGTAAATGACCCTGCTACCGGCCGAAGCACAGAGATCATCAACTCGCAATATCTCACCCCCTTCCAGGAAACACAGATGGCAACACAGCCTGATATGATATTGCAATACGCCCATTTTCTGGCCGACGTTTATCAAAAAAAAGGAATCCGAAACCCTGTAGTAACCGCCGAAAGCTATGTAACACTTAACGGCAGCGGCAGCCGCTTATATGTTGATACAGCAGTAAATCTGGCTGCAGAAAATGAAACCCTTTTCGGCCAAAACAAATGGATCCGTCCGTTTAAAGACAATAATTAATGAGATCTCTATTTCTTACCATATCTATACTCCTCTTATCCTTTGGTCTGCATGCGCAAACCCTCAGCGGTCACGTATCCGACGAAGATAATTTACCCGTAGCCGGTGCATCAGTGAGGCTTATGGGCAGTAATTTGCAAACGGCCTGCGATGCTTCAGGTAATTTTAGTTTCAAATTAAATGCAGGGAAATACAGAGTTGAGATAAGTGCTATCGGCTTTAGCTTATACAGTGTTGACATTGATCTCAGCGCCGACAAGCAGCTAAACATCAAACTTAAACCAAGCCAGCAGGTGCTTAAGGATGTGGAAGTAAAAGGAGATAAAGAGCGCAGACTGTCAACCCATCTCAAAGCTGTAGAGGGTACATCAATTAACGCAGGTAAAAAGAATGAAGTAGTAATGCTCGATAGCGAAACGGTTAATAAAGCCACCAACAATGCGCGGCAGATCTACAGCAAAGTTGCTGGTTTAAACATTTGGGAAAGTGATGGCGCGGGCTTGCAATTGGGCATTGGCGGCCGGGGATTAAACCCTAATCGCGTTATAAACTTTAATACCCGCCAAAACGGCTATGATATTAGCGCGGATGCTTTGGGCTACCCAGAAAGTTATTACACACCACCTGCAGAATTGGTTGATCGCATCGAGATCCTTCGCGGTGCATCGTCCCTGCAATACGGCACCCAGTTTGGCGGACTTATCAATTTTAAACTGCGTGAGGGTAACCCTACCAAACCATTTGAATTTACCTCGCGCGAAACAGCCGGTTCATGGAATTTTTTAAACACCACCAACAGCGTTGGCGGTAAAACGGCAAGGTGCAGTACTACGCCTTTTATCAGCATAAACAGGGCGATGGCTGGCGGCCAAACAGTAATTTCTATGCAAATACAGCTTATGCATCGATAACTTATAAACCAACGCAGAAACTTTCGATGACGTTCCAATATACTTATGTGAATTACTTGGCGCACCAGCCGGGGGGGGTAACAGATGCCGAGTTTGCCGCCGATCCGCAGCAATCTATCAGGGCCCGCAACTGGTTTAAGGTAAACTGGAATCTGGGCGCTTTTATCCTCGATTATCAGTTTAATCCGAACCTTAACTTTAACTCACGCACTTTTGTGCTCGACGCCTCTCGCGATGCAGTGGGTAACCTGGATTATATTAACTGCGCGGATAACGGCGGCGAACGCAATCTTTTCGTAGATAAATACAACAACTGGGGTAACGAGACCCGTCTGCTTTACACTTACAAGATAGGCAGCAACCCCCAGAATTTGTTAGTTGGGTTGCGTTATTATCATGGGCACACCAACAGGCAGCAGGGTTTGGGCAGCGATGGCAGCAATGCCGATTTTGCTTTCGGTACATCAGCTACTGCGGATGACGCCTACACGCATTACCTTTTCCCGAATGATAATGTGGCATTATTTGCTGAGAATATTTTTAGGGTAACACCCAAATTCAGTATTATCCCGGGTGTACGATTTGAGAACATCATCACCAAGGCAAATGGATCATACATCAATACCAATAAAGATCAGGCCGGTAATATTATCTTCAGGCAGGAAGGGCAGGATGTCCGAAACAGTGCAAGGCATTTTTTAATCGGCGGTATAGGGTTCAGTTATTTTCATAACGATGCCGTACAGCTTTACGCCAACATCTCGCAAAACTATCGCGGTATCAACTTTAATGATCTAAACTCAAGCGTTAAAGGCCTGCGGGTTGACCCAAACCTTAAAGACGAAACCGGATACTCAGCCGATATAGGCGTGCGAGGTAATGTATCAGATTACTTTACCTATGATGTAAGCTTCTTTGCCATCCACTACAACAACCGCATTGGCACAGTAAATACAGCCGACAGTACGTTTAACGATTTCAGATACCGTACCAATATTGCACAATCACGCAATTTCGGGATGGAGTCGTTTGCTGAACTGGAGCTGCTGCATTTCTTTCATCCAACGAATAAAGATACACGCTTAACAGTCTTCAGTAACCTGGCTTTGATAAACGCCCGATATGTGAGCAGTAAGGAAAGTGCTTTCAATAATAAAAAAGTAGAAATGGCGCCCGATATGATCTTTAAAACAGGATTGGCCTTCAAACGCAAGCGCCTGTCATTAAGCTACCAGTTATCATACACCAGTGAGCAGTTTACCGATGCTACCAATGCGGTTATTACTGCAAACGCTATTAACGGTATTGTGCCTGCTTATACGGTGATGGATGCCTCTGCACGTTACCAGATCAGCAGGCTTTTTGCATTGGAAGGCTCGGTAAATAACCTGGCCGATAAACGCTACTTTACCCGCCGTGCAGAGAGTTATCCCGGCCCGGGTATCATCCCGTCTGATGCACGTTCGTACTTTATAACACTTGAGGTTAAATTACCATAAAAGCAAAAGCCCCTCAAACATTATCGCCTGAGGGGATTGCCCACTATACATTATTAATTAACCTTCGTTGTTGTTAGTATTGGGTCACCTTTACCCAATCGACAAGCATTTTTGCTTTGCGTTGTTTTATCAGATCAAGTGCTTTATCTGATAAGCCGTAGTACGGCTTTTTGAGGCCGTTTATTTTGAACGGATAGATACCGCCTACCGCAAAATTGAGGATAAGGAATTGCTTATCGGTAAACACCCACTTGCCATAATGCTCGGCCATGGTTTTTGTTACCCTGAACATCGGCACCCCATCATATTTAAACACCAGGCTTTCCGGTGTCCATTCTACTGCGTAGATATGCCACTTGGTAACATCATTATTCTTAGCGAGATAAAGACGGTTAACAAAGGGGGTTTCTCCGCTATAACCAGGACCATGTACCGCAGCGCTTACCCAATCTCCTTCGCCTATGAACTCCATAATGTCGGTTTCACCGCCTGCGGGCCACTCCGGGTAGCCCAGCATCCACCAGGCTGGCCACAGGCCGTCAGCTGCTACCAGTTTGATACGCGCCTCGGCAGTACCGTAGGTAAAATCGAATTTGTTTTGGGTGACCAATCTGCCGGATATAAAATCGAAGGTTTGCCCATCAAATGTTTTAAAGCCCGGCGAATATTTAGGGGTAAGTACCAGCGCACCGTTGCCTGCACCCTGAGCGGCCGCGCCGTTCACGAATGATATTACCTCGGCGGAATCGACATAAGCCTGTAACTCATCATTAACATGAAAACCGGTTACTATTGGCGTCCATTTTTTGCGATCAAGTTTACCGGTAGCAAAGTCATCAAAAAAGATGATCTTGCCCTGTTTGGGCTTATCATTCGCATTTTTCTTTACCTGTGCCGATACCGGCAAAGCTGATACCGCTGCCATAGCAACGGTTATAAAAAGTTTTTTATTGAGCATAACCTGTTTAGGGGATTTTAATCAATGAGCGTCTCCCGCAGGAGCGCTCATTGATGTTGATTATCTGTAAACTCTTACGTACTCAACTTCCATAGTGCCACCGGTGATGGCCGGGTCAACAGTTCCACCAAAGTTACCACCCATTGCCACATTCATGATCAGGAAGAAATCGGCATTGAAAGGGGTATCGGCACTGTTGGCAAATGTGTGGAATACTTCCCCATCAATCGCAAATTTCAGTTCGGTTTTAGTCCATTCCAGGCTATAAACATGAAAATCAGTTGAGACAGTAGGTTTTACAACAGACTGGCTTACACCGCCGCCACCATAATGACCAGGGTAGTGCAACGTAGAAAAGATCCTGTTCTGCTGGTTACCCACATGCTCCATGATATCGATCTCGCCGCAGGCTGGCCATGGGGTAGTATCAACATTGCTGCCCAATGCCCAAAGCGCAGGCCAGGTACCACCACCTGATGGCAGCTTGGCCTTAAACTCAACCCTTCCATACTTAAAGTTGAACTTGCCTTTGGATAACAGCCTTGCGGATGTATAGTTATAACCATTGTACGCTTCTTTCTTCAGCATAATTTTCAGCTTACCATCGGCTACTATAACGTTCTCTGGGCGATTGGTATAATACTCCAGCTCATTGTTGCCCCAGCCGTTGTTATTACCAAGGTCATATCCCCATTTGCCCGGGTCCGGCGCACCGGCTTTGTCAAATTCGTCGGCCCATATCAGGGTTTCGCTTGCTGCAACGGTAACGCTGGCGGTTTGGGTTGCTACTTTGCCAGCAGCACTTTTTGCCGTAACCTTTACAGTATAAGTGCCCGCAACCGGGTACTTATAAGTTAGCTGCCCCGTTTCAGAGCTTTGGTAAATGCCATTACCAAAATCAAACTCGTAAGAGGTGGCATTTGTTGCCGTAACTGCGAAGGTTACATTGCCACTGTTATCTGTACTTGTTGTGGCTTTAATTTCGATGTTGGATGGGGTGTTGGGATCAACCTTGCCGGTGCTTTCTTTGTTGCAGCCTGCAAAAATTGCTACAAACGCAACCAGCATATACTTTGCTAAATTTCTCATATCCTTACTATTTTACTTTAAATATCTGATACCAGGCCAATCCATCGCTACCGATGCTGCGTAGTTGGAAACTTGTTGCAGAGATAGCCAGTATCTCATATGTGTTACCACCTGTGCCAAAAGCAATTAAACCATTGCCCGGAACCGTAAACTGTATACCGGTTGAGTTTGATGATGACGAACCCGATGTAGCATCCATAAACGTAAGCTTACGTGGTGCACTCACATCAATGGTGTAACAATTATCACCACCACTAACGCCATAATGCGATGTAGCTGCTGCGGTAAAGAACGACTGTCCTTTGTTGTTGATGATCATGGTTACATTCTTGTTAGCATCACGGCTAAAGGTTATCTCATCATCATACAAACAGGCATCGCGCTGGTTTGGCGTAGCTGCATAATAATCGGGCGAGAAGGTATTAGCCGGGCCAACGCCCACGTGTCCGTTTGTTTCGCGGGCAATAACCCAGGTTTGCGAAGCGCCGTTAGTAAGGTTCTGCAGCATCTCGGCAGGGATCTCAAACAACACAAAAACAGTTACTTTTTTTGTAGTAGTCGAGGTTACGCCGCCTGTACCAATTGCACTAACAATTATGGTATAATCAGATGTCCCAGGGCTTGCGTATTTATGCGTTACCTTGCCAGAGGGCACGATCTCAGTATTGCCATCACCATAATCGATCTTGTAAGAAATGGCGTCGCTTGATGTAACATCGATGGCAACTTTGCCCGTACCGTTTCCGTTCGGGTTAGTTGCATCAACACCCTCAATTGTAGTTGCAAGGGTTACATCAGTAGGGGTTATTATCTTGCCGAACGTGTACTCGGGCTTTTTGCAGCTAACCACTGCAATAACAGCTGCCAAACAGGCCGTTGCTAATATTCTGAAATTAATTTTCATGGTTATATAAATTAATTAAGGGTTATATCATCTAAGTAGAACGTGTAGTTAGCCGAGCCATCGCCTTGTGTACCGTTGTCAAATATCAATACCACTTTTTGGTACGAGTTTGCGGTGTTAATGGTACTGTAATCAAAGATCAGATCTTCCCACTCATTGGCTTTTGTGGTAGCAACTTCTTTTTCAAAGCTGATACCGCCATTGGTCAGATTCTCTACTTTAAGCAATACCTTAGCACCTACTCGCGGCGACCATACCTTCATTTTAAAGGTTTTTTTGGTCGAGAAATCGATTGGGTTATCCAGTGGTAAGAATGATCCGCCATAGGTTTGGCCCGCGCTTTTCACCATACGCGCAACTTTAGCACTCGTGTTAATGCCCACTGCATGCGGATTATCAATTATGCTCACAGCACCACCATCAAAGTTGATGAACCCGTACGTCAACACATCAGACTCGAACGTTAAAGGTAAACCCAATATCATTGAAGCCGGTGTAGGGATCTGCAGGTCATCCATATAGAATACCTTGCCGCTGCCGTTTACACCGAAGTCAAAGAATACCGATGCCTTATCGTACACTATTGAGTTATCAAGTGCAGGTGTGCCTGCAGAGTTGTGGGTAAAATCGAATGTTAAAGTTTCCCATTGGTTGGCTTTGGTAGTTAACACATCTGTTTCTACAGATTTGCTGCCGTCGCTGTGGTTTTCCAATTTCAGTTTAATGGTTAAACCTGCTGCCGGCGAGTAAATGCGCATGGTCATTTTAGTATTCGAAGTATTTACCGGAATGCGTGTTGCAAAGCCGGCAGCTGTACCTAATGTAGTACCGGCCCAAACTTCGGCACCGCCGTTTTTAACTACCTTAAGCACTTTGTTTGATGCGTTTGCAGGATCAACCGCTAATGATGATGAGTTACCACCAAAATCGCTGGTGGTATAATCAAAGTTAGGGTCATCGAACATCAGCGGCAGGTCTATCTGCTTACCTACTTTAACAGTTTGGGTAACTTCTGAAGTTGCCGCGCCTCCGCTTAAAGCCACTATACGAACAGTGTAAGTACCTGCTGCTTTATAAGTATGTACGGCAGGCTGGCCTTCAATAAAGGTATCGAATGGCTCTGGGTTGGTTGCAGTCTCGTCGCCGTAGTACACGTGGTACATGGTCTCGTAGTCGGCAGTTGCGTCTACGGTAACACCCAATCCATTAGTGGTAACTTTCGCCTGCAGGTTCTCCGGCTTGCGGAATGATACCGTTAGCTCCTGGCTTAGCTCAACACTTTTGCCGCCTATGTTATGGCCAACCAGTTTAACGGTGTATTTGCCTTCGGCGTATTTATGGTCGATGGTTTTACCACTGCCCAATTTGGTGTAGGTGTCGCCGCCATCGCCAAAGTAAACATCGTAACTGGTTACACCCTCACCGCTTGGTACTATGGTAACCAGGCCGGAGTTATCCTGAGTTATATTGAACAGTATGCCTAATTTACCGGGCGCTGCCGCCTGGTCAACAAAAGCAGTATCTGTATAGTCCTTTTTGCAGGCCGCGGTTGCAGCCAACATCAAGGTTAATCCTAAATAATATTTTATTGCCTTCATGTTTTTAAATGATAAGGTTTAATAGCCAGGGTTTTGTGGAATACCGGTAACGTTGATCATCTCTATCGGAATAGGGAAAACCTCGTTTTTGCCGGTTACAAAGCCGGTAAGTTTGGTAGCCGCCTGACCCGTTCTTACCAGGTCAAAGAAACGGTCTCCGTCCATGGCCAGTTCACGGCGGCGCTCATCCCATATAACTTCTTTTAAAGCAGTGCCTGATGTGGCAACATCATGGTTATTATCTTTAAAAGCACGGCGGCGAACAAGGTTAACATATCCACGTGCTTTGGCATCATCGCCACCTCCGCGATTAATGGCTTCTGCAGCCATCAGCAATACTTCAGAGTAACGAAGCACGCGGAAGTTATTCAGATAGTTCAACTCCACCTGGCCGGATGTTTCACCTTTGCGCGGCAGGTACTTACCATTATATAAACCTGTGTTTTTGTATGGAGCAACCTGGTAAGAGATGCCATAGTCAGGGTGCGCAGTTTTGTAAGCCTCGATATTAAAAGCAGTAACATCTTTACGCTGATCTCCTGCAGAATAAGCATTGGCCAGATCCTGTGTAGGCAGGTTGGTGCTCCAGCCGGCAGCATAAGGCATAGCAGCACTACCGCTTATACCCCTTATACCATTTTGCTGTACAGCATAGTTACCCTGGCCGCGGGTTGCACCACCCCAGTTGTAATATGGCGAGCCATTGGTATATTGGATCTCAAATACCGATTCAGGGCCATTCTCGCCTGATGCAAGGTAGATAGAAGCATAATCGGCTACCAGGCTAAATGCGCCTGAGGTGATCACCGGTTCCAGAACAGCATCTGCTTCCGTAAACTTGTTTTCGTACAGGTAAACTTTGCCTAACAACGCCTGGGCTGCATATTTAGTGATACGGCCTTGTTGTGCCTGCGTGATTGGCAATACTGCAATAGCAGCTTTAAGATCGGCCTCAACCTGTGCGTAAACTTCTGCTTTAGGGGCGCGTTTTGTAGCTCTTGCATTATTGTTATCATAACGGCCGTCGGTAAATAACGGCACATCGCCCCACATTTTTACCAGGGTAAAATAGTAGTATGCGCGTAAGAAATATATCTCACCGAAAAGAGCGTCTTTACCATTAAAATTAACAGTCTCGCCGGCTTTGTTCTTGTCTTTATACTGGATAAGATAGTTGGCCCGGTTAACACCTTCATAAGCTACCTGGAAAAGATCGGTAAGCGTGGAGTTAACGGGGGTAAGGGTAAAATCATCTATTTGTTGCAATGGCAAAACGTCTGATGCGCTCTCGCCACCCGCAACTGAATTATCTGAAGCAATATCGCCAATAACGGTAACCTGGTTAAGCCATTGCAGCGGCGAATAAACGCTGATAGCCATGGTACGATAGTCGCTTTCTGATTGCAGGTAATCCTGGTCGGTTACCAGGTAACGATCATGCGGATCGTTCTGAACCCATTTTTTACATGCTGTTAGTGAGGTTATCAACATGACCAACCCAATTAGCTTTATATATTTTCTATTCATCGTAATATCTTTTAATGAATTATAATTTAATATCAAGACCCATAGTATACACACGTGGCTGTGGATATGAGCCACGGTCAACACCGGTATCGAAAATACCGCCGCTTATCTCCGGGTCAAAACCTGTGTATTTGGTGAACGTAAGGGCATTTCTTACTTGAGCATACACTCTTATGCTTTTAAATATCTTACCGCGTAAGATGCTTGGGAAAGTATAACCTAATTGTACGTTCTTGATCTTTACGAAAGAACCATCCTCGATATACCTGTCTGATGCGCGAATGTTGCTGTTATCATCAGTAAAAGTATAGCGCGGGTAGCGGGCATCGTTTGTTGTGCCTTCGCCCGTCCAGCGGGCCAGTATGCTGCGTGGTTTGTTGGTGAAGTTACCGTTACGTTCATAAGCACGATAAATATCGTTCCCTATTGAGGCGTAGGTAAACATATTAAAGTCGAAGTTTTTGTAGCTCATCGTAAGCGTCCATCCCAAAATGGTGGTTGGGAACGGATTACCGATATTGGTACGGTCGTCACCGTTTATCACGCCATCTTTGTTTATATCCACATAGCGGATGTCGCCCGGCTTAGCACCCGGCTGAGTAGCTGCAGCTGCAATTTCTGCAGTATTCTGGAACAGGCCATCTGTTTTATAACCGTAGAAATAGAAAGGGGAATAACCTTTTTGAAATACGGTAACCGATTGCGATTGACCATTGAAATAACTACCACCAAATATTTTGGCTGTACCATCGCTATTGGTAGCTGTAACCAGGCTTTTTACAGTAGTTAGGGTTACTGTGTTGCCCAATTTAAATGCGCTGCTTAAATTAGTGTTGTAACTAACAGATAGGTCTAAACCGTTATTTTTAGTTGACCCGATATTGGCAGCAGGTATTTGTATGGTACCAACAGGTAATGCCGTTGCGGGATAAAATATTAAACCTTCAACTCTTTTTTCATAATAATCTGCCGAGATGCTTAGCTTAGCTTTAAACATGGTAAGGTCAAAACCAATGTTGGTTTGTTTCTGGGTTTCCCAGCCAAGTAAAGGGTTAACGGTTGAGTTTAGGGTTGAACCCGGATAAAATACATTACTAAAATTATACCCGTTACTGTTTGCAGTAGGTCCGTAATCAGGGCCACCGGTTGTAATGCCGTTTGCTTGCGGCGGCGTGATGTCGTTACCCACGGTACCGTAGCTTCCCCTTATCTTTAACAGATCAATTGCCTGTACGTTGAAGAAATTTTCTTTACTTACTACCCAGCCTGCTGAACCTGCAAAGAAGTTTGCGAATTTCCTATCCTCACCAAATGACGTTGAACCATCACGGCGGGCGCTGAATGATGCCAGGTAACGCTCTTTATAATCATAATTCAATCTGGCAAAAAACGACATGTTTCTTTTAAAACCCTCGTAATAATAACCGTCTTTTGCGGCAGGGTTGGTTGCCGTATTGGTGCCGGTTGCAGACCGGTAATCGGCAAATGTCCACGAGTTAAATGGTACATCCTGCCTGCTTACGCCAGCCCCGTTGTTCGTTTCTTTAGAAAGAGAAAAACCTACAACTGTTTCAAAATTATGGTCTTGTGCTACTTTAAAATTGTAGTTAGCAAAAGTTTCCCAGCTGTAGTTAAAATTGCTCGCTTTGCCGTGGTTTACAGTGTTATGCCTGTCAAGCACGGTTGATCCATCGGCATTAAGGCTGTTATCAACGTTAAGGGGGCCATAAAATACAAGCGGGGTAAAACTCTTACCATTATCATCATACTTGGTGTAACCGAGCCTGCTGGTTAATTTCAGGTTCTTCAATATATCGTACTGTGCCTCAAACTTACCGTAAAGCTTACTGCCGGTGTTTGTGTTGTAAGTATTATCGAGCTTGGTTAGCGGGTTGTAGATCTCTGAAAGGATAAGGTTGCTGTAACCATATTTACCAACTGTGTTTGTAGTGTTTAATACAGGTACAGTAGGATCAAAATTTAACGCGCTGCCAATAACACTGTTAAAAGAGTTTTCCTGGATACCTTTTGAGTGTAAAACAACACCTGTTGTATTTAAAATGAATTTCAGTTTTGGCGCAACCTGGAAATCTATGTTTGCAGTAAAGTTACCCCTATCAAACCTTGATTTATCGCTGCGGCCTACAATACCGCTCTGGCTGGTGTAACCACCGGCTAAGTAATAGCTAACAGTTTCGCTGCCGCCGCGTACACCAAAGTTGTGCTGCTGTAAAGGCGCTACTTTAAATATCTCTTTTTGCCAGTTTGTACCTGTACCCAGTACAGAAAGATCAGGGAATACCGGGTTGCCGCCTGAGATAACGCTACCTTCATTCACCATAGCTCCGTACTCTGTTGCATTTAATACCGGCATATAACGAGGTACTTCCTGAACGCCATAGCTGCTATTCACGGTAAGCTCGGTTTTCATGTTCTTTTTACCGGTTTTGGTAGTTACCAATATAACACCATTACCACCCCTTATACCGTAAATTGCCGTAGATGCAGCATCTTTTAGTATAGTTAATGATTCGATATCAATAGGGTTTACCGCATTAAGATCGCCCAGGCTTTGCTGCACACCATCGATAACAACCAGCGGATCTGATCCGCTGTATGATGGAATACCCCTGATAATAATTGTTGGATTTGAGCCCGGTGTACCGCCCTGTACCACCGTAACACCTGCGGCACGGCCTTGTATGGCTTCTTCTACACGTACCGGGTTTTGGCGCTGGATATCGGCACTTTTAACAACAGATAATGCTCCTGATACCTTGGTTGCTTTTTGCGTACCGTAACCAATAACTACTACCTCATCTAAGGCTTTGTTGCTATCTTCCAGTACAAAATTTTGTTCGCCGGCTGCGGTTACGGCCCTTTCAACCGAGCCCATACCTACAAATGATACAACGATAACACCCCCGCCTTGCGGAAGATTAAGTGTGTACCTGCCATTTACATCTGTAACGGCACCTTGTGATGTACCTTTAAGGGCTACAGAGGCTCCGGGTACGCTTTGTCCGTCTGATTTCTGGGTTACTTTACCTGTTATGCGGATGCTTTGCGCGTAAGCAGCATTCACAAAACAAAACAGCAAAGCCATACCCACAAGAAACTTGAGTTTAATTTGCATAAGGTTTACTAATTAGATTAAAATTGATTGAAGGGGTGCGGAACCCATAATTGGTTGTAAAGGTTTAATCATGTAAAAAAATCAAGGGGTGCAAAAATGCACACTAATACATTAGATAATTTAATTGGTTAATACGTTTATTATTGGTTTATAAAAGGCACGGATAGTGCCCGGTTTATGAGCTCAAAAGTATGCTCGTAAGGTGTGGATTAGCAAATTTGGCACTACATCACTACTACAACAAGCGTAAAAAAACTATAAAAAAAGCGATATTAGGATCGCCAATATAAGCCCCCGTTAATGACATTTCCTACCCGATGTAAATTGCTGTATTTGAACCTGCTGATGCTTTTGCCATTAGTTGCGCTGCAACAAAAGGTATTTGCCCAGGCATATATTGCGCAGCGAAAAACCATCAATTACGAGAAAAAGACTTACAGTGCAGGTACACAAAACTGGAAAATACGCCAGGATGCACAGGGCCGCATGTACTTTGCCAATAACGAAGGCGTATTAATATTTGACGGGGCAAACTGGGAGCTTTTCCCGCTGCCTAACCGCACTATTGTACGCTCTATGGAATTTGGAAAAGACAAGCGATTGTACGTAGGCGGGCAGGATGAGATAGGCTACTTCGCGCCGGGCAAAAATGGCTCGCTGGTTTTTACATCATTAAAAGATCTCATCCCAAAAGCCGACCAGATCTTTTCTGACCTTTGGGATATTGTTGCCTTTGGCGATGATGTTTACTTCCGCTCAAACGATAAGATCTTCAAATACAGCAGCGGCAAGATCACGGTTTACCATAGCCACTCGTGGCTGTTCCTGGGGATTTATCAGAACAGGCTTTTGGCACACGATGAACAGAAAGGCATACTGGAGTATACAAACAGCAACTGGCAACCGTTCATCGAAAAGAAAGACCTGCCCGATGGTTTTTACATCACTTCCATATCTAAATACAGCACATCGTTCAGTTTGGTGACCACCTCAAAAAGCGGTGTTTTTATATTGAGCGATAAAACCTTGCGCAACTTTAACCTGCAAGGGTTTGGTATTGATAACCATCAGCATTTCTCGGCAGCTATCGCTTTGGATGATGGCACTTATTTGTTGAGTACCTTTCTTAACGGAATTTACCAGGTTGACCGTACCGGCGCAGTAATAGAAAACCTCTCCAAAAAAGAAGGGCTGCAAAATCCGTTCGTACGCACCATGTTTGCCGATGCCGGCCACAACGTTTGGCTTGGGTTGGATAATGGTATCGATTTCATCGCCTACAACAACCCCATTAAACACATAGGCCCGGCAATTTTCAGAGAAGGTGGCGGCTATGCCACCGCTTTCTATCATAACAAGCTGTACTTCGCGCTCTCTAACGGCATATACCAGGTGCCTGTAACCGACATGGGCGACTTAAGCTATGTGAAGAACGATTTTAAAACCACTGCCGAAGGCCAAACCTGGAATGTATCTGCCGTAGGCGGCCACCTATTAGCCGGAAAAGATGACGGCATTTTTGAGGTACAGGACGGTTACATCTCCCCTATTTATAACGCTACCGGGTTCTGGACCTTCCAGCCCCTGATCAATAAGGCAGGCAAACCGCTCATAGCTGCAGGCAACTACTACGGTGTGCGCTTGTTTGAAAATAACGGAACAGCTTTGTTGGATAAAGGCAATTTGGGTAAATACTACGAGTCGGCGAGGTTTTTACAGGTTGAAGAGCACAATATTATCTGGACATCGCACCCCTACCGCGGCATTTACAGGCTTGATCCTGAAACCAATCAGGTTAAAAACTATACCAATGCACAAGGACTGCCATCAACCAACAACAATTTTATTTTTAAGCTGAAAGGCAAGGTCGTGGCCGCTACCGAAAAAGGAATTTATGAGTACGATGCCGTTACCGATAAGTTTAAACCATCGCCAACCTATCAGCCGGTGTTTGGCACCCGCAGCATCCGTTATTTAAAAGAGGATGGCAGCGGTAACATCTGGTTTGTTGAAGGCAAAAATCTGGGCGTGGTAGATTACTCAGCCAAACCCGTCATCATCAATTTCCCGGAGCTAAATAACCGCGTGTTAAGCGGTTTCGAGAATGTGTACCCTGTTAACGCTGAAAATATATTT
Organism: Mucilaginibacter sp.; assembly: GCA_016763755.1. Classification (GTDB taxonomy): domain Bacteria; phylum Bacteroidota; class Bacteroidia; order Sphingobacteriales; family Sphingobacteriaceae; genus Mucilaginibacter. The sequence continues at coordinate 20,019 of JAESTD010000136.1, forward strand.
GTGGGCAGCGAGAATGGCTTTTACCACATCAACTACGCTAAATACAAGCAAAACATTCGCCCGCTTAAAGTCTATATCCGTAGTGTAAGATCGGGAGAGGGCGGCGACAGCGTGTTGTTTGGTGGATATATCAATGAAAAACGATCAGATGCAGATATCCTCAACTTGAAGTATGCACTCAATTCCCTGCATTTTGATTATTCCTCTCCAGCCTTTGAAGAACAATCAAATGTGGAGTACCGCTATTTGCTTGATGGTTTTGATAAGGGATGGTCTGAGTGGACGAAAAAATCAGAGAAGGACTATACCAATTTACCTGCCGGTCACTATACCTTTAAAGTGCAGGCGCGCAGTCATCAAAATAATCAGTCTGCCATTAGCAGCTATACTTTTAGCATATCGCCGCCGTGGTACCAGTCTATCTGGGCATATCTGTTTTACATGGCAGTTATAGTGGCATCACTATACACCATCTATCAAAAACAGGAGCAGCGACTTGTTGCCAAACAGGAAAAAGAATTGCGCCTGCAACAACAGAAAAACGAGGAAGAGCAGCAACAATTAGCCTACCAGCACCAGCTTGAAATGGAGCGGTCTGAAAAAGAGCTCGCCAATCTTAAGAACGAAAAACTACAGTCAGAAATAGAGTACAAAACATCTGAGCTGGCATCATCGGCGCTTAACCTGGTGCAGCAAAAAGAGTTTTTAACCAAGGTGAAAGAAGAGCTTGGCCGATTGCAAAAATCGGGCAACGCGGTTGAGGTATCAGAGATCAAAAAGATCCAGCGGATGCTTACCGAAGAGGATAAACTGAACGAGCAGTGGCAGCAATTCTCTATCCACTTTGATAAAGTGCATGCGGGCTTCCTATCGTTATTAAAAAGCCGCTACCCAACCATTAACCAGCAGGAATTGAAGCTTTGCGCTTACCTCATCATGAACCTATCCAGCAAAGAGATCGCCCAGTTGATGGCCATATCCGTTCGTGGTGTGGAGATAAGCCGTTATCGCCTGCGCAAAAAATTGCAAATCCCTACAGAGGCAAATTTGTTCGAGTTTCTGTTCGAGATCCAGCGCGAGCTAATGAAATAGTTTTACTGGAGATTATCGTACTCGGATTTCCAGGTCACCGGCATTTTGCCATACAGTGCCGCATTTGCCGAGTGTACGCAAATTGCGGTACGCGCCCCGGTGAACACATTACTATCCGGCAGGGCTTTATTCTGCACGCTTTTGTAAAACTCGTTAAAGGCATACCATGTACCATCTTTGGTTTTCTCGGGCAATATCGGGCTGCCGCCCTCTTTATTCCAAACGATGCGGGTAGCCCCCGTAACGCCATCAACCAGCCCTTTATCGCTCAGGAGCTTCTTTTCGGGGAAGAACTTGCCTTCGTCTGTTAATAATGAGATGGTGCCGAGTGTACCTTTTATTTTAAATAAGTATCCATCATGGGCGTTGCCGCAGGTGGCGCCAAAGTTGCCCACCATGCTGTGCTGCCCCTCGTAACGGAACATCACCTGTACATTATCAAAAGTTTCGCGGCCATCTTTAAAGGTATCTATACCGCCGGTAGCAAAGATCTGCTGCGGGTGGGTATCAAAAGCCCAATTGATAAAATCGATCTGGTGCGATAACAGCTCGGCCATTAAACCGCCCGAGTATTGTTTGTACATGCGCCAGTTGATCTGCCTTTCCAAATCAGGCGACGGCACGGGCCTGCGCCAGTTGCCGTTGCGATCCCAGCGACAGTCAATCTGGTTAATATCGCCCAAATAGCCTTTGTTTATCATCTCCTTTACCCTGTAATAAAGCGGCGAGTAGCGGTATTGGTGGCCAACCTGCACTACCTGTTTCGGTTTACTTTTTACCAGCTTAACCAGTTCCAGCGCTTGCGGAATGTCATAGGTCATGGTTTTTTCAAGGTAGAGGTGCTTGTTGGCATTAAGCACATCAACCGCTATAGCGTAGTGCATATTCAGCGGCACGGCAACTACTACGGCATCCACATCGTTGTTATCCAACAAATGGCGATGATCTTTATAAGAGGTAAAGTTTGCGTCTTTATTTTGTTGTTTGGTTTCAGTAAGCCTGAAATCGAGCACATCGCAAACGGCAATTACTTTGAACTTATCGGGCAACTGGTTTATTACCTGGATGATGCCCTTACCGCGGTCGCCACAACCGATAACACCTATTTTGATGATACCGGCGGCATCGCCTTCGGCAAAAACATTGGCAGTATTTAAAAATGATGCGCCGGCAAGCAGGCTCGCGCTTTTAACAAATGTCCTTCTCTCCATTACTTTACTTCAAGCGTTTTAAAGTTGGCTGTAGCCGTATCAGCAACGGCGCCATTGGCTTTTTTATAGATGATGTAGGCGGCCAAATTACCGTTTTTAGAAAGAAAATCAAGCGTTTGGCGCAATCCCATAGTAACAAATCCGTTATCAAAACCATCCGCTGTAATGCCATCTTTGGCCACCACGGTTACGCTGATGATATCCTTTTGAGTAGGGTACCCTGTTTTAGGATCGATAATATGTGAGATCTGCCTGCCGTTTGCCTGGAGGTGCTTACGGTAATTACCTGATGTGGTTACCGCCCTGTCCCCGGGCGCAATGATCTTTAACAGTAGCGAGGGATTAACATCATTATCATCAATGGCCTCAATGCCTATTTTAAAAGGTTCGCCATCGGGTTTGTGGCCTTTTATGCGGAGTTCGCCTCCTATCTCCGTTACGTAGTTGTGGATGCCGTGTTTCTCTAAAAGTGCAGCCAGCAGGTCTGCTGTATATCCCTGGGCAATACCGTTGAGGTCTATCTGCACCTGCGGGTCTTTCTTATGCAAGAAGTTTCCGCTGAGCCAGATTTTATCCGGGCCAACGTGTTTCAATATCTCTCGCACTTTGGCAGAATCAGGAAACTCTGTTACTTTCTTTGCGCCGAAGCCCCATGCAGCAACCAATGGTTTTACCGTGATATCTACCAACCCGCCGGTAGCGCGGTTTATCTCTTGCGCTTTTTTGATGAGCACCATGAATGTTTTATCTATTGCAATGCCTTTGGCTGAGTTATTAAACTTTGAGATAAGCGATGTTGGCGAGTACAGCGAAACCGACCTGTCTATAGCGGCAAGCAAGCTATCTGTTTGTTGTTGCGTAACCAAGCTGTCGGCAGCGTAATAGGTAACTTTATAGGTAGTGCCCTGCGCGAAGCCATTTATCTCAAAACGATTCAAATCCGCTTGCGGATAGCGCATTGCCGTAATGGCTATCAGCCCGCCAAGTGCAACAAGGGCTAATAATAGTTTTTGCCTTTCCATTCAGATCATCACATTAAGGTGCGGTGTAAATCTAAATATAACCGGGAGTAATGGTCATCGCACGCGCTTCAAATAATTACGAAAACTTCAATCTTCATATTGTTTGAGTACTCGAAATTGCGAATTTCATCAAGATTAAGCGCAACGCGCCAATTAGTTATTAACAATTTAATTGGCTTTAAATCAAAGTGTTATATTGCAGTGTATTTATTACACCATCTACCGACCCTAAAGCCTTTTAATATGAAAAAACATTACGGCGAAATTATCGAATATACTTTACGTAAAAGCGGTTACAACATTAGCGATCTTGCCAGAGAATTAGGCGTAAACAGGCGAACGCTTTATAATTATTTTAAATCATCTACCCTAAAAAGAAATACGGTATTACAGATAGGTAAGTTGCTAAGGCACGATTTCAGTAAGGAATTTCCTGAATTATTTGTAACCAGCGAATTTGAAACTGTTCCGGAAACACAATTAACGTTTAATCCTCAACAAGTTCAAAACCCTGACGAGAGCTTAGTGTACAAAACCAAGTATCTTAATTTATTAGAAAAGTATAACGAACTGCTTACGGGCCTGCTGGCAACGGCTTAAGTAACCTTGATCCAACTGATTTCGCAGCATGATCGCGTTGAGCGATATATGCGGTAGCTCCCCCATCTCAAAATCATATCATTAAATTTTCAATCGAGTATCACCCGTCCGGTGCAAGGTTTGGAAATTCAGATGCCCACAAAAGCATAAAGCCTGTAAATTATTAGTTTACAGGCTTTATGCGTTCAGTTGAGAAACTTATCAGAATCCCGGATTTTGTTTAGTTAAAGGATTGGTGTTCAACTCATCCAACGGTATCGGAAATAGTAAATAGTTAGCGTTAGCGCTGCCACGATGTATTTTGATGATCGCCAAAGCATCTACGCTATGTGTAGCACTTGCATCGGCCTGAGTTTGGCGGCTGTAACGGACAAGGTCAAACCAGCGGTCGCCCTGAAAAGCCATCTCCAGCCTGCGTTGCAGATCAACCTCATTACGGAAGAGCTGTTTTGATGAAAGTGCCCCCAAACTGGTAGTGCCTATTCCTGCGCGCGTGCGTATGGCATTGAGTTTACCCAACGCATCAGCATTGGGGCCGTTTAATTCATTAGACGCCTCGGCGTATACCAGGTAAATATCATCAAGTGTAAGTAGCGGATAATTATCCTTGCTGGCAAAAAAGTTAGTGTTTTTCCATTTATAGATAAACCAACCGCTGTCATTACCTTCCCCGCTACCCAAAATTACGCTGGTATAATCGGTACCGCCCTCTACGTCTCCATGCTTTTTCCAACGTTCGTCATTAGCCATGTCGGCAGCGTTGATCAAATCAGTTTCAGGAATATTATATTTAGGGAACGAGTAAGAGGCAGGAGGTGATGGCAACACCAGGTCTGGCAAGGTAAATCCCCCATCATCAGCACCGGCAAACTGCACTTCCAATATCGACTCTTTATTGTTTTTAAATGGCAACAGATCATGGTATGGAGTAGTCAATCCTGTTCCGTAGTTGCCGTTTGCCAGCACCTTTGCAGCAGCGGTGATACTCTCTGTCCATTTGCGCTCGTATAAAAACACTTTGGCCTGCAAGGCATTAGCTGCACCTTTTGTAGCCCTGGCCCTGTCAATGATCTGCCCACCAAAGCTTTCAGGCAAAAGTGATTCTGCAGCCGTAAGGTCGCTTTCTATCTGTGCGTAAACTTCTGCCTCGGTAGCACGCGCCTTTGCCGATTGGCTTTCGGTTTCGCTTGGTTCGGTACGCAATGTAACACCACCAAAACAACGCACTAAATTGTAGTAGTGCAATGCACGTAAAAAATGTGCTTCGCCCAATATCTGATTTTTGCGTCCATCGGTAATTCCCTTAGTAATATCCGGCACATATTTAAGCACGCTGTTAACGCGGTTTATGCCTTTGTAAGCATTTAAAAAGAAGCGGGCCGGCTGGCTTGTTGTGGCTGTCCATTGTATTTTCTCCAGAGCAAATACATCGGCATTTTCTGAGTTTACATCATCTGATGGCATTTCGCCTATCAGGTTAAATACCGATCCGTAATATCCATCATCCTGTAAGGCATCATAACAACCTGTTATAGCCGATTCGGCATCGTCGCCATCTTTAAAATAGTTAGATGCAGTGATAGCGGTTAGCGGTGGTTTATCCAATATCTTTTTACAGGCACTAAAACCACTCAGCGTTACCAGCAGCGAAATATATAGGTAAAATTTATTCTGTTTCATGATTGACAATTGATTAGGTTAAAACTGTGCATTTATGCCAATGGTGTAAGTTTTGGCCGGCGGGTAAACGCCGTAATCGCGACCGAAACCTGTATTGGATAAAGGGTCGGCATTAACCTCGGGGTCGTAACCTTTGTATTTGGTGATAGTAGCGATATTTTGCCCTGCAGCGTAGATTCTTAACGATGACAGGCCGATCTTTTTCAACGAACCTACCGCGAAGGTATACCCAAACGTTAGGTTTTTTAAACGCACATAAGTGCCATTTTCCAAATAACGGGTAGAGAATTGACTATTACCGTTAGGGTCGCCATATACCTCCCGTGCTATCATGGTGTTCTGCCCTTCATGCGTCCAGGCGTTCAATACATCTACCGATTGATTGAACGGGTTCACCATGTTCTCGAGCAAAGTACGGTTCTGGTTAAAAATGCGGTTCCCAAAACTTCCCTGTAAAAACACACTCAGGTCGAAACCTTTGTAGCTGAAAGTGTTGGTGATACCACTTATAAAATTCGGATTAGGGTTACCGATGATCTTGCGGTCAGCAGCGTCAATTACGCCGTTACCGTCAAGATCGGCAAAGCGATAATCGCCGGGCGAAGCATTAGGTTGTGTTGGCGCTGCATCAACCTCGGCCTGGTTCTGGAATATACCCTGTACCACATAACCGTAAAACGCGCCCAAGGGTTGTCCTTTCTGACTTATAGAATATCCCCCGATGATCTTACGATCAACCGTGTTGCCATTCTCATCTACAAGTTTACCAAGGTCAAGGATCTTGTTACGATTAAGCGTGAAGTTGAATTGCGTACTCCAGTTAAAGCCGTTAGCGTTACGGAAGTTTACCGTATTGATGCCCAACTCAATACCTTTATTTTGTACCTGCCCAAGGTTTTGTACTATTGTAGATACCTCAGAACCTGTACTTACCGATAGCGGTACTTCGGTTAACAGGTCTTTGGTACGTTTCAGATAAACATCTGCCGTTATGCTAAGTCTGCTGCTGAACAGGTCTATATCAAAGCCTGCATCGTACTGGTAAGTAGTTTCCCAGCGCAGGTTATCGTTTCCGATACGTTGTGCGGCAATGCCGCCTGCAACCGATCCATCTCCGTTATAATTGCTATAGTTGTAACCAGTTCCGTAAGTGCTCAACCTGTCGTTAACACCCACATTCTGGTTGCCATTGGCGCCAAAGCTTGCCCTCAATTTTAATTCGTTTACAGCGCCGTTTTGATTAAAGAATGGTTCTTGCGATACGCGCCAGGCTGCAGATACCGCCGGGAAATAACCGAATTTGTGGTTATCAGCAAACCTGCTTGAGCCATCTGCCCGCAAACTGGCCGATGCATAATATCTATCCTTATAATTATAATTACCTCTTACAAAATAACTTACCAGGCCCCACTCTTCTTCATAGCTCGAGATAGATTGTTTAACACTTGCTGCGTATAGATAAGGTACCGCATTTGACGGGAAACCATATCCTGATGCACTTGAGGTAAACAACTGCGAATTTTGCATAGATTGACCGCCAAGCAGAGTAAGGTGATGATCACCTTTACTCATATCATAAGTAAGTGTGTTTTCCCACAGCCAAATGGTGCCTATGTTGGTACCTGTTGCTGCACTGCCCCTGCTTGCCGACGCCGCATTTTGGAATCCCGGATTTTCCCGGGCAATAAATTGATTCTCGTATTGCGAACGGTAATCGATACCCAGCGAGGTGCGGAACTTCAGACCTTTCATCACATTATATTCTCCGTACATGTTGCCAAACAACTGGTTAAGCTTTACAATGTTATGCGTGGTTTCGTTATCACCAAACGGATTATCTGATTGCGAAAAAGGATTTAAAGCATAAGTACCATCAGCGTTATAAACCGGCAAGGTGGGAATCTGCTCCAAGGCTCCCAATACCACGCCCGAGTTATTCAACTCCATTTCGCTGCGTGTGCTGCGGTTATTGATGGTACTGGCCAAATTAAGACTTGTACCAATCTTAAAGCGGTCGGTTACCTGCTGATCAAGGTTGATCTTAACCGAATAGCGTTTAAAGCCCGAATTTCTGATGATCCCATCCTGGTCAAAATAAGCACCTGAGATATAGTATTTTGATTTGTCGGTACCGCCCTGCACGCTTAACTGATAGTTTTGCATAGGTGCATCCTGGTACAATAAATCCTGCCAGTTGGTGTTTACGTTAACGGTGTCGGGGTCATAAGCACGGTTTTCGCCGGCGGCATCTAAAGCCTGGTTAAATACGCTGGCAAACTGCCTTCCGTTAAGCAGTTTTATCTTTTTCACCAGTTTTTGCTGGCCGTAATACATATTAAAATTGACCTGTGGTTTACCGGCCTTGCCGCGTTTTGTGGTTACCACTACAACACCGTTTGATGCCCTTGACCCATATATAGCTGCAGCGGCACCATCTTTTAGTACGTCGATAGATTCGATATCACTGGTGTTTAAACTGCTTAGCGGATTGGGGCGCTGGTTACCTATACCTAATTCCTGATCGTATCCGGGCTGCACCGGTACGCCATCGATAACGTAAAGCGGTGAGGTGCTTAAACTCAATGAATTTTTACCCCTGATACTGATATTAATAGCGGAGCCTGGTTGTCCGGTAGGGTTATCAATCTGTACGCCTGCAGCCTGCCCCTGTAAGGCATTTTCAAAACTGCTTACTACCTGCCTGCCTAATGATTTAGAGCCCACCGTAGCAACCGATGTACTCAGATCCTGCCGCGCCTGCGTGCCATATCCTACCACAACCACTTCGCTTAGTTTACCGGTAGCAGGCATAAGGGTTACGGTTAATAACGCCGGAGGTGGGTTTGGCACAACCACTTCCCGCGTTTCCATACCAACAAAAGATACCACCAGCACATCGCCGGGGTTGGCGTCAATTGTAAAACCACCGTTTACGTTAGTAACCACGCCCGTTGTTTTTCCTTTAACGGTAATGGTTGCTCCGGGCAGGATCTCGTTATTACTATCAACCACTTTACCCGTAATTTTCACAGGGGTATTTGCAGGTTTCGATGCTGCCTGCAGTGCCGATACTACTACCGTTTTATTTTCTATAGTATACTCAAGGTGCTGGCCTTTGAAGCTGGCTTTAAGTGCGTCGTCTATATTGGCATCCTTAAGATCTACATTTACCGGGGCGGCATTTTTTACTACTTCATAATCGTAAAAAAATACGTAGCCTGTTTGCTTGCCGATAGTTTTAAGCACTTTTTCAAGTGTTGCCCCTTTAGCCGTGTAAGTTACCGTTTGCGAAAAAACGGCAGCATTTACCTGCATAAAGGCTACTAAGAGAAATAAAACGGTTAACTTCATGATCCGCCAAATTGGATGGGTTCTTCTTTCAGGCTTTACCTTGCGGCGCTTGTTAAAGGGCTGTGCAGGGCAAATACCATAACAAATAAAATTCATTACATTTGATTAGTTTGCAGTGAGAAAATAAGATGATCGAACTCGTTTTAAGATCCTGCTTACAATAGCCGGGAGCGTTGGCCCGCTTCCGGTATTTTTGAGGATATGGATAGTATAAATTAATCCATAACCGTAACCTCCTTTCCGGTTACAGTAAAATGCATGTTACTTTTTTCGAGGATGCGCAATACCTGCGAGAAACGCAGATCGCGCTGAATAGCTCCCTGGAATTTTCTTGTTGATGATTGATTCTTGTAGATCACCTTTATATCATACCAACGGGCCAGTTGCCGCATCACCTGGTACACGTCGGCCTGATTAAACTGGAAATAGCCTTCCTTCCAGGCAACGGCTGCATCAGTATCTGCATCGGTTACTTTTATGTTGTTATGACCAATAGCCGCAAGAGAAGCCTGCTGTCCCGGCTTAAGGATACACGTATTTGCATCGGCAGATACTTTAACGCTGCCTTTCAATAATGTGGTTATCGTAGCACTTTCATCCGCATAAGCATTCACATTAAAGTGGGTCCCCAAAACTTTAACCTGCTGGCCATTGCTTACCACCGTAAAGGGCAGCGCTGCATTATGGGCAACTTCAAAATAAGCTTCGCCGGTAATTTTCACTTGCCTGCTATCGCCACTAAAAATGGTTGGATAGGTTATGGATGAAGAGGCATTAAGCCAAACCTTAGTACCATCGGCAAGTGTTAACCGATATTGCCCCCCCAACCGGCGTACTTACGGTATTTAAAGCTGGATCAGGCATAGAGGTTGTAGAATTGCTGTACAACAACTGCCCGTCTGCCGATTTGGTGATCTGCGCACCACCGTCTGAAGCGATATGCTTATTACCACCATCAGTAAGGTCAATACGCCGGCCATTGCCGAGCGTCAGCGTTGCCTTATTACTGCCCGGTAAAATATCTCTTACCTGCTGTTTTTGAAACTGCGCTAAATTTTGCGTGCTTTCATGGCGGTTAAAATAGAATATACCAACAGCCGAAACTATAAGCAATATAGCCGCCGCTGCAACCAATCGCCGCATTTTGATTATACGTCGGTTTTTTCGAATATGGGCCAGGCGATTTTGAAAACTGAAAAACATTTCCTCAGATGTATCGGGATCGATAAGCCATTCGTCGGCTTTTTTTGATTGGTAATTGAGTTGGTGGAACCAATTATCAAGCTCCTGCTTTTCGGCATCACTGAGGCTGTTTTGCTGATATTTATTGAGTAGTTGGTTTAGCCGGGACTGTTCCATCATACGGGTTTATAACATACAAGACAAACTTGTAAGGCCTAACCGTTAGCTCGATCCAAAATATTTATTTATTGTTGATTGCTTGTGGTTTAGGTTATTGATTTATTAAATTCGGATTATCAAAACTTTAACAGCGCATACCGATCCTCAACTGATCTCCCTGTGGCAAGGTGGGGATGATACTGCTTTTGAATGTTTGTATAAACGCCATGTTACAGGCCTGCTTTCCATCGCTTATCAAAAAACCGGCGACAAGGAAACTGCCGAAGAACTAACTCAGGAAGCTTTTATAAAATTATACCAGCATAAAGCGCACATCAGTGCAGAAACCTCTGTAAAGGCCTATTTATATGTAACGCTTAAGAATAGCATTATTAACAAATACAGGCAGCAGATGCAGCAACAACGTTTTCAGGAATATACCATTGCCCGGCAATTAGCCCAGGAGCCGTCGCCGTTGGCATATGTAGAAACACGAGAGTTGGAGCAACAACTAAAAAAAGCCATAGAATCCCTGCCACCACAGTGCAAAATGGTACTCAAACTGAGCCGCGAGCAGTACCTGTCTGATAAAGAAATTGCCGCCACTATGGAGATATCCATCAATACTGTAGAGCAACACAAGAGAAAAGCGCTGAGACTTTTACGCGGCGCACTTGGTAATTTATTTGAAGCAGGCATTTTACTATATCTTATCAACAGATGAAGCTGATAAAGTTATTCCTGTGTCATCTGCATTAAATTTACAAAGCGATTGAACATTTATTGTTAAACAACTGGACTACTTTCGGCTGGTCTTTCCTCAACCTAAAAGTCACGCTGTAATCTTATCGAAATTAGTTTCCTATTTGATATAAATTTTACTTATTGATTTATTATACAGTTAAATAGAGCATAATTATTAGGAAATACCTTACAACTTTTACATTTAGTTATTAAAAATAGCTCGGTTGTAAAATTTCGCCCCAATTTCATAAAGTTTACTGACTTTCAGGCGATTATAAGTTCAAAAAACGGCAAATAATTTCGGTAAAAGAAAAATTACATTCCATTTCAGCATAATAATTTGCTTTAAACATTAAGATTGTACATTTTTGGCCGGCTACCTATGATCCTTTTGTCGTAAATATTGATCAGCAATTTAATATTGTTGCTGAGCTGTGTGTGATCATTCCGCACCTGTATCAATCTCGTCTTTAATGGATAACGATTTGTGGCCCCACAAAATCACAGATATGAGATCTCCTCCGCGTTAAATTCTTATCAATTAATCACAGTCTTCAAACTCAAACTAAGCTATCTATGCATTTAAAAAATTTACTAAAAGTATTTTTTTCGTTAATACTTTTTTGTTTTGCCAATGAGGCAATGGCGCAACGCCGTGCTGTAACGGGGACCGTTGCCGATGAAAATAATGCCCTGTTGCCCGGGGTTACTATAACAAACGAAGCCTCGAAAGTAAGCACAGTGAGCGTTGTGAACGGAAAGTTTATCATACAAGCTGCTGCAAACGAAACCATTACATTTTCATTTCTGGGATACAACAAACTAAGCCAGGTAGCTGGCGATGCAACCACACTTACCATAAAGCTTGTGCCCTCACCCCGGGCTATGAATGAGGTGGTGGTGGTTGGTTACGGCACACAGGACAGGGACAAAGTTACCTCTGCTGTTGACCACGTAACCACAAAAGATTTCAGGCAAAGCGGTGCGCGCAACCCTCTGGATCTTATCCAGGGCAAGGTGGCAGGCCTTAACTTAACAAGGACCAGCGGATCAAATCCTAACAGCGGCGTTGCCGTGCAGTTACGCGGTGCGGTTACAGTAACCGGGAGTTCGAGCCCGCTATATGTTGTAGATGGAATACCTTATCCTAATGCTAACATCCTTGATGTATTACAGCAGGATGATATCGAATCTATCGACGTTTTGAAAGATGGCTCGGGCGCAGCTATTTACGGTACAACTGCTAATGCCGGCGTTATACTCGTAACAACTAAAAAAGGCAGGGACGGGGCTCCGAGAGTTGATTACTCATCATATTTCCGCAAAGAGTATGTGCAACGCAGGCCTGATTTTCTTAACGCTAACGAATACCGCCAGCGCATTGCTTCGGGCGATATCAACCAGGAAGATTTTGGGAGCTCTACAGATTTCTATGATCAACTTATCAATCATGATAATTTATCACAGAACCACAATTTGTCAGTATCCGGCGGTACAAACAAAACCACTTACAGGGCAAGTATCAACTACCGAAACCTGGAAGGTATAGCTAAAGAAAACGGCAGGGAAGAATACAGCATGCGACTGAACCTTAATCAAACGGCCTTGCAAGACAGGTTAAAAATGCAATTCAACCTGGCATCAAACTTTAATAATGCCAATTTACTGGGTGGCGGTGGCTGGGAAAGTGAGCTTACAAAAAACCCAACGCTATCAAACTACAATGCAGACGGCACCTATCGTTTTGATCTGACGAGTACAAATGAGTACGCACGTTTATTCCAGGAAACCAATCGCAGGAAACAGCAAACCACAACGGCAAGCGGAAGAGCAGATCTGACGATTATTGATGGGCTAAAAGCCAGTGTGTTTGGGTCTGTTGTGAGAGATAGTTATACAGATGGGCAATACAAGCTCAAAGCAAGTGAGGCCTCGATGGAAGATACCGATTTCCCGGGTGGTGGTTACGCCTATCGCGGAACATCACTTTTCCAGGACTTTGCCTTTGAGCCAACTATTCAGTACGACAAAACCTTTGCTCAAAAGCATGCCTTTACCGCTTTAATTGGCTACAGCTATCGTTACCATATTGAGGAAGGCCACAGTGCTGATAACCGTGGCTTTATCAACGATCTGTTCCATGAGGATGCTCTTCAGGAAGGCGCTGCCTTGGGTGTGGGTAAAGCTAACATAAACAGTTTTAAGAACGACAATACACTGATAGCACTATTTACTCGCTTAAATTATGCTTATGATGATAAATACCTTGCGCAGTTTATTTTACGCCGCGAGGGCTCCTCAAGGTTTGGTGACAATCATAAGTTTGGTTATTTCCCTGCGGCATCATTGGGCTGGGTTATTTCCAAAGAAAATTTTATGCAAAGCTTATCAGCTATTAATTTCTTAAAGCTGCGCCTGGGTTATGGTGTTACCGGTAACAGCGGATTTGAAAATAATGCTTCAAGGGTAACCCTCGGTGGCGGTGGAAAATATCTCTTCCCTGACGGGCAATACCTGGAAACTTATGGCCCAAACAGAAACCCTAATCCTGACCTAAAGTGGGAAACAAAAAGAGAGCTGAACATCGGTCTCGACTTTACTTTATTGAATAACCGCTTATCGGGTAAATTAGACCTGTTTAAACGCACAACTAAGGATCTTTTAGATACTTACACATCTCCTCAACCTCCATTCATACAATCAAGCATTTATACTAACGTAGGTAGCATTTCCTCGAAAGGTATTGAGTTGGGCTTAAGCTATAAAGCGGTTAAATCCGGTGATTTCAGCTGGAATACTGATGCAACATTCAGCACCTTGAAAAACACTTTGGACTCCTACTCAAACGACCAGTATAAGGTTCTGTACAAAACCTTTGGCGATATAGGCGGCGCTGGAGCGCTTGGCAATGCTATTACCACTTATGAAGGTGGAGAGTTAGGCGAATTCTGGGGCAAACGTTTTGCCGGCTTTACAGCAGACGGCAAGTGGTTGTTTTACAACAGAAACGGAGAGAAGGTTACTAACGATCAGATCAACATTTCTAAAGACCGCAACCTTACCGATCTGGCCAAGATCGGCAATGCCATCCCTAAGTTTTATGCTTCATGGGGTAACGATTTTCATTACAAAAACTTCGACCTGAGAGTGTTCTTAAGGGGTAAATTCGATTTTGATATTTTGAATACAACTGCGTTGTCTTACGCTAACAAAACGTGGAGCGGAAACTTGCTGAAAAGTACTTTCAGTAAATACAACCAGATCAATGATACCTACCAGTATTCAAACTATTACCTTGAAAGCGGCACTTATGTAAAGCTTGATGAGGTGACGCTTTCTTACACTTTCAGGTTAAAAACGAAGTGGATAAACAACCTGCGGGTATACTTTACAGGGCAAAATCTGGCCACTATTACCGGTTACACAGGTGGCGATCCGGATTTTGTACTTGATACAGGCACTGGCCCGGGTATCGATAGCCGCGGTGCTTATCCAAGTACCAGGACATTTCTATTGGGCTTAAATGTTGGATTCTAAGATTTTAATCATGAAAATAAGATATTGATTTTTAGTGCTTTCGTACTTTTACTTAGCACGGTTGCCTGTAAAAAGCAATTAGAGGAACACGCATACGATCAGCTTGTTGCTGATAACTTTTATAATAATAAAACAGAGGTATTATCAGCAGTTTTAAGGCCCTATACACATGCTAACGCATGGGTTACACCGTCGGGCCAGGATGGTTGGTGGCGACCTGCGGAGTTATCTGCAGATCAGCTTGCGTGGCCAACCAAAGGAAGGCATGGTGAAGATGGTGGAAAATGGAAACGCCTGCATTACCACACATGGACCGTTGATGAAGGTGGTTTGAATAATGCATGGTCATTAATGTACTGGGGTATGGGTTTATGTAATGACCCGATAGAGCAGATCAGCAAACGTGATATAGCCGCAATGGGCATCACACAGGAAGAAAAAGATTCTTATATAGCTGAGCTTAAATTGTTACGAGCATTTCACTACTTAAAGTTGATGGATCTGTTTGGCAACATACCGGTTGTTACAAAAGTTGGTGAACCGGCAAAACCGGAAACGATGTCGCGTGCAGAGGTATTCAATTTTGTTGAGACCGAGATAAAAGAGAACATCGATAAAGCTCCTAAAATGTCTCGAGGTATGCTCGGCCGTATGTCTCAAGCAGGCGGTTATGCCATGCTGGTAGAACTTTACCTGAACGCCGAAGCATGGACGGGAACTGCCCGTTGGGATGATTGTATTGCTGCAGCAGATAAATTGATAAATGGCGAAGCAGGTGGCCAAAACGGCGCTATGGCCCTGGATCCGAATATAATCGATCAGTTCAAAACAACTAATGATTTATCAAAAGAGGTTATTTTCTCCATTGCTTACAACTATACCGTAGCAGATTTTGAACCCTCATGGCCCGGAGAATTTTACCACTTTAAGCAGCAGGAAATTTACGGTGGCGGCAGAAACGGTAACGATGGGATAGTAGTGATCCCTGGCGTATATACAACGTATGACGAGAAAGACCTGCGCAGATCTGATTGGCTGCTGATAGGCCCCATGTTTAAATTTACCGATCCTACGCAACCGGTATTGGCCTCGGAAGAGTACAATGGCCAGCAATTGGTTTTCGTTGACAATATCCGTAAAAACAAGGCTGGTTCAACTACCTCAAACATGAGCGAGGGTGAAGAAAATAGCGGCGTTAGGTTTAACAAATACAAACTTGGCAACCAGTTTGCAGGCCCCGGTGGTGTACCAGCTATCGATCCGAACTATAACAATACCGATTGGAATGTATACCGCTTAAGCTGGATCTATTTTGCCAAGGCAGAAGCGATCATGCGTAAAAACGGGAACATTGCCAATCAGGCGGCTTGTGATCTGATAAATGCCTGCAAATCACGCGCGTTTGCTGCTGCTGATTGGGAAACCCGGGCGTATACCCCCGCAACCCTTACAATGGATGAATTACTGGCCGAGCGTGGCCGCGAGTTTATTTTTGAAGGCTTCAGAAGAGATGATCTGATCAGGTTCAAAAAATTCTCTACCGGTTCATGGTGGGATCACAATCCAACATCGGCAACGAAAGAACTTTATCCTATCCCGCAGCAACAGCGAGATCTAAACTCAAACCTGAAACAAAACAACGGTTATTGATCGATCAGCGGGATTTAAACGGATAAATAAATTTTAGATTAAACGTGAAGTCACAAATTGTGGCTTCACGTTTTTATTTTTAAGTACACCTTTAGACACAATTTGCTCAAGCATTGCACCTGAAAATATACATGGTTAATTGAGCGCCTCAATCAACTTATTAGATTAGGGCATTAAATGATGTAGGCATAATCTGTAAACAAAAAACCCTTCAAATGATATCATTTGAAGGGTTTTGCTCAATTATGAATTGACTTGCGGAATGGACGGCTCCGTAACCCTGTCCATTTATGTGCTGTTAATAAGTATTTTACCAATTTTCAACTACTGTACTCCCGAATTTTTTCTGAGCAAAGACAATAGCATTCAATATCAAATGATACTAACAAAAATAAGAAAAACCGGCAAATAGTAGCCAATTGTTACCATGATTAAAACATAGGGACATTAAGTGCTGGTGTGATTGGCGGCCATGCTATTGAACTCACCATTCTTTATTCATTACTTAAGCAACCAAAAGCGCTAGCCGGGTAAAATGTCAGGGCCGGGGCGCAACCGCTGAAAGCGGACAACCGCGCCACGCTTGTATAGCCTTGACTTTTTGTCCCGGCGGTGGGCTATCTTTGCGTTTGTGGTGAATAAGATAAATGGAATTTTTATTGGAATTATTTATGTTTAGAGAAGATCATTGGGTATTTACCTGGCAATATTCTATTGCGCTTCCACTTCAACCGTTACGATCTTGTTTACCATATAAGTTCTTCGGTCTTTATCATGCTGCATAGGCTGTGTAATTCCATTACTATCGGTTGCTCTCGACATTAGCTTATGCCGCTGTTGTCCCAGCGGAACCTCCCAGTTGTATTCCCAAAGCCGCCATGCAAACCTAACTGACTTGCCTAATAACTTTGCCGGTTGCCAAGTTTTACCTTCATCGAAGCTAAGCTCTACCTTTACGATTTCGCTTTCGCCGCACCAGGCCGCACCATGCACCCGGTATATTTTACCTGCAGGGATCACTTCGCTTAGCGCTGGTCTGGCGATCTCTGCTTTTACCTGTACTTCGGTAACTGCGGTCAGTGTCGGCTGTTCATCAGTGCGTTTCCAATATGCATATTCCAGGGTTTGCCAATAACCTTCAAACGGCTTATTTACAGCTAATATCTTGGTTAACCATTCCACTGAAGCCATACCATACCAGCCCGGGATGATCGCCCTTACCGGGTACCCATGCTCAGGGCTAAGGTCCTTTCCGTTCATTTGATAGGCAAGGATCACCTCCGCCTGCATCGCTTTAGTAAGCGGTAGACTTCTGGCGAAGTGGATAGCACCGGGAGACTTGGGTTCTTCCGAAACTTCACCTTTATCTGCTCCTTCCAAGATGATCTCGACTGCTCCCTCTTTTATCCCAGCCTTTTCAAGTAACACAGCAAGTGGCACACCTGTCCATTCTGCATTCCCTACGGCACCCTGTTCCCACAACAAGCCTTTTACCTTTGGGGCCAAATTGGCGCGCCCATTTCCGGCGCACTCCAATGTCGCCATCACTTTTTTTGCGGGCAAAGCACGTAACTCATCATAGGTGAGCGTGATCTCTTTATTAACATGCCCACCGATCGTCATTTTCCACTCTTTCGCCTGTAGCTTCGGGATTGGGAAATGAGTGCGTATAAAAAACTGATTGTTTGGTGTAATGGCTTCTGAAAGCATCGGAAAAGGGAATTCAAAATTGACCGGTTCCTTTTCCCTGATGATTAGGCCCGGGAAGGATGGTTCAGATCCTTTATCTGCGTTACTCGCTGAAGCGATTCCCGGAATGATTGCGGTTGCCATGACGGGAACTGTCCCTTTCAGGAAAGCACGTCGTCCGTTATTGTTCGTTCCGTTATTTTGCGCCTTATCCATAATTGACCGATTTTGATTGGAGTGTTAAATAATTAAGGATCGGCAGTGCATTTTGTTTGAACAGGCAATCTCGACCGGTTGCCAACAAATCAGCTTTTCAATTGCTTAGATCTTATGGAAATACCAAGCGCAAACACGAACAAAGAAAAGATCAATCCCGGTGATCATCTGGCCAATGAACGCACCTTTTTGGCCTGGATCAGGACAAGTATCGCTTTAATGGGTTTTGGGTTTGTAGTCGTAAAATTCAGCTTGTTCGTCAAGCAATTATCCCTCGTTATTACTGACAAGATCGTTCTGCCAGGGAAGGGCTTTTCCGCGACCATCGGGATCATACTCGTCGCTATCGGTGCCCTGATGGCCTTGTTAAGTTATTTCAGGTATCGACGTATTGAAAAACAATTGCTTAGAAATACCTACTTTCCTTCGTTCGCCTTATCGCTTTTGCTGACCGTTGCGATAGTACTGGTCAGCGGGTTGCTGCTTTGGTATCTTTTACCCAATACCTGATCAACCCTTTTGTGGAACAATTTTAATATTTAAGGGTTAAATAAACATGGGAATACATTCTGAATTTATGGTATCCGCTACGATACCTGGCGGTTCCGATCAGCAATATAAAGTGACGCACCAGGACGAAACATTTGCCGTGGAGACAGATAGCGGAACGATCACACTTATAAATAATGGTGATAATTCATGGAGTATTGTTAACGGTGATATCTCGCAAGAGTCCGCCAATATTATTGGGCAGGCTATTGAAGACCATTATCAGAAGTAATTCTTTCTGAACTATCGCTCAAGCCTTTCGATCATCTTCTTCATTTGTATGATCTCTGCCTGCTGTGCCTTAACAATACTATCCGCCAGTTTGCGCACCTCCGGGTCTTTGAGTTCGGCGTTTTTACTGGTCAGGACCGCTATAGAGTGATGCGGTATCATGCCCTTCATCCACTGGATATCGCCCACAGCGATTTGAAGTCTTACGCCCCATAAGGCAGTGCCGAAAATGACAATACTGAATACCATGATCAAAAAATTCTTCTTTCGATCGGTATACATATTGCGCATCATCATCAACATTAGAACTGCCATCGGGCAGATCATCAGTGAGGTCATGTAAAATCTGGTCAGGTTAAGATAAATATGATCCCACTCATACACATTAAGATACATAACGGCATACATGATCATGAATGACAGCGCAAGCATGATCAGGAAACGTGTATAGACTTTTTTATTCATGATCGATCTTTTATGGTAAAACCCAACTGTTTCTAAAATGTTCATTTGTTAAGATACCATAACCACAGGTTATCAATCATCAAATTTTGTGATATAACTTCAGCCTTTTTCGCTTGTACTTTTGATGTATCAACCAACAAACAAAATGAAACAGCAAGACGAAAATAGAGAAGTGACCAAAGCCTTGGTAAAAGTATCAAAGGCCTTAATTACCGTAAGTGTTTTGTTTGCGGTTTGTATAATAGTGGTGATCGTGACATTGATAGTACCAACTGGTCATTTACCTGGTAAGGATTCCCAGAAGATAAATGGCAGATCCGACCAACCAGTTACCATTCCATCTACCGAAGCCTCTGCCGGTACGACACCACGCCCTATTCCGGCTGATGCATGGAAAGCTCCAAATGATAATACGATACCTGCCGGTAAAGATGGCGAGATGATCAAATATGGCAGGGAGCTTGTAGCACATACCGCCAGATATTTTGGCCCTCAAGGCAGCATCGCGAAGATCACTAACGGGATGAATTGTCAGAACTGCCACCTTGATGCCGGGTCACGCCTTTTCGGTAATAATTATGCCAGCTTTATTGCTAGTTATCCAAAACTGAGCAACAGGAGTGGCAGGGTGGAGCAGCCTGAAGAACGCATCGCTGAATGCTTCGAGCGTAGTTTGGCCGGTAAAGTACCTAACCCATCCAGTAAAGAGATCCAGGCCATGTTGGCTTACATGAAGTGGATCGGCAAGGACGTAAAGAAAGGTCAGAAACTATTTGGAAATGCAACAGAAAAGCTGGCATTCATGGACCAGGCAGCAGACCCGGCCAAGGGCAAGGAAGTGTTTATGATGAAATGCCAAAGCTGCCATGGTGCTAATGGCGAGGGCCTGCTTAACGCCGATAAAAAAACCTACGCCAATCCGCCGTTATGGGGAAAGCACAGCTATAACGATGGCGCAGGCATGTACAGGCTGACCAATTTTGCAGGTTTTGTGAAAAACAATATGCCATATGGCGCTTCATATCATAGTCCGCAATTAACAGATGAAGAGGCCTGGAACGTTGGCGCCTTTGTTAACTCCCAGCCGCGCCCTCATAAGGATCAGCAACATGACTGGAAAGACCTGAAAAAGAAACCGATCGATTTCCCGTTCGGGCCTTACGCCGACCAGTTCAGCGAGAAGCAGCATAAATACGGGCCGTTCAAACCCATCAAAGACGCACAAAAACAAGCATCAATCATCAAATCATAAAATAAGAACCATGAAAAAGTACATCATCATTTTAGCAGCCTTCGCGCTGACCGCTTTCACAAAAACTGTTAAAGCACAACAAACCGATCCCGCCGCCTTTACGGGCGCAACCGCAAAGCTCAAGCATTACGATGCGCTTTACATCATCAATTCCGGCGATGATAAAAAGATCAAGGGGACGTTAAGGAACATCAATAACGCGCTGGAAGATCCAAGACTAAAAGGTAAACTCCATGTTGAACTGATCGCTTTTGGTGACGGCGTGGCTGTTTACATGAAAAGTAGCGCCTATGAGCAAACTTTAAAGGACCTACAGGCAAAGGGAGTGGTGCTGGCACAGTGCGATAACACGATCAAGGAAAGGAAAATTGACAAAGCCGACCTG
This sequence comes from Mucilaginibacter sp., assembly GCA_016763755.1. Taxonomy (GTDB): domain Bacteria; phylum Bacteroidota; class Bacteroidia; order Sphingobacteriales; family Sphingobacteriaceae; genus Mucilaginibacter. The sequence goes on from JAESTD010000136.1 coordinate 41,034, forward strand.
TTTCCATTCATCTCCTATGTGCCGAGCGGCAACGGTGAGATCATCATCCGCCAATACGAAGGCTGGGCTACTGTACATCCCTAATAAGCATCCTCATTCAATTTATATAAACCATCATGAAATATCTTCAAAAAATAACATTTGCAATAACAGCAATAACAGCCTTGAGTAGCCAGGTAAAAGCACAGGATCACCGATTTGATCCACCCTGGAATACCCCGCCTGAAAGCAAGGTGCAATTTACCGTCCCGGGAGTCGACAATGTACCCGATCTGTTCGGCGACATTAACGACCCGCAACTGGTGGTATTCTTTGCCGGAAATCAGTTCATGTGTATAGACGACCTGCTGGCCGCGTTCAAAAAACAATACCCGCAATACCAGCGTGTATTTGCCGAAACCTTGCCACCGGGCATACTGGCTAAGCAGATCATAGGTGGCAGCATTGTTATTGGGAACATGCGTATCACCTTGAAACCCGATGTTTACACTGCAGGAAAAAGCCGGATCGATCAGATGCCGGAATATTTCAGCAAGACCGCACCTTATGCCTACAACCGTTTAGCTATTATGGTGCAAGAGGGTAATCCTAAAAAAGTGAAGGGATTGAAAGACCTTGGGCGTAACGATGTGCGTGTAAGCATGCCCAATCCGGAGTGGGAAGGAATTGGTAAACGTATAGAGGAAGCTTATGTAAAAGTGGGCGGTGAAACCTTAAAAAATACGATCATGGATACCAAGGTTAAAAACGGCAAAACTTTTCTAACCCAGATACACCACAGGCAAACGCCAATGCGCATTATGTATCAACAGAGTGATGCTGCACCGGTATGGTACACCGAAGCCTATTATCAGAAAATGATCGGTTACCCGGCAGATATGGTGGAGATCCCTGAGAAAGATAACATCAGCGCCACTTATGTGGCCGGACAATTAAAGGCCGCGCCGCACGCGCAGGCTGCGCAGGATTTTATGGACTTTTTAGTAAGCCCGGTAGCCAAATCAATTTACCGGAAATATGGTTTTATAACAAAATAACAATATGAAAAGATCGATCATTATCATAGTTCTCATGGCCAATGTAGCTGTGGCCTTCGCCCAAAAAGACACCCTTCACATTTACGGACCCGGCGGCCCGCTTTCAGCCATGCAGGATTGCGCTAAAGCATTCACCGCTAAAACAGGTATTCCTGTAAAAGTAACCGGTGGCCCGGAACCGAAGTGGCTTTCACAAGCGCAGGCAGACGGCGATGTGATCTACGGCGGTGCGGAATATATGCTTACGCAGTTCATGCAAACCCATCCGGGAATGGTTGATGCAGCCACACGTGTGGAACTTTATAAAAGACGCGCGGCCATATTGGTAAGGTCGGGGAATCCAAAACAGATCACAAGTTTAAAAGATCTTGCCAAACCCGGTATAAAAGTGCTGGACGTGAACGGAGCCGGGCAGTTGGGCTTGTGGGAAGATATCGCCGGTAAAGAAAACCTGATCGGCGCGATACAAAAAAACATCGGCGGTTCCTACGCCAATACCGCGCTGGGCATCGAGGCCTGGAAGAAAGACAAAAGCTATGATGCCTGGA
>JAESTD010000137.1 GCA_016763755.1 Mucilaginibacter sp.
CTATGCTTTGTCCGGTACGTAAACTCGCGTACAGAGGCTTTTCGGCATTGTCATCGGTCGCGGTTTCACCAACCTGTACAAACGGCCCGAAACGACCTATACGTACTGAGATTTTTTTACCATTCTCCGGGTGTACGCCTAATTCGCGCTCGCCGGTTGCTTTATCTGCGGTGGCAATGGTGCTTTCTACATCTTTATGGAAAGGATCGTAGAAATTGCGGATCATTTTTGTCCAGTCTTTAAGACCCTGGGCTATCTCGTCAAATTCTTTCTCAACGCTGGCGGTAAAGTTAAAATCAACCACACCCTTAAAGTGCTGCACCAAGAAATCATTCACCACCGCGCCAATATCGGTAGGGAAGAGTTTGCCTTTTTCGGCGCCTGTATTTTCGGTTTTTGTTTCTTTGCTGATGTTGCCGTTCTTCAAGGTTAACACACGGAAATCGCGTTGGCGGCCTTCGCGTTCCTCTTTTACTACGTAACCACGGTTTTGGATAGTAGAGATAGTAGGTGCATAAGTTGACGGTCGGCCAATACCTAACTCTTCCAGTTTCTTTACCAAACTTGCCTCGGTGTAACGTGCAGGCGGTCGGGAGAAACGTTCTGTGGCGCTCAGCTCCTGCAATTCCAAAACCTGACCTTTTGCCAGTGGCGGCAAGATGGCGTTATCAGTTTCATCTGCGCTTTGGTTATCCTCATCCTCATCGCGGCTTTCCAGGTAAACCTTCAGGAAACCATCAAATTTCATCACCTCGCCGTTGGCAACCAATTCTTCCTTACGGGTTGAGATGCCTATGCGGGCAACCGTTTTCTCAAACTGCGCCTTGCTCATTTGAGATGCAATGGCTCGTTTCCAGATCAGTTCATACAGGCGCTTCTCATTGCTTTCACCATCAATGGTATGGTTGTTAAAGTAAGTAGGACGAATGGCCTCGTGAGCCTCTTGAGCATTGGCGTTTTTAGTTTTATATTTTCTAAGCTGATGGTATTTGTCTCCATAAGCCGATGTGATCTCTTTTTCAGCAGCGTCTAAAGCGGTATCGCTTAAATTAACCGAATCGGTACGCATATAGGTAATGTATCCTGATTCGTACAAGCGCTGTGCAACCTGCATGGTACGCGATACGGAATAGCCCAGTTTACGACTGGCTTCCTGCTGCAGGGTAGAGGTAGTAAACGGTGCGGCAGGTGAACGTTTTGTTGGCCTTGTATCTAATGAGTTTACATTGAATGCGGCAGCCGCGCAGTCCTGAAGAAACTTCTCTGCATCTTCCTGTTTGCTGAAACGCTCCGTCAGTTCAGCTTTAAAAGCGTTGCGGCCTTTATCAAATATGGCCACTACTTTATAAGCAGCCTCACTTGTGAACTTATTTATCTCGCGTTCGCGCTCTACTATTAAACGCACCGCAACAGACTGCACACGACCGGCAGACAACGATGGCTTAACTTTTTTCCAAAGAACGGGCGATAATTCAAAACCAACCAATCTGTCTAAAACGCGGCGTGCCTGTTGGGCATTCACAAGGTTATAATCTATTTTACGCGGATTTTCAATAGCGCGTAAAATAGCCGGTTTTGTTATCTCGTGGAAAACAATGCGGCGGGTGGCGGGCTCTTTCAACCCAAGTGTTTCATATAAGTGCCATGAGATGGCTTCTCCCTCGCGGTCCTCATCGGACGCGAGCCATACCATATCGGCTTCTTTAGCTAATTTTTTTAATTCGCTAACTACCTGCTTCTTATCGGCTGGCACCTCATATTTTTGTTGAAAATTATTACCGATATCGATGGCATCCTCGGACTTTACTAAGTCGCGGATATGCCCGTAGCTCGACTTCACCGTAAAGTCTTTTCCAAGGTAACCTTCAATGGTTTTGGCTTTCGCCGGAGATTCAACTATGAGTAGATTTTTAGCCATTAAACACTGTTATTTTTTGCAAAGAAAACATAAAGTAATAGAAACGCAAATTGTTTTTGCGGCCCTCCATGGTACACAAGGTTGTAAAAAATAATGATTATTACCGGAAAATGTTTTCTTTATTTAGTCGCGAAGTTGCAATGTTGGAAAGTTAAATGTTGGAATGTTGTAAGATTTGAATGTTATAAATTTAATTTTTTTGAAAGTTTAAACGATACATTTGTCTCAACCTTACAACGTTTTAACCTTCTAACTTTTCAACAAAAAACTACAGAAGGAAACCGCCGCCAAGCAAATCGTTACCCTCATAAAATACCGCCGACTGGCCCGGTGCAATACCCGATACCATATGATCGAAAGATACTTTCATGTGGTCGCCAATTTGTACTATTTTACTTTCGGCACCGGCATCTTTGTAGCGTATTTTCGTTACGGCAGCAAGTGGCTCGGTGATACTTTCGTATTTAATGAGATTAAGATTACGCACCCAGGCTTCTTTGCGTTGCAGCTCATCAGCAGTTCCTAACACAACAGTGTTGGTATCCGCCTGTATCTGTGTAACAAACATCGGCTGACCTAAAGCTATACCTAAGCCTTTGCGCTGGCCTATAGTATAATAAGGGTAGCCCTGGTGTTTGCCTACAATGGTACCGTCAGTCAATACAAAATTGCCTTGTCCGATGCGCTCATCCAGATCCTGTACTTTATGGCGCAGGAAAGCGCGGTAATCATTATCAGGCACAAAGCAGATCTCGTAACTTTCGCTTTTGCCTGCCAGTTCCAGTTGGCCCATATCTACGGCCATCTGGCGGATCTCTGGCTTAGAAAAACTACCCAGCGGGAATTTAGTACGTGAAAGGTTCTCTTGTGATACCCCCCACAATACGTAAGATTGATCTTTATTTTCGTCTTTACCTTTTGATATTACATAACGGCCATTATCCTGCTGGCGGATATTGGCATAGTGGCCCGTGGCAATAAATTCACAGTCGAGTTTATCGGCACGTTTAAGCAAAGCTTCCCATTTAATGTGTGTGTTGCAAAGCACGCACGGGTTAGGGGTGCGGCCTGCCAGATATTCGTCAACAAAGTTATCGATCACAAAATCGCCAAACTCGTTACGGATATCCAGTATGTAATGAGGGAAGCCGTAGCCAACAGCCAAAGCCCGGGCATCGTTGATGCTATCCAGACTGCAGCAGCCGGTTTCTTTAGAACTGCCACCGCTTGCAGCGTAATCCCAGGTTTTCATGGTAAGGCCTATCACCTCATAGCCCTGCTCGTGCAGCATAACTGCCGCTACAGAACTATCAACACCGCCGCTCATGGCTACCAGGATTCTACCGTGCTTACTCATAATAGCTGCAAAGATAAGCTTTACTTATTGATAATGGCTTTTAGTTAGGTCAGTAAAGGGTAAAATGGTTTGTGTTAAGCAGTGAATGGTGAATGGTTGAATTGGTAATTGTCAGATGTTTAAACTATTGTTCAACGGCTTCTTTATTGTCCTGCTTTATATGTTCGATTATCCTTTCGCGATGCTGGACGCCCCACTCACGCAAGCTATCAATGATAGGGAAAACGGTAGCCGCGTAGGGTGTAAGCTCATAAGTTACCGTTACCGGGACGGTGTTAAAAACCTTACGCACAACAAATTCATTCATCTCCATTTCGCGCAGTTCTTTCGACAAAACCTTCGGGGTGATATCTACCAGTCCCCGTTGTAACTCGTTAAAACGCATGGGCCCCTCGCGTAATGATACAATGAGCAATATCTTCCATTTACCGCTTAATACATAAAGGGTATCACGAATTGCCGCGAGTGCACCGTTGCAGGTTTCTTTAGTGAGTTTTGGTGTTGCTGCCATACCGCAAAGTTAATAACTATCCCAAAGGATACTGCTATCCTTTGGGATACTAATATCTTTTTTATAGCGGGTGTGCGTAGGTTTGCATTGTAATTAAACACTAAGAAAATGAAAATACTACATCTGATATCAAGCCCAAGGGGCGATGATTCTTATAGCATCAAGTTAGGTAATGCTATCGTTGAAAAACTTCAGACAGCTAACCCAGGCAGCACCGTTAAAACCCGCAACCTGGTAGATCATCCCTTTCCACATCTGGAAGAATCGCACCTTACGTCGTTCTTTACCCCGGCAGAGCAGCATACGCCGGAATTAGCAGAAGCAGTTAAACATTCTGATCAGGCCATTGCCGAAGTACTGGATGCTGATGTTATTGTTATAGGTGCGCCAATGTACAACTTCACTATCCACTCGAGCCTTAAGGCATGGATAGACCATATCGTGCGTGCACAAAAAACTTTCCGCTATGGCGAGAACGGGCCGGTAGGTTTAATTGAAGGTAAACGAGTTTATGTAGCCATCTCATCGGGCGGCGTTTATTCTGAAGGTAATATGAAAGCCATAGACTTTATTGAGCCTTACCTGAGGACGGTTCTCGGCTTTTTAGGTATGACCAATATTACTTTCCACCGCGCCGAAGGCCTGAAAATACCGGGCGTACAGGAAACTGCGCTCGAGAAAGGCATCGAATCTGTAGAGGTATAAAATGATAAAGGCGGGACGAAAACTCCCGCCTTTATTAATTCTGCCTTATCTGTCCAGTACCTTTTACTATCCATTTATAACTCGTAAGTTCCTGCAAACCCATGGGTCCGCGGGCGTGGAGTTTTTGGGTGCTGATGCCGATCTCGGCACCGAGGCCAAACTGGGCACCGTCTGTAAATGCTGTTGAGGTATTTACATAAACAGCAGCCGCGTCCACGCGGTTAAGGAAAGTTTCGATATTCAGTTCATCCTCAGAGATGATGGCCTCACTATGTTTTGAACTGTTTTGGGCAATGTGCTGCAAAGCGTCTTCTAAACCATCAACCGTTTTGATGGACATCTTCATAGATAAGAATTCCGTACCGAAATGTTTCGGCTGTGCTTCATGTAATAGCACAGCAGGGTAGTGGCCGTCCAGTGTTTCAAAGGCTTTTTTATCAGCATAAATAACTACCTCTTTTTTGGCCAGTGGTTCAGCAATATGTATCAGGTCGCCGAGGCGTTTGCTGTTGATGATGAGGCAATCCAATGCGTTACAAACACTCACGCGGCGGGTTTTGGCATTTTCTATAATGGGGATAGCTTTGTCGATATCGCCTGTTTCATCTAAATAGGTATGTACAATGCCCGCGCCTGTTTCAATCACCGGCACCTTGCTGTTGTTCCGCACAAAATCTATCAACGATTGGCTGCCACGCGGTATCAGCACATCTACATAGCCAATGGCGTTAAGCAAAGCTTCAGTAGCACCGCGATCGGCAGGTAGCAGTGTAGCAACATTTACATCGACACCGTTAGCTTTAAGTACACTGTGTATCACGCTGATGATGGCCAGGTTTGAATACTCTGCATCGCTGCCGCCCTTTAGTACAGAAGTGTTTCCGGTTTTGAAGCACAGCGCAAATACATCGAATGTGACATTTGGCCTTGCCTCGTATATAACCCCGACTACACCCAGCGGAACGCTTACTTTTTTAATTTCCAGTCCGTTAGGTAAAGTATTATCAAGTAATACCTTACCCAGAGGGTTAGGTAACCCGGCTACGTTTTCAATATCAGCAGCGATACCTTTTATGCGTTCTTCGGTCAGTTTAAGGCGGTCATATTTCGGATCGGCAGGATCCATGCGGTCAAGGTCTTTCTGATTTTCCTGCAACAGATACGGCGTTTGCTCAATGGCTGCCTTTGCCACATCTTTAAGTACTTTATTAATAACCGCTTCAGTAAGCGCTGCTTTGCGCGATGCTGCTACTGCCTGCTCAAAATATTGTTGGTATGCCATATTTTAGCTCTGTAAATAAAGGTAATCGTAATGCACAAGGGCGCGCTGGTTCTTTTGGCCAGCGTATTCGCGGGCTTTCTCGGAGCCGTATTCGGCAAGCCCTAAGCCAATTACCTTTTTGTTTTCGTCAATAATTTTTATGATCTCGCCCTTTTTGAAATCGGCAACAATTTCTGTAACACCCACGGGCAAAAGGCTCGACGCTTTTTTCGACGTAAGTGCGGTTTTAGCTCCCTCATTCACTTTTACAACACCTTTAGCTGAGTTCTCCGAATGTGCTATCCATTTCTTTTTGCCCGATGCTAACTTGGCCGGAACAAAGCGGGTATGCTCAATATTATTCGCCAGCACATCAGTAAGGATATTATCCTTTGTGCCATTGGCGATATGCACCGCTATTCCCAATTGCGCCACCTTGTGTGCAATGGTTGATTTCGTGATCATACCCCCACGGCCAAACTGCGATTTACCCGAACTTACAAACGAAGCGAAGTCTAATCCGCCGTTGGTTATCTCGGTAATAACAGATGATCCCGGCAGTTTCGGGTCACCGGCATAGATGCCGTTTACGTTGGTGAGCACAATTAGTGCCTGCGCGTTCAGCATAGAAGCCAATAAGCCTGCCAGTTCATCGTTATCGGTAAACATCAGCTCGGTTACGGATACTACGTCGTTCTCGTTAATAACGGGGATAACCTGGTGCTGCAGCAGGATCTCCAGACAGTTGCGCATGTTTAGGTAATGCAGCCTGTCGCGGAAATCTTCTTTGGTTACTAATACTTGAGAACAAAGGATATCATACTTCTCAAACATCGCAGAGTAGGTGTTAATGAGTTTTACCTGACCAATGGATGCCAGCAACTGCCTTACCGCTACCGCATCAGACTTTTCAGAAACACTGATCAAACTACGACCAGATGCTACTGCACCTGACGATACCAGTATCACCTCGATGCCCTGCTTTTTTATTGCCGCTATCTGGTCTACCAGATGGGCTATTCTGTCGGTATCAGGCAAGCCATCAGGGCGGGTAATAACATTTGAGCCAATTTTTATTATGATGCGGCGGTAGGAGAAGGACATTAAAGTATATTAATTTGGTCGACAATTATAGGTATTTACAGTGTAAAAACCTACATTTTAGCTTTTTGCGGAGATAAGAAATAAAAAAATATAAGATTTTTTTGGATGAGACTAAACAATTAATATTTTTGTCGAGTAATTCTATAGACAATGTATTATTTATACCCCGGATCATTGAACTTTAAAAGAAACATGCAGATCTCAACTGCATGCTGTTAAAGCTACCCGGCACAGCGCCAACCTGTTCACATTTTTTCTCAACTAAACTAAATACAACCTAATTCATGAAATCTTTTAAAAGTTTAATAAAACTTATTGTACTCTTTTTAGTCCTTGTCCCGGGCCTGGCCTCAGCGCAGCTTAACGGGAGCTACGTTCTAAGTGGTAAAGTAAATGACGACCACGGCCAGCCGCTAATAGGCACTACGGTATCTATCAAAGGCACCGATAACAGAACATCAACTGATAGTACAGGCAAATTCTCATTAACCACACAAGCTAAATTTCCATATACTTTAGTGTTTAGTGCGGTAGGTTACCACTCACAGGAGTTCACTATTCGCAGTGTAAACAGCAATGTAAACGTGCAACTTACCACGCAATCATTGCTGATAAATGAGGTGGTAGTAACAGCATCCCGCCGCGAAGAGAAATTATTAAGATCACCGGTGGCGATCGAGAAACTGAGCATTACGGCTTTGAAGCAATCGCCGGGCCCGAGTTTCTATGATGCTTTGGAGAATGTTAAAGGCGTACAGATGACCACTACAAGTATCACGCTTAAAGTGCCCAACACCCGTGGTTTTAACAGCCCTAATAACTTCAGGTTTATGCAACTGGTGGATGGGGTTGATATGCAATCGGCTACTTTGGGTGTACCCCTTGGTAATGCCATTGGCCCTACAGAACTGGATATAGCCAGCCTGGAGATAACCCCGGGTGCTGCTGCTGCGCTTTATGGTACCAATGCTATTAACGGTTTATCAAACTTGTTTACTAAAGACCCCTTTAAAACACAGGGTTTAAGCTTTTATCACCGCACGGGTGTTAATCACGTGGATAATATCGGCGTAAACGCAAGCACTATAAACGAGACGGCTATCCGCTTTGCGAAAGCATGGAACGATAAATTTGCCTTTAAAGTGAACGCCAGTTACCTAACCGGTACCGATTGGCAATCAAATACCCGCCTGGATCAGAACCCTGGCAATTTGAAAACAGCTAACCCTGCTTATCCTGAACTTACAGGCGCTAACAACGCTGCTTACGACGGCTGGAACAAATACGGTGATGATGCATTGGCCGGTAGCAACACGGTGTCTATTAAAGGTATTGTAGTTGATGGCGTTGCGAGGCCAAATCTTACCGTTGCCCGTACAGGTTATAACGAGGTTGATTTGGTTGATCCGAAAGTGACCAATCTTAAACTGGATGGTACGGTAGCTTATAAATTTAACCCCGACCTGCAGTTATCATACACTTACCGCTATGGTAAAATGGACGGCGTTTTCCAACGCGGTAACAAAATATCACTGAATGGCGCAACTGTACAAAACCATAAACTGGAATTAAAAGGTAAAGAGTTTTTAGTGCGTGCGTACGAGTCTATCGAAAATACGGGCAACTCATTCAACGTAAAACCTTTGGCTGATAACCTTGATCTCAACCATGCCAGCAACAGCGCATGGGGTACAACTTACAAAAATGCGTTAACGGCTTACGGTAATGCAAATGGTGGACTGACCTCTGCTAATCTCGCGGCTGCCACACAGGCCGCACGTGCCGCCGCGGATGCCGGGAGGGTGGAGCCCGGCACCCCGGCTTTTGACGCCCTGCGTAAACAGATCATCGGTATCAATAATTGGGATATCAAATCGAGCCTGATACCTGATGCACCTGTTACCGGCGGCGCTGCTTTAGTACAGAAAAGCCATTTATATAATGCTGAAGCGCAGTATGATTTAAGCAACAGAATCAAATTTGTTGACCTGCTGGTAGGTGCTGATGTTCGTGTTTATTCTATCACGCCTGATGGCAATAACTTCGTGGATTTCGGTCGCTCAATTGCTGACCGTAATAAGCCATTGGCTGATGGTAGCTTTGGCGATAACGTAATCTACAAAAAATACGGTGCTTTTGCACAAGCAACCAAAACTTTCTTTGATGAGAAGCTGAAACTATTCGGTTCATTGCGTTGGGACTACAACCCGTATTTTGATCCGAAGTTTACGCCGCGTTTGGCTGCTGTTTACTCGCCTAATACTAATCATAACTTCAGGTTTACGTTTCAGAATGGTTACCGTTTCCCATCGTTGTTTGAGGCTTTGTCTTACGTAAATAACGGTCGTGTTAAACGTGTGGGTAGTCTGGAGTTTATTAATGATGGGTTGGGTTATCTGAACAATAGTTACACCCAACAATCAGTTACCGCATTTAATGCGGCCGTAAAGGCACAGTCCACCACAGGAGATGATGCAACTGCATTAGCTAACCGCAGTTTGTTACAAGTAGCTAACCTGCCAAAAGCACGCCCTGAGCAGATCACCTCATTTGAGGTAGGTTATAAAGGCGTATTGTTTGATAACAAGGTATTCCTTGATATTGATGCTTATGCTAATCGTTACAATGGTTTCCTTGGCCAGGTGCAGGTATTTGTGCCAAACGGAGCAACGGTTGGTAGTGATGCTGCCGTGTTAGCCATGCTGGATATTAACCGCGACCCAACAACTGCTACAACAAGCAATGCTGCAAGCCTGGGCCAGAGCCGTTACCGCGTGTACACTAATGCTAAAAACGTTTACAACAACTATGGTTCATCGGCAGGGTTAAGCTGGAATTTCTACCAGCGCTACACAGTATCGGGTAACGTAAGCTTCAACAAACTGAAAGCACAGAAAGCATCAGACATTTTCGTAACCGGCTTTAACACGCCCGAGTGGAGCGGTAACTTCTCATTTGGTAACCGCGAAGTGGTTAAGAATTTCGGTTTCAACGTGGTGTACAAATGGCAGCAATCATACTTGTGGGAAAGTCCGCTGGTTACTGGTCGCGTACCTGCGGTGGGTACGGTTGATGCACAGATTACCCTGCGCGTGCCGGTTTACTATGCTACGTTTAAAATTGGAGCCAGCAACGTGTTTAACAAGCGCTACATACAATATGCAGGCGGACCAACCATAGGTGGTATTTACTATGCCTCGGTTACGCTGGATGGCTTGCTGAGCGGTAAGTAGTCGTGAGTCGGAAGTCTTTAGTCCGAAAGTCCGCAGTTAAAGGACTTTGGACTTTGAACATTAGACTTTCGACTTGAATAAAGATCCTATTGTTTTTTAGGTATAATTTAGTTTTTCTCGAAAGCGGGCGGGCGAGCTGCCCGCTTTTTTTTATGCGTTTATTTTTCGTTTAGGTAGTTGTCATTTCGAGCGAGCAGAAGGGAGAGGGCATCGCGTTGGCGCGACGAGAAATCTTGTTAAATAATGCAAGCGGATGTGCTTAGCATCAATAACAGGATTTTCCTCGCTGTCGCTCGTTCGAAATTACATAGGTTGAATTGAAAGCCAAAAAAAAGCCCCGCATGAGCTGCAACTCATACGGGGTTAGATTCACTTAATTGAGTATAATAATCGGTTAAATTATTCTATTCTACAGACTGCCTCAGCATCAGCGCGCCGACAGTTACGTTGGTACGGCTATCGATAATGATAGCGCCACCGTTTGCTTTGTTTTCCTGGTATGGGTCAAAAGCCAAAGGCTCGGCGGTTTTGATCACCACGCGGCCAATATCGTTCAGTTTAAAATCTTCATCAAAATCTTTCTCAAGCGTGTTGATGTTCACCTTGTGTAATACCTCGCGTATTTTACAGCGCACCGTTTTGGTGTTATGCTGAACTAAATAGGTGAGCGAAGTATCCAGTCCGCGGGTATCCATCCAACACAGGTCAGCTTCTATAACGCTGCTTAGCTGCGGTTCGCCGGCACTGTTTACAATAATGTCACCACGACTGATATCGATGTTATCCTGCAAATGCACGGTAACTGACATTCCTGCCAATGCTTCGGCAGGTTGTGTATCATACAACTCTATTTTTGAAATGGTAGAGGTAAAGCCCGATGGCAAAACCGTAACCTTGTCATTCACCTTAAATGACCCGCTGGATACACGGCCCGCATAGCCACGATAATCGTGCAATTCATCGGTCTGCGGGCGAACTACCCACTGCACCGGCAGGCGGGCATGGGTTGATAAATTATCCCTGTTAATCTCCACATTTTCTAAATGGTGCAGCAGACTGTCACCTTTATACCAGCTAATGGCGGTGGACGAATAAACAATGTTATCGCCCTTTAAAGCACTTACGGGGATGAAGGTAACATCAGCAATGTTAAGCTTTACGGCGATCTTTTTGTAATCAGTTACAATGCTGTTAAAAATCTCCTCGCTGTAATCTACCATATCCATTTTGTTGATGGCGATAACCACTTTCGGGATCTGCAGCAACGATACCAGAAACGAGTGACGGGTAGTTTGCTCAACCACACCTTTACGTGCATCTATCAGGATAATAGCCAGGTCGGCATTGCTGGCACCGGTAACCATATTGCGGGTGTATTGAATATGGCCGGGAGCATCAGCTATGATAAATTTACGTTTATCGGTCTCAAAATATTTGTAAGCCACATCTATAGTGATACCTTGTTCACGCTCGGCCTTAAGGCCGTCGGTTAAAATTGCAAGGTCGATGGTACCGTCGTCGTTTTTACGGTTTGATGCATGCAGGGCTTCCAACTGGTCGGCCAAAATAGCGTCGCTATCGTAAAGCAACCTGCCTATCAGTGTACTTTTGCCGTCATCAACACTACCAGCCGTTATAAATTTTAATATATCCATTTAGTTTTCTCTCTTCAATGCCCCTCTTGAGAGGGGTTAGGGGTGTGTTACTACTATTCGTAAAGACACACCCCATCAATGTTAGTGCTATTTGTTCTATTTGTGCTACCCCTCTCAAGAGGGGAATAAGCGTTTCAAAAGCTTTTACCTTTCAGCTTTCGTCTTTCACCTCAAAAATATCCGCCCTTTTTACGCTCTTCCATCGCTGCCTCGCTCACTTTATCGTCCATGCGGGCGCCGCGTTCGCTTATTTTCGATTCTGCAATTTCGTTGATGATATCATCTATCTCGAAAGCGTAAGATTCAACGGCTGCTGTACAGGTCATATCACCCACGGTGCGGAAGCGTACATTTCTGCGTTCTACAACATCATCCTCATCCATATTCAGGAAAGGCGACGCTGCCATCAGCTGACCATTACGGGTGATACAATCGCGCTGGTGCGCAAAGTAAATGGTAGGCAAGGGGATGTTTTCTCTGCGGATGTAGTTCCATACATCGAGCTCTGTCCAGTTGCTTATCGGGAACACGCGAACGTTCTCACCTTTGTGGATCTTACCGTTGTAGATATTCCAAAGCTCGGGGCGCTGGCGTTTAGGATCCCATTGGCCAAACTCATCACGTACCGAAAAGATACGTTCTTTGGCACGGGCTTTCTCCTCATCGCGGCGGGCACCACCAATGCAGGCATCAAAACCATTTTTGGCTATGGTATCTAACAGGGTAACGGTTTGCAAAGCGTTACGACTTGCATTTTTACCTTTTTGCTCAATTACTTTGCCCTCATCAATACTATCCTGTACGTGACCTACTATAAGCTTTTCGCCAATGCGGGCAATCATTTCATCGCGGTATTGGATGGTTTCTTCAAAGTTGTGGCCGGTATCAATATGTACCAGCGGGAACGGGAACTTACCCGGCCTGAAGGCTTTTAAAGCCAGGTGAACCAGGGTAATAGAATCCTTACCACCCGAAAACAACAACGCAGGTTTCTCAAACTGCCCTGCCACTTCGCGCAAAATATATATGGCCTCTGCCTCTAATTCGTCCAGGTAATCTAACCGGTTTGTACTCATTCTTTTAAATCATTTAATAGTCCCTCTCCTTCGGAGAGGGGTTGGGGTGAGGCTACTGCATGTAATCCGCACTCTTTTTTGCTTTGGTCTTCCCACCACCAGCGCCCGGCCCTGAAATCCTCGCCGGGTTGTACCGCCCGTGTGCAGGGTTGGCAGCCTATGCTTGGGAAACCCCTGTCATGCAATGTATTGTAAGGAACGTTATATTGTTTAATGTAAGCTTTAACATCATCTAAAGTCCAGCTGAAAATAGGGTGGAACTTGATGATCTGGTTACCCTCATCCCATTCCACGTTGCTCATATCCTCGCGGTTTGCCGATTGCTCTGCACGTATGCCAGTTATCCAGCATTGATTGCCCTTTAATGCACGGTGCAAAGGCTCTATCTTACGGATCCCGCAACATTCTTTACGGTTGGCTACCGATTCGTAGAAACTGCTTGGGCCTTTGGCATCAACCATGGCTTCCAGTTTGCCGTTATCAGGGTAGTAGGCGTATATCGGCTGGCTGTACATTTCCATCGTACGGTTCCATACGTAATAGGTCTCGGGGAATAAACGGCCAGTTTCCAGCGTGAAAACTTTAATGGGGATGTTGTTGGCAAATATCATGTGCGATATCACCTGGTCTTCCCATCCAAAACTGGTAGAGAAAACTATCTCGCCGGGGAAAAGCGCAGCCAATGCCTGCAGGGCCGCTACCGGATCTTTCTCCTTCACTAATCTTGATATGTAAGTAGTATCTGCCACTTTAGAATGTCTTCAGTAAGAAATTAATAATACTGCGGATGCTGATAGCAACCACAATAACCGCAACCGCCATCATAATGGCTTTTGCCGATATTTTGTTTGATATTTTTGCTGCCACCGGTGATGCCAAAGCGCTACCGATAACCAAGCCTGCTACTGCATCCCAATGCGCGCTTTTAAGCATGGTAATAAAAGTTAATGAACCCATCAGCGCTATAAAAAAGCGTGATAGCTTCACTGTACCTAACGAGAACCTTGGATGACGGCCACCGGCTATCAATGTTGATAACACAATAGATCCCCATCCACCACCGCCAACAGCATCAATAAAACCGCCGCCTAATCCTAATAACGATATGCGTTTGATCTTAGCCGTGGTACGTTTCTTTTTAAGGCTCAATGCTTTTTTAAAGATCACAATACCCAATATTAAGGTATAAACCGATACTACCGGTTTGGTGTACTGCGCGTAATGCTCTAAGGATGACAGGATATATGCACCTGTAACTGCACCAATAATACCAGGCAGCAGTAACAGCTTAAATAACTTCCAGTTTACATTGCCCATGCGATAATGCATCCAGCCGGCAATACCGTTGCTCATTATCTCTGATAAATGCACACCCATACTTGCCGAAGCAGGGGGGATGCCCATTGAAAGTGAGAATGTGGTAGACGTAACACCGTATGACATACCAATCGCCCCATCAATCAGCGCAAAAACAAAACCTGCCCCCAGGAAATAGTAAAATACCGGTGAGATATTCTGTACGTAATCCTGAAACTCGGGATCTTTATACCAAACAGCTACAATGGTAATCAGCAGGAACAATACAAATGTCCCCCAGACTATCAGCTTTAAATTATTGTTGCTCGGCGCCTTTTTAGGGCCAAGTAGTACCGCTGTAACGCGATTAAGTTCTTTTACCTTATGTGTGAAGTCGCCGCTGAGGTTGTTGCGGATATCATGCATTTGTTGCAAGGTGGTGTCCAACTCCTCGGGTAGCGCTTCAGTTAACACTTCGCGCAGGCGTTTAGCAATGGTTGGTGATTTACCGTTGGTTGATATAGCCAGTTTCAGGTCACCTTTTTGTACGATAGAACCTAAATAGAAATCGCAAAGTTCTGGTTTATCCGCAACGTTGATCAGCAATTTGCGGTCATGTGCCGATTGGCGCACATATTTGTTCAGGTCACTGTCGTCAGTGGCGGCAATAACCAGGTCGGCATTATCCAGGTCGGCATCCTCAAATGGTTTTTGGATGATGCGAACGTTTTTGTGTTGCGCTGCAAGGTCTATCACCTGCGGCAAAACCTCTTTAGAAATAATAGTAATAGCAGCCACGGGGCTATTAAATAGCAAAGCCGTCAGCTTTTCATGGCCTACCTTGCCCGCGCCAACCAGCACCGTGTGCAGGTTCTCTAATTTCAAAAACACGGGGAACAATTGGTTTCCCTGTGGCTTTTGATACGGGCGGGCCGCTAACTTATTATCTCCCGGCAACAACGTCATATACTTCTTTAACCAGTTTATATTGAGGGTGAAGCGATACTACTTCGCCAAATACAATTAATGCAGGCGATGCAATGCCTTGCTCTGCAACCAGGCCGGCAATCGTATCAACCGTACCAACAGCTACTTTTTCATCAACCGTGGTGCCGCTTTGTATTACCGCAGCCGGTAAAGTACCTTTACCTTCGGCTTTAAACAGCTCTGCTATCTCTGCTAATTTATGTAAACCCATTAATACCACAACAGTGGCACTGCTTTTTGCAGCCTGGTACAGGTCGGCAGAGATGCGGCCAGCGGTAGTGGTGCCGGTTATTACCCAAAAGCTTTCGCTTAAACCACGATGCGTAACAGGGATGCCCTGCAAGCCCGGCACACCGATAGAGCTTGAAATACCTGGTACAACTTGCGTAGGGATATTATACTCCGCAGCAAATTCCAACTCCTCGTGCCCGCGACCAAATACAAAAGGGTCGCCGCCTTTAAGGCGTACTACGTGGCCGTAGTTCAGTGCATAATCAACCATTAGTTGGTTAATGTTATCCTGAGAAAAAGTATGGTCGCCTGAGCGTTTGCCCACATAGATCTTTACAGCATCAGCAGGAGCAACCTCTAAAAGTTCTTCGTTCACCAGTGCATCGTACAAAACCACATTGGCTGTTTGCAGGGCTTTAATACCTTTAAGTGTTATCAGTTCTGCATCGCCGGGGCCTGCGCCAACAAGCGTAATACGTGGTTCTTTTATATTATTATTGTTTAATATCATGATTGTAATACAGCCTCTCTCTTTGTTTTAACGGTCTCTAAAAACTCGGTTGCCTGTGCTTTATAAACGGTAGCAAACTCTTCAGAAGGCTCGTTTTTGTTAATTTGCAGCACTAACTCGTTAAAGGTAGTGGCTAAACTCAGTTCACCGGTTTCTACGTAGTTGGCATCAAATTCTTTGATGATGCCCGCTTGTGTACTGGTATTAATGCCTTTATCAAGCAACAAGGCTTTTGCCGAGCTGATAAAAGTATTGTATGAGTGATAGATAGCATCAGCCCATAAACCTTTTGCGTAAGCACCGTTTGCCCAGCCTAATTTCTCATCGGCCTCGTACAATAAAGTGGCAACGAGATCGATGATCACACCGGCACATTCGCCCACGCCGATAGCAGTAGCAAAAGTTTCCTGATGACCCCAGTCAACAAACTCATCATCGGTAAGGGTAGTAAGGTCAGCCAGTGGTTTTAGCAGGCGGTAGAAATAATCTTTACCCTGGCGGTCGTAGTAGCTATGATAAGTTTCGTCTTCTATTGATTGTGTTTTATAATCATCCAAAAGGGTGCGTAAAACATCGGTAGCACGTTTTGACGGTACTTTGATAACACGCTCTGCAGCGCGACCAGCACCATCGCCAACGGTACCGCCACCCAACATTACCTGTACGGATGGTAACACGCGTGCACCCGCTTTTAAAGAGCTGCCGTGAAAACCAATGTGTGCCAAACCATGTTGGCCGCAACTGTTCATACAGCCGCTTATTTTAATTTTTATCTCACGATTGTAGATAAAGTCTTCGTATTCGTTAAAAATCACATCCTCCAGCACCTTAGCCATGGTCATGCTGTTGCTGATGCCCAGGTTACAGGTATCAGTACCGGGGCAGGTAGTTACATCGGCAACGCTGTCAAAACCAGGCGCAGCCATATCTAAGGCGTGTAAGCCTGCATATAATGCCTCTAAGTTTTCCTTACGGACGAATTTTAGCAGCAAGCCCTGGTTCTGAGTAATACGGATCTCATCGGCCACGTAAGGTTTCACAGCTTCTACAAATTTACGGGCTTCTGGCGTATGGATATCGCCAACCGGCACTTTCACATAAACACCGTAAAAGCCTTTTTGCTTTTGTTCAAAAACGTTGGTAGCCAGCCATTGCTCATATCGTAACGGGTTCTCAATGGTCACGCTTACCGGAGCAACCGCTTCAGGGATAGTAGGTTGAGGTACAGCATCTCGGTTGATAGGGTAGCTTTTAACCTTTAATGCCAAATGCTCTTCCTTGGCCAAACGAAGCACTTCATCCAAGCCCAGTTTTTGCACCAGGTATTTTAAACGCGCTTTGTTACGGTTATTGCGTTCGCCGTAGCGGTCAAACACGCGGATGATAGCCTCAGTATAAGGTATCAGCTGATCTTCCGGTAAAAAATCCTCTACCACACTGGCCAGAAAAGGCTGTGCGCCAAGGCCGCCGCCTAAATTTATTTTAAAACCACGTTCGCCTTTGTCATTCAGTTTTGGGATAAAGCCCAGATCGTGAATGTAAGAGAAGGCGGTATCGGCATCTCTTGATGAGAATGATATTTTGAATTTACGACCCATTTCCTGGCAGATGGGGTTACGCAAAAAGTATTCGAAAACAGCATGTGCGTAAGGCGATACATCAAACGGCTCCTGTGGATCGATACCCGCGTTTGGAGAGGATGTAACATTGCGCACGGTGTTACCACAGGCTTCGCGCAGGGTAATGTCATCACGCTCCAGTTCGGCCCACAGTTGAGGGGTGCGGTCAAGGCTTACATAATGTATCTGAATATCCTGGCGGGTGGTTAAGTGCAGGTTGCCGCTGCCGTATTCGTCGGCAATGTCGGCTATTTTTAATAATTGTTTAAAAGTGACTTTTCCAAACGGCAGTTTTATACGTACCATTTGCACACCCGGCTGGCGCTGGCCATATACACCACGTGCTAAACGCAGGCTGCGGAATTTTTCATCGTGTATCTTACCCTCGCGAAACGCGCGGATCTTGCGCTCAAGATCAATAATATCTTGCTCTACTATAGGGTTCTCCAGTTCGGTCCTGAAGCTCTGCATATCTTAAGTATTTAGTTTTCTCCTAAAAAAAAGCCTCTTCTGCTGCGGCTGAAGAGGCAAATATTCTTTATCTACGCATTTACAGCCGCGATGTATTATCCTGCATACAGCAGATAATCACGTTGTTGCAATATGTGTTGAATATTGTTGTCATCTCTATAGGTCCAAATATATACATAGTATAGGGAATTAGTAGAATTTATTTGAAAATTTTTGAGGTGTAATTGTTTTGTGACTTTGGGGAGAGGATTGAACTAAGTATATAGAAAATATAAACGCGTCATTGCGAGGTACGAAGCAATCTCTTCGAAACAATTATGCACCGTGCATTCTGGATTTACTTGAAGAAAGTGCTTCGTACCTCGCAATGACGTATGGGAGACCTATATTCACGCCATAAACACCACCAAACAAAAAAATCCCCTCGAGAGGGGATTTTAACAGCAGCAAATCTGTAAGCCGGGTTCTGTATCTCCTTGCGGAGATTTCTATCATTAATCTCTGATCATACCGTCGCCGGTATGCTTTATCAACCTACCCATTCTGACGACCCTTGCGGATACGGAAGCGAGCAGCTTCACTTTCAGAACCTATTTGGTTTTTCAACTCCTGAGGTTTACCGCGATCCCGGTTGCCCGGAAAAGCCGTGAGCTCTTACCTCACGTTTTCACCCTTACCACTAATAAATTAGTGGCGGTATATTCTCTGTGGCACTTGCTGTCGCCGGCTGCCGGCGCCTTCCCGTTAGGAAGCAGGATGCTCTGTGTTGCCCGGACTTTCCTCTCCGGTACAAGCCCGAAGCGATAGAACGTTTTGCAGCTACAAAAGTAAGGTTTTAAGTCGGGAGTTTGAAGTTCGTAGTTGGAAAGTCAAAGGCTAAACGTCGAAAGTGATCTACTGACACCCTTCCAAGTCTTTTTCTACCACATCAACCGTAATAACACCCTGCTTATTCCCAAATGAATTGGTAACAAAGGTAAGCACTTTGGCTATTTGTATAGGCGCAAGATCGGTGTTGGCAGGCATTGGGCCTTCGTAGGCCTTGCTGTTGATGGTTAGCACGCGTTCGTTAATGCCGTTACGTACAATGCAGGCCAGGTAATTCTTGTTTTTTTTCAAGAAAGTAGTGTCGGTAAGCGGGGGGATTAAACTGGTAAGTCCTTCGCCATTATTGCCGTGGCAGTTTTGGCATTTTTGTTTGTAAATGGCGGCGCCGCCTGTGTAATAGCGTTTAAATTCCTGGTCGGCGTCACTTTGGCAAGCTGCTATCAGCACACTTAATAATACAACAATGCCGCCAATTACCTTTAATTTCATTGAGCTATTTCAGTATTTACCTCGCCACGCAATGTTTTGATGTCATCCATCATTTTGGCAACCTCTTCCTCTTTGGTGCCGTCATAATATCCGCGTATTCGACGCTGCTTATCAACTAAAACAAACCAGCCCTGGTGTACATAGCCACCCGGTGCGCCATTGTCCTGCATTACGGCAACCAGGTAATGCTTTTGACCAAGTGTATAGGTGTCTTCTTTTTTACCCTGCAGCAGCCACCAGTTGTTGCCGCTTATTCCAAGTTTATCAGCATACTTTTTAAGCACGGCTACGCTGTCATGCTTAGGGTCGATAGTATGCGAGATGATCTTGAAATCGGGAACATTTTTGAAATCGTTATACACCTTAAGCATGTTGCGATGCATAATAGGGCAGATAGAAGGGCAGGTGGTGAAAAAGAAATCGGCCACGTAAATATTCCCTTTTAGGCTTTTTTGGGTGATCGTATCGCCGTACTGGTTTACAAATTTAAAATCGGGGATAGTCTGATAAACCGTATCGACTACTTGTTTACCATTTACGGTTTTAGTAACAGCCTGGCGTTGGCCCAATATAGGTAGTTTGCTTTCATTCGCTTTAAATTTACATGCGGTAAAGACCAACAATAAAAAAAATGCTCCCGCTAATTTTTTCATTTCTTTTTATTTTGTTTAATGAAGGTATCCGCGGTTTTAACGGCTATGTTAAGATTACTATCCAAAGCAGTTATCTGCTTTTTTTGATCAGTAAGGTAAGTAACAATCTCGTCATGACTTTTGCCTTTATTCTCTGCATCAAAATTATGCATCCATTTTTCCATACGGCTGTCAACACTATCAAGGTTGCTTCTCAGCGAGATCGCTTTAGTTGTAATATCGGCAGAGATACTATCTTTTATCAGCGTATCCAACTGCATTTTGTTTATCATCACCAACTCGTCTTTCCCCATTACGCGGTCGTGTACGGTGATTACCTCGTTAAGTAGGTCTTTTTCCTGTTTTTGCTTATCAG
>JAESTD010000138.1 GCA_016763755.1 Mucilaginibacter sp.
TCAGGTTATGTCCTGTTGCTTTTTTAAGGCTAAGGGTTTTGCCGTTACCATCGCGACGTTTTTTAGGAATAGCAATTTCTTTTTTACCGTTGATGTATGATGTGGTAAGCGTAGTAGCACTCATCAGTTGAGCTGGTGTGCCTTCGGCCACTACAGTACCACCATGTACACCTGCCGCCGGGCCCATGTCTATTACGTGGTCGGCTTCCAGTATCATGTCCTTATCGTGCTCAACCACCAAAACGGTATTACCCAGGTCGCGCAGGTTTTTAAGGGCGTTTATCAGGCGCTCGTTATCACGCTGGTGCAGGCCAATGCTGGGCTCATCCAAAATGTACATCACGTTCATCAACTGTGAGCCTATCTGCGTAGCTAACCTTATACGCTGCGCCTCGCCGCCTGATAGGGTTTTAGCGGTACGGTCTAAAGTCAGGTAACTTAAACCTACATCAAGCAGGAAGCCGATACGTGAACGGATCTCTTTTAATATTTCTTTGGCGATCACATTCTGGCGCTCGTTCAAACGGTCTTCCAAACCGGTGAACCAGGTGTTCAGCGTGGTAATATCCATGCAGGCCAGTTCAAAGATGTTCTTCTCATCAACCTTAAAGTGCAACGATTCTTTCTTCAAACGGGCACCCTCGCAAACGGGGCAAGTACGCAGTACACGATAGTTTTCCATATCGTCCATGCCCTCGTCGCTGCGGCGTTCCTGCTGCTCCTCAAGCATACGGATAATACCATCAAAAGTGATCTGATAGCTTTGTACGTTCCATTTGTTGTACTCAACGGCAACGGTTATCATGTCCGGCGTACCGTTCAATATAATCTCCAACTGCTCGCGGGTAAGTTTTTCGATAGGAGTAGATAACGAGAACTCATATTTCTTGGCCAGCGATTTTAACACTTGGAAGATCCAAGTTTCGCGGTACTCACCGATAGGGGCCAAACCGCCGTTAAGGATGCTTAACTTCGGGTTTGGTATCACCGATGCTTCATCCACTTCAAAGATATATCCCAGGCCATTACATTTCTCGCACGCACCATAAGGCGAGTTAAAAGAGAAAGTATTTGGCTGCGGCTCATCATAAGAAATGCCCGACACCGGATCCATCAGATACTTGCTGAAGTACGATACGTTGTTATCCTTATCCGCAATACGAATAATGCCCTTGGCCGTTTTTAATGCTGACTGTACTGATGTAAACAGGCGCTTGCTATCCGCTTCGCTTACCATTAACCTGTCAACCACGATGTCAATATCGTGGATCTTGTAGCGATCAAGCTGCATTTTTGGCTCTACGTCCATGATCTGGCCGTCAACATAAACCTTTAGATACCCTTGCTTGCGGATCTGCTCAAACAGTTCGCGGTAATGGCCTTTACGGGCTTTAACTACCGGGGCCAGGATGTTCACGGGCTGTCCGTCAAATTTTTCGGCAATGGTTTTCAGGATCTGATCTTCGCTCATGCGCTCCATCTTCTCACCGGTGGTGTAGTTGTAGGCATCACCTGCACGGGCAAAAAGCAAACGCATAAAATCGTAGATCTCGGTAATGGTTCCTACGGTACTGCGGGGGTTTTTGCTGGTAGTTTTTTGCTCTATTACAATAACCGGACTAAGGCCTGATACCTTATCCACATCCGGTCGCTCCATGCCACCCATAAACTGGCGCGAGTAGGCCGAAAAAGTTTCCATATAACGGCGCTGGCCCTCGGCATAAATCGTATCGAAAGCCAACGATGATTTGCCGCTGCCACTAAGGCCGGTAATTACCACCAGCTTGTTGCGCGGAAAAGAAACGTCGATATTTTTTAGATTATGTACCCGGGCACCATAAACCTCAACCTCACTTTGCTCACCCAGATCTATTATTTTTTCGCTCATTTATCTTTATGGAAACATTGTAAATGCGGCATAGTTTTGGACTATGTGCGCATTGCTAAAAATTTTCGCAAATATACATAAAAGTGTCGGGGTTTCATAGAGTTAGGGTCAGTCTTGAACCTTGATTTACTTGATTGAAAGATTTGCCTGATTTTATTACATTACCTTGTCATTCTGAACGATAGCGAGAGGCCTTTCAGGTTGCTAATATTGTTGTAAACTTAACGTGTGGGATACTGACACAAGTTCAATATGATCTGATTTATCAATTTTCGGGGTAATCCTTTAATCTGGTTAATCAAGGTTCAAAATCATCATCCTTTCTCAATCAAACACACCGCATAAGCTACAACACCTTCCTCTCGGCCTACAAAACCAAGCTGCTCATTAGTGGTGGCTTTGATGGAGATATCTTCAATATCAATGCCTGCTGCTTCAGCGATATTGGCCTGCATGGCCGGTATGTGTGGGTTGATCTTTGGTGCCTCAAGGCATACCATTGCATCGATATTGCCAATCTTCCAGCCTTTTTCATCAAGGAGTTTTACCACCTGTTGAAGGAGAATCAGGCTGCTGATACCTTTCCAGCGATCGTCTTTATTTGAGAAATGGAAGCCTATATCGCGCAGGTTGGCCGCACCTAACAGTGCATCGCAAATAGCATGGAGCATCACATCGGCGTCAGAGTGGCCGTATGCGCCGCTGGTATGTTCGAGGGTAACGCCACCCAATACAAAGGGGTGGTTTTGCTTTAGCTGATGTACATCAAAACCAAAGCCTACTTTAATTTTAGTCATTTATTTATTTGCCGCCGTTGATGCGTTGCTTACGCCGCCAAAGTTAGCCGATAAAGTAAAACGCAGTGTATTTGCCAGCGGACTATTTTGCTGGCTGGCTACCAGGTATGCAAAATCAAAGCGATAATCTTTGTACTTAATACCAAAGCCTGTTGTAAGATAATGGCGGCCGCCTTTTTGCGGGTTTTCATAAAAATAACCTGCACGCACGGCAAACATGTCAATATACATGTATTCAACCGCAGGCGATAAGGTAAATTCCTTAAGTTCTTCGCTAAAACCACCCGGGGCATCACCAAAGGATTGGAAAATACCGGCCGGTACCGATACATTATCATCATGCCCTTTTATGATATTGCCATCTGCATCCCGGATAGGCGGGGTGGGTACCAGGAGTTTATTAATATCAAAAGCTACAGTAACTTTACTCAAATCGTCAACTGCCCAGGTATTTGCAACACCAAACTTTAAGTTGGTAGGCAGGAAATAATAAGGCCCATTATCTGTATAGCTCATTTTTGTGCCGATGTTAGAGATGTTGGCACCGAAGGAAAATGTTTTATTATCGCCGTATGGTTGTGTGTAAAATACTGATGCGCCTGCTGCAAAAGCAGTACCCGCTTTATTACCCTGGCCGCTGCCGGTTACAAATGCACCGTTATTAAAGTTTGAGTAAATATACCTCGCTTGCAAGCCTAATGATAGGTTTTCGCCAAATTTACGGGCAAAAGCCACATCAACAGAAAACTCATTAGGTGTATAAACGCCCTGGTCTATCTGGTTTTGATCTATCAGTTGTATCGATCCGAGATTAAAATATCTTAACGACAAGCCCAATGTATTACGCTCATCTACTTTGTAAGCATAACTCAAAAATGACAAACTTACATCAGGTACCAAATGGCGCAGCCAGGGGTTGTACGAAACCGATATATTATGGTTGTTTTCTAAAAATGCAAGTTTAGCGGGGTTCCAATAGTTATCGTTCGCATCGGGCGAAAGTGCAACACCGGCATCGCCCATGGCGCCGGAGCGTGAATCGGGCGTAATGTTCAGAAACTGAACAGCCGTTGGGATTGAATTTGAACTGGCGCCGTTTACAGTAGTAACGCTTTGCGCTGCTGCAAATACGGGTATGCCGACTAATAAAATGTAAAGTGAAAAGCTTTTGGTATTCAGAAACTTCATAGGGGCAATTTAATCTTATTCTGTAAATATGTTATAATTTCTACCTGCTATAATATCAGTGTCTACATAATTGTATAAAAGTTGTAACCGCATCAGTTATGTTGCCGTATAAAGCACGTAAGGTAACAAGCGCTTTAATAGCTTTTAAAACCTGATTTGTTATTTAATTTTTTTATAAATTTACCAGCAAATATTTACAATTTGAAGATGAAAGTATTTACTAATACTGCTTTAGTGATGTTGGGCTTAGGCTTTATGCTTAGCAGCTGCAGTAAAAAGGAGCAGTCGCAAAAAACCGGTATGGTCTACAATGATAGGTCAAATGGCGGTTACCTGCGTTTTAGGCAAACACACCCAACGCCGGGCCCCGGCCTTGTGCCAATTGAAGGCGGTACGTTTGTACTTGGTGGCAGTGCCGACCAGGATATTACTTACGAGTATAACAACGTTCGCCGCAGGGTAACGATACCTTCATTTTACATGGATGAAACCGAGGTATCAAACCAGGATTGGTTAGATTACCTGCACTGGATAAATATTACTTTCCCTACTGATAATGAGTTGTACTACAATGCCCTGCCAGATACATTGGTATGGCGTAGCCCTTTATCATACAACGAGCCTTATGTAGATAACTATCTGCGCCACCCGGCCTTTCAGGATTATCCTGTTGTTGGCGTAACCTGGGATCAGGCGCAGGAGTACTGCTCATGGCGTACTGACCGTACCAACGAAAATATTTTGCGCGAGCGCGGATACCTTGCAACCTGGAAAGATAAAGCAGGCGGCCAGGGTAAAGGAAATGCAGGCGCAGGTACCGGTAACGATCAGCCGTTTAACAATGATATGTACCTTAATGGGCAATATCGCGGTCAGGGTATAGATGGTAAGAAAATGATTACCGACCTTAACCCTAATGCTAAGGCAACAGGAACAGGTAAAAACGGCCGTGCAGTGCGCCCGGTACGTATGGAAGATGGTATCCTGAAACAAGGTTACCGCTTACCTTCAGAAGCTGAATGGGAATATGCTGCATTGGCACTTGCCGGTAACACCCAGTTTGAAAACATTAACGACGGTAAAGTTTACCCATGGAATGGCCTTGGCGTACGTTCGCCTAAGAGCAAAACCCGTGGTTTAATATTAGCCAACTTTAAACGCGGCAGCGGTGATAACGCCGGTGTTGGTGGCGGTTTGAACGATAAGGCAGATATTACTGCACCAGTACGTACTTATGAACCAAACGATTTTGGTTTGTACAACATGGCCGGTAACGTAAACGAGTGGGTTGCGGATACCTATCGCCAAACATCATTTGAGGATGTAGACGATTTTAACCCTTTCCGTGGTAACGAGTTTAGCAACAAGCGCCTTTCAGACCCATCAAAAGGTTTGTATGCGAAAGATAAATATGGCCGGCCTATTAAAGATGCGTCAAAATCAAACAAAAAATTAAAGTACAGCGAAATGCTTGCGCAACAGCAAGGTGGCCAGGCAGCCGGTGCCAACCAACAGCAAGGGGCTAACGGTAATAGCGCGCAGCCGGGTGCAGCTACTCCTGAAAACAAAAACCCGCTTGCAGGTAAAGCTTACTCTGCCGATGCCCGTGGTTTTGGCGATACTGTTAACACTGCACTTTACGGCACTACTACCTTGGTTAACGACCACTCTAAAGTATACAAAGGTGGTTCATGGAATGACCTTGCCTACTGGTTAAACCCGGCAACACGCCGCTTTATGAACCAGGATGAATCAAGCGCTACTGTAGGTTTCCGTTGTGCCATGACCATGGTTGGTGCACCTGAAATTCATCCGCAAGGTAAACCGCACCTCCCGGTTAAAAAAGCAAAGAACTATAAAGCACGCTAAGTTTTACAACTTATATATCAAAGCCGCTTCCTTTCAGGGAAGTGGCTTTTTTGTTTGGTGCTATTCGGCTTTGATCATCCCGCGCGTCATTGCGAGGAACGAAGCAATCTCTTTGCTGTACAGAGCCGCTCTGCATAGTTCGGAGATTGCTTCGTTTCTCGCAATGACGCAATATTAATCGGAGTTCTACACCTAACTTGTTAACAATCAAATAAATGTTAACAAATAATTACTCCATCATAACGTTTATAAAATAGTTTATCGCTTATTTTTATAGACCTATAACGGGTCGACCATAAAAATTAACTAAACCAAATTTTTTATGACCTGGAGAAAATTTAGCGGTGAGGTGATCCAAACACCTATTTTGGAAGAGGTAGAAGCAGCCATTGAACGCGAGAGTGCGCTTGGCAACAAACTTAAGGTTTGTATTGGTACCGATTCGCAGGTGAAGGGAGCAGTTACCGATTTTGCTACCGTAATTGTGTTTATCCGCGAGCAGCGCGGTGCGTTCATGTTCATCCACCAGGAACGTACCTCTCAAAAAATGAGCATCAAAGAACGTATGCTGCACGAAGTTCAAAAATCTATCGACATTGCCTACAAACTTTGCGACCTGCTTGACCTGTACGATGTAGAGCTTGAGGTGCATGCCGATATTAATACCAACCCGATGTTTAAAAGCAACCAGGCGCTGCACGAGGCCATGGGCTATATCCTGAGCATGGGTTTTGTGTTTAAAGCCAAACCTGAGGCGTTTGCAAGCTCATGCTGCGCGAACAAGATGGTGCAATGATGAGTTGATTAGTGGTTTGTTGATTAGAGAATAGTTAAGCTACCGCCGTAGCTTTTGCTGGCGCACGCGTGTCGCGTGTGCCTTATCTATAGCTAAAGTTCGAATTATGTGCTAACGTCATAAGAGTCACACGCGGCACGCGTGCGCCAGCGAGAGCGTAAGTGACGAAATAAATTCGGTACACGTTTCTATTTTTCTCATCGCATCCTATATTTGGATAACTAATCTCTACCACCATGTCCCCATTAATAGAAATTACCGATCCTAAAATATTTGACCCTTCCGTTGTATTGATAGATGTGCGCGGCGGTGCTAATGCGCATGAGCGGTATCTGCAGGGCCATTTGCCGAATGCCATATTTGCCTCATTGGATGATGACCTGGCTTCGCACCCTGCCGATGCCGCTTTTGGTGGAAGGCACCCGTTACCTACCCTTTACGATTTTGCCGCGACGCTGCAGCGCTGGGGCGTAACAGCTGATAGCCACATTGTAGTTTATGACGATAAGAACGCCGCAATGGGCGGTGCAAGGCTTTGGTGGATGCTGAGGTCTATAGGTCATGATAATGTACAAGTGCTTAACGGCGGACTAAAAGCTGCCCAAGATGAGGGCGTGGAACTGAGCACTGATAATTATCAACCCAATCCTGCTGCCAATGTATATCCTATTGCCGAAGCGTACAAAAATACTGTGGATATAGAAGAAGTTAAACAAGCTGCCAGGGCTGATAATCGCGTAGTTATTGATGTGCGAGAAGGCGTACGTTATCTGGGCCATACCGAGCCTTTAGACCTGGTTGCCGGCCATATTCCAGGCGCGGTAAATTTGTTCTACAGCAACAGCTTATCGCCCGAAGGGAAATACCTTACTGCCGAGGCGCTGAAAACTTTATACGATGACACCATTGGTAATGTAAAACCCGGCGATGTGATAGTGCATTGCGGATCGGGGGTTACAGCCTGCCATACTTTGTTGGGAATGGAGCATGCTGGTATTACTGGTCCGAAATTATATGTTGGTTCATGGAGCGAATGGAGTCGCCGCGACCTGCCAATTGCTACTGAAGCGAATGGATTGTAACAATTAGCACTGACAACTGTTAACCCATCGTGAAAACATACGCTTTAAAATTTAAGCAGAATATCCCCATCAGTATGGATGAGGCCTGGGATTTCTTTTCGTCGCCGTTGAATTTGCAGAAGATTACGCCTGATGATATGAAGTTTGTAGTGACTTCAGACTATACCGCCGATACCAAGATGTATGCCGGGATGATAATCACCTACAAGATCTCGCCACTATTGGGCATCAAAATGAACTGGATGACCGAGATAACCCATGTGGCCGATAAGCATTATTTTGTAGATGAGCAGCGTTTTGGCCCTTACGCTTTATGGCACCATCAGCATCATTTTAAAGAAATACCGGGCGGGGTAGAGATGATCGATATTTTGCATTATGCCATTCCTTACAGCGTGATAGGCACCATTGCCAACAATGTTTTTGTAGGCAAAAAAGTGCGCGATATTTTTAAATACCGCACAAAGGCCATCGAAGATATGTTCGGGAAAATGTAATCAGATCTTATCGATACGTACCCACTGCATATCGGCAGCAATAGCGGCTTGTACACCAGGTTCACCATCCTCAAACACGAGGCAACGTTTAGGATCTACACCAAGTTTTTCGGCAGCAGCCAGGAATGGATCGGCGTAGGGCTTACCGTTGGCCGTTTCGCCCGCGCAGATCAGAACTTCTACAAGGTCAAGAATGCCAAGCACGCTCAAAGTTTTCTCTACCGATTTACGGCTCCCGCCGGATACTACACCGATACGCACTTTACCCGCATGGTTCTTGAGGTGGTTAACAACATAATCTATCGGTTGGGTTTGCTCAATAAATTCATTAAAGAATATCTTGTGCTTGCGGCCTGCAAAGTCGGCAGGTTCAAAAGCGGAACCATAGCGCTTATTTATTTCATCAACTACTTTAAGTATGGGCAAGCCGGCAAATTCATCAATAATATCGCCTTCAATAACAACGCCTTCATCGGCAGCTACGCGGATGTAGCTTTGTTTATGTGCGCCCATGTTATCGGCAAGGGTGCCGTCGCAATCGTATAAAAACGCCTCAAAATCACCCGATGATAATTTGGTAAGGGCTTTGTATTTCTGTAGTGATGTAGCTTCCATTTCGGCTGCAAGTATAACAAATCTTAAAACAGCAGGGTGTAAAAAGTATGTTAACGATGGTCGCAGGATGTTAATAAATACTTCTGCCCGCGCCGCCATCAACCTGTATGGTTTGCCCGCTGATGTATGATGCCTGTTCTGATGCAAGGAAGGCTACTAATGCAGCCAGCTCTTCCGGCTGACCGATGCGACCCAGCGGGATGCCTTTGGTTTTCTCTTTGATAGCCTCTTCAGTGTCCATATCTTTTGGCAAGGTATGTTTAATACGATCGGTAAGGATAAGACCCGGTGCCACATTATTAACGGTGATATGGTAAGGCCCCAATTCATCGGCCATTAGTTTGGCCATGCCCACTACGCCCATGCGCATAGAGGTTGATAGTACCGAATTGGCCAGCACAGATTTAACCGAGCCGCTGATAATGTTGATGATACGACCACTGCCCGTAGGTTTCATAAAAGGCAATACTAACCTTGAAGTGCGCGACATGCTCAGCAAATTCAGATCAAAGGCCTTTTGCCATTGCTCGTCGTCAAAGTTCTCAAACTTGGCGAATGGCGGTCCGCCTGCATTGTTCAACAGGATGTCTATTTGGCCATAAAGAGCCGCCGCTTGTTCTATAAAATGATTAACCGAATCAGCGTTAGAAACGTCAATCACTATGGCAGTAACCTCGTTGCCCGTAAATTGGCGTATCTCATCTGCGGTTTTATTTAGTTCATCTGCATCGCGAGAGCCGATGATGACTTTTGCACCTTCGGCAGATAGGGTAGTGGCTACAGCCTTGCCAAGACCTTTGCTGGCAGCCAGCACAATAGCTACTTTATTGGTAAGTTTTAAATCCATAGTGTAAAATGCTTTGCTAAACTAATTAAATATATTTGCACAAATGAAAAATCAGTTAAGGCGTACGGTGATCTTGTTGGCTGTTGCATGTGTGTGTTATTGGATAGTGATTTTCTTTGCTACAAAAGACAATACCGACATGATGAACATTTTACGCGGTGCTACAGCCGGTTTCGGTTTGGCCGGATGTATCAGCTTTTTAATGATGCTGTTTGACAACTACAAACAAAGTCGCGCCAAATGAAAAAGCTTATCCGCAGTTTTGGCTTTGCATTTAAGGGATTTAAGTATGCCTTTGCTACACAGCAAAATTTCCGGATCCACGTATTTGCCGCAATCTTGGCTTCGGCAACCGGTTGGTGGCTACAAATTAGCTCTAACGAATGGCAATGGGTTATCCTGTGCATTATGCTGATGCTGGTTACTGAAATGCTGAATACCGGCATTGAAACCCTTACCGACCTGGTATCGCCGGATTATAACAAACTGGCCGGCCATGTAAAAGATGTTAGTGCAGGAGCGGTTTTACTGGTAGCAATTTTCTCGCTGATAACCGGCGGCATCATTTTTATACCAAAGATCATCCACCTTATCAATGCTGCATAAAACACGGGGCATCGTTTTTAAGACTACCGATTACAGCGAGAGCAGCGTGGTGGTGCAAATCTTTACCGAAAAATTCGGGCTGCAATCATATATCATTAACGGCGCTAAAAAACCAAAGGCCAAAATAAGCCGCAACATGCTGCAACCCCTGCACCTTGTTGATATGGTGGTTTACCATAAAGCTAATGGAAATGTGCAGCGTATCTCTGAGCTAAAGAATTTACCCGTTCTGCAAAGTATCCCTTATGATGTGATAAAAAGTTGCTTGGCGATGTTTTTGAACGAGGTGTTGTACAAAGCCATTAAGCAACAAAGCCCGGATGAGAACCTTTTTGATTTTGTATTCAATGCTATCGAATTATTAGATCATCAAACCACGGGACTGGCTAACTTTCACCTGTTGTTTTTAATTCAGCTTACGCGATACCTGGGCTTTTACCCACACGGCAAACCTGCCGATTATTTTGACATGAAAAATGGCGTTTTTATGAATTACAAACCAGATACGCTCAATTACCTGTCGCCGCCACATACAAAAAACTTTTATACGCTACTACAAAGCAGTTTCGGGAATATCGATAATGTAAAACTAAGTAACGACGAACGCCGTTATCTCATCAATAAATTACTGGAATACTACGCCATGCACATCGAGGGCTTTGGAAACATCCGATCGCATGAGGTTTTGGAAGAGGTTCTGGGATAGATACATATAAATATATAATTTAGCCGGATGTCTGCCACGTACAAAAACGCACTTTTTATAGCCATATTCGCTCTTTCAACCATAACCGCCTGTAAATACCGCGACAGCGGCCCCGGCCATGGCGAAAAACCAAAAATATCATTCAAAAGTGTTGAAGGGATCACCTTCATAGAGGTATCGCGCAAGCAAAAAAGCAATGGCTTGTCATATAACGAATATGGCTACCACCTCACACCAGACTGGCGCTTACGCTTTGTATCAGCCGATTCGGCAGCGTTGTACAGTCCGCAGAAAGATGCTTTCTTCAATTTTCCGCTGGCTTTGGGTACCGACTCTGTTTTTAACATAGCCCATGCCTTTCTGCGCATGAAACATATGAGTAAGGATAGCCTGGTGTTTGAGTTGTTAGAAGCAGATGGCGATTCGATAGATATCAAGAAATCGCGTGTAACCATGCGTTTGTTCTCTCAGGATTACATCAAAAACAAATTGCATACTGATCCTAAAGAATTGCAGCGCGCAAGTAGAAAGGATACCCTATTTGTACGCGGCTTAGTAACTAAAGCCAATGCTGATATTAAAAAAGCTTTTGCGGCCTCACAGCCGGTACAGATGATAAGTACAAGAGCTACTGTTACGGTGGTTAAGCGCAAAACCAAGCCAAGTCTGCTGGATAATAAATATGCAACTGACGACGATTACTTAACCCCAGTATACGATATCAGGATCAATAAAGCCTATCAGGATTTTGACTATTCGTTTGAGGCGACTGTAGATTCGGCAGGTATATGGCACTACAACAGGCCACTTGTAAGCTTTATGGACGACCAGGAAGCGCATGATAACTACGTCAAAGTTTCAACTGGGATCATGAACACGTACCTTAAGCTTTTTATTACTACCATCCCCGGAGAAACCTTGGGCATGAAACACGCCAGCACCATATCGGTGAATGTAAAGGGCAGGATGGCGGCGAAGTAAAGGCTATTTTTTGGATTTGAACAGGTTGGTAATAAAATTACCCTGCTCGCCTTTCTTTTCTTTTGGTGGGCCGATGAGGAAGCCATAATCATACAGCGGTTCAAAATTATCGCAGATGATCTTGAAGATACCCAACAGCGGCACGGCCAGTATCATCCCGGCGATACCCCAAACCGCTTCACCTATTACGATGATGAGGATAGTGAAGAGGGGGTTAATATTGAGCCGGTCGCCCACAACGATCGGTTCTAAAACGTAGGTCTGTAATAGCTGTACACATCCGTAAACAATCAGAACACCAAACACTATCTTAGTATCGCTGCTTTGCGCTAATGACATCAGCACGGTAATGGATGTGCCTGTAATGTTCCCGGCGAAGGGTACTAACTCTAACACCCCACAAAGGATAGCAAAGAAAATAGCATTCTTAACCCCCACAATGCTGAAACCGATGCCATACATCACCCAAAGCGTTACTATCATCAGGGCTAAGCCACCCAGGTAACTTTGTATTACCTTGCCCGAGTTATTCAACACTTTCTCGGTAGTCGGTCTGTCATCAGCCTTAAATAATCTCAGTACAAATTTTTTGAAATGGCTACGGTAAAAGATGAACAGAAAGGTGTAAACCAGTACCAATACCGTATCAACCAATATTCCTGCAAAAGAGCCTAATAGTGTAGTAACCATGCCCGCCACCTGCCCTACACCACCGGATTGCTGTTCTTTAATGATCTTTTGCTGCTCTTTGTGGGATATACCGAAATGTTGTTGCACGTAGTTTTTGGTGGCCTCTATCAACTCGTTTACGCGTTGTTCTATTTTTGAGAGGTCGTCCAGCAGATCTGTTAACTGATATTGCAGCAGAGTAATAATACCACTAACGACAGCAATCAGGGCGAGAACACTCATGCCTGATGCCCAGCCATTGCCTAAGCCTCTTGCCTGCAACCAGTGGCAAACCGGCAATAACAACAATGCCAATACCAAACCAAATGTTAGAGGGATAAGTACTACCGCGCCAAAGTAAAGCACCACAAAAGTGAGGATAAAAAGAAGAAGAATACGAAGCGTTTGGTTAAGGTATTGTACAGTCATAGGCAACGTAAAATGAGGTGAAATGCAAAGAGCACAACATAGTCGTGCTCTTTATCGAGGTTTATAGGTTGGTTAGCCTAATATGCGTTTCTTGATATAGTCGATAGCCGAATCGGCCAGGTCTGTGCCGCCGGTTTGTACCAGGCAGCCATCTTCCTGCACAGTAAGCTCGGCATTGATGTTTTCATCTATCTGAACAGATAATTTGTTCTGTTCTTTCTCCACTCTACAATTCACTTCGCGGCCCGAGTAATGCAATAGAAACTCGTATTTGCCATCTTTTTCAGCCGGGGCGGTATCTTTATCTTCTTTCATTGGTTTAGCATTTATTTAAATAACACCAAAAACTACACCAATGTTTCAGAAACAAAAAAGAGAAAACATAGAGTTTTCTCTTCTTGTGTTTTTACTGACCTCATTATTTATCATAAAGAACAATTGGTTGGAGTAGATAGATAATAATTACGTCAAATATAATATCTATGTACTAAGTAGACTAATTTTATGAATAATATTTATTAACAAACACGAAAAAGTTGTATTAATTGTGGATAAACCTACTTTCGCGAAAAGTATCTAACTTTCAGTTGGTTAGCGCGGCGAGATATGCGTTGCAACATCGAACCTTTCCTGTTACTTAAAAAGTATTTTATTACTTCATAAGCTTTTTTGTCCTCTTCTAATACATCAGGAAAATAAGTTATCGGGTTTTGGGCTATCTGCGTACCATACATATTTTCGATATTGGAGTGGGTTCCGCTGCCGTCATGGCCAATGTTGTGTACAAGCGACCTGGAAGGATTTAAGGTAAGTCCGCCATTAAGAAAAACAGATGCGTACCAACGTATGGCCCATGAATTATTTTTGCCTGCTTTAAAATCCTGCATTTGTTTCCAGAAGTTCATGGTACCTTCTATAGAGAATTGTTTTATTTTCTCGTCATCAAACTGAACTATTAATTTATCAACGTCGGGTTCAAAATTTCTCCACGCCCTGCCCATGTTGCCCAGCCCCAGCTAAGTGCCGCGCGGAAAAAAAAAGTCTCCGGCAAATCAGCATTATCTATAGGGAAGATATAGGAGCTGATATGCATCACTTTGTCATCATACCGGTAACGCTCCAGCGCTTCGTTAAAATATTTAAGGGTGTAAGGCGATGATACCAGGTCGTCTTCAAATACAATAACATGGCCGTAAGTATCTACCAACTCGGTTACCCCGTTTATAATAGATTTTGCCAGCCCCATGTTATGTTCGCGCTCTACAACCTTAACGGTTTTAAAGCCGGTTACCTGCCGGGCTATTTTACGTACCTCGTTTATGGCGTCCTCATCTTTTTGGCTACGTGGTCCGTCAGAAAAAATGAATAGATCGCTTTCTGCAGCCAGATCATTTTTCTTTAAATGATCAAGCGTCTCCAGCGTGTGATCCGGGCGATTATAAACAAAAAGCGCTATGGGAGCAGGGGCAGCCAATTAATGAATTTTTGAGTTATCGAATTATTGGATCGTAAATACCCGAAATTAAAATATATCTGCTTGTTTATCTGTTTTGGCACAAAGCGCGGTATAAGCATTTGCCAGTTTCTCGTTAAACTTAGGGCTCAGGTTTATCAGCGTATTCTTCACAGCGTATTCGGCCGCGATCTTAAAGTTTTTTATAAAACTCTTCGGCTGCTTTTGATTAATAAATGTATTAAAACGGGTAACCTCGGGTGCAATGATAGAGGTAAGGTCTTTCGTTATCTCAAAACCCTCGGTTTGCAACAGATACCGCAACGACGTTGGTGTGTAAACGTTTATGTGGCCATAAGCCAGGAAATGTTTTATCCGCTTGTCTACATTGGTTTTATAGTCAATAGGAACCTCTATCACAAAGTTGCCGGCAACTCGCTTAATTTCGCGTAGCAAAAGGCGCTCATGTTCTACATGCTCTAATACATGCGAAAGAAGAATGAGATCAAAAGCATCATCATCAAACGGCAACTTGTAACCATCAAATATTTGTACCGATGCAAGGTCTTTTATATGCCGGTTGGCGATATGCGATACCCCGCTATCAGATATTTCCACCGCGTGATATTCCGGAACAAAATTGGCATCAGATAGATATTTCAGGATACTGCCGTCGCCGGCGCCAACCTCAAGCACGTTTTTAAATTGATGGCCTCTGCAAACCTCTATAATGTGCTCTGCTTTGTATTTAGCACCAAGCATGCGCCAATCTTCATCGTGCTTTTTATAGAACTCGTCATAAGCGGTTTTTACATTGCCGCTAAGTTGGGATTCCTGCATATCGCAATATTAATAAATAACTGTAACAAGATTGTATTTTAGTTTAAGAATTGAACCGATTGCAGTATAATTATTAACTTAGCCCCGATGGCCGGACTCAAAGAGATCTTAGTTAAATATTTGCCTTTAAATTATTTTCAAAAGCACACTTCATACTCGCAGGAAGGCGAGGATATGGTGTTGCGATCATTCTATGAAGGGAAAAAGAAATACAAAGGTTTTTTTGTTGATGTTGGCGCTCACCATCCATACCGTTTCTCAAACACTTTGTTTTTTTACAAGCACGGCTGGCGCGGTATCAATATTGAGCCTACTCCTGGTGCCATTAAGGCTTTCAGGATGTTCAGGAAACGGGACATTAACCTTAATATAGGTATAAGTCCGGCAAAAGGCGAGCTGACTTTTTACTGCTTTAACGAACCTGCCCTTAACGGTTTCTCAAAGGAACTATCGCATGAGCGCAATCAGGAGGATACGAAATATAGGATCATTGAGGAATTACCTATACAGACATTGCCACTGGCTGATGTTTTTGAGCAATACCTGCCTGCAGGACAGCAGATAGACTTCCTCACTATTGATGTTGAGGGGCTGGACCTGGCTGTGCTGCAATCAAACAACTGGGAAAAATATAAACCTTTGTATATAGCCGTTGAAGACAGGGTTGATATGGAGAACCTGCCCGGTTCTGCTATATATGAGTACTTAAAAAAACAGGGCTACCAGTTAGTTGCTAAAACCCTGAGAACCCTGTTCTTTAAGAAAGATTAAAACCAGTTTATCTTATCTGTGTCTGATGTATTTCTGCAGATAGTTTGCGTGTGCTAAAGTATCTTTTCTCCAGATCACTAATGAATCGTTGGTAAGTTTTTGTATCTCAAAAGAACGCTCCAGTCTTGTATCGCCTTTATCAAGCGTAAGCTTGCAATCGCCATCAACAAGCCATTTGCCTGCCAGATAATTGCCATTGCTTAAGCGCTCATATTGCGTGTTAGACTTGATTGTGAAATAACCTGCCGGATATTCTACCCATCTGTCGTAGATCTCGGTATCATTATAATACTGATATTCAGTTTCAGTATTATCCCAGATTGCAGTTAGTTTAGAAATATCAAAACAGTTAAATGCCACAAAATGGCTGATGAATGTTTTGCCACCTATCTGCGTTTTTAGAACCAGAGAATCGGCAGTAAGTTTAACCACATCAAACTCGCGGGCAATGGCTTTGCCGGGGTCAGTTACAAAGCGGCAGCTATCGGTTACATCCCATTTCCCAACTCTCGGGGCTATATCGCTAAGCGTGCGGTATGTGCCGTTGCTGTTTATCCAAAAATAACCTAAAGGGTAAGTGGTCACTGTTGTTACACTGCCGTTACTGCTGGTTTGTATTTCGGTAAAAGCGCTTTTCCACTTTTTAAAATAATCTGTTTTGTCGCTGTAAAGACAGGATTTTTTAAGACGGTCGATAGATTCCTGGGGGCGTGTGCATGATATGGCAGCAAAAAGCACCAAAGCTAAAATGCCGATGGCGTGGGTTCTTTTCATGTATAAGGTTTAGTTAAATTATTATTTTTTAAAGATATGATTTTTTAAAGAAATAAACAGCAGCGATTTTCCCATCATTAGCCCCTGTTCGCGGGCCTTTGGTACAAATATCACAAACATGGTTGAGCAGGCGTAAGCCACAAGGGTGGCGATGGCTGCACCCATCATACCCATTTGCGGAATAAGCACCAGATTAAGTACAATGTTGATGATCGCCCCAAATGTTGAACGTATAAAGGTGAGCTTCACCATGTTCTCGGCAATTAAATACTGCCCGTTGGCTGCCCCCAGAAACACAAACACGCCCGACCATATATGTACCGACAATACCGGCGCAGCATAAGCATATTGGGTACTGTAAAGCATATAAATAAGTGGCGATGCAAATGTAATAACCAGCGCAGCAGGCAGGCTCAGGTAAACCATTAGGTCGTATAAGTTCTGGATGCGTTTTTTATAGCGTTCGGGGTCATCGCGGCGGGCGTTGAGTATAGCAGGGAAAAGCGAGGTTACTATAACGGTAGGGATAAAGTTCCAGGCCTCGCTTAATGATGCTACGGTGGCGTAGGCGCCTGCCTCATCAACACTGGCAAGGTTCTGTATCATCAGCTGGTCTATCTTCATGTACAGGGCTACCATTATGCCCGATATAATGAGCGGCCATGATTGTGACAGAAGGCGCTTAGCTAAAGCCGCATTATACTGCCATTTAAATACGCTGAACCCTTTATTATGGTAAGTTATAAAATAACCCAGCGACAGTAGCAGGAAATCGCCTGCGTAGGCATACACAAAGTAAACTATCGGCATTTTGGCAGTTATAAGCGCCACTTTTATGCCTGCAGAAACAAGGTTGCCTATAACCTGCACCTGCATAATGTATTTTGACTGCACCTCTGACTGAAAATAAGGGTCGATAATATTCAACGCCTGTATGATTCCTATGCTGGATAATATCAGTACATAATGATAAGGTGTGCCTTCGGCAGGGTAGATATGAAAAGCCAGCCATATTAGCGGCACGCA
>JAESTD010000139.1 GCA_016763755.1 Mucilaginibacter sp.
TAAATATCACATTAATAGATCTAAAAATATGCACATTGCTCATTCAGCCCTACGTACCCGCACCATCAACAATCAAATCCGACTGGCAGATAACAACTGCAGCAACGTTACGATGGATACCGAACTGCCTGCGCTAAATACAAGCAGGAAATAGCCGCCATACAAAAATATCTGCCGGGATGGACGCCGCGATTTCTATAAATGTGCAGATTTCAAATGTGCAAATTTTAGATGTGCAGACTAAGCATTCACTCATTCAATAACTCACTCATTAAACAAAACGCCATGATCCGACTTTCACAAAAATTCCGCGACCAGCTTTGGTGGCTTATTATTACAGTTGATTACAACTACAGCCGCATTTGCATTGCAGACCACGACCTTACTGATGAAACCCTTAGCCTTTGGCTTGAGGATAAGCAGGATTTCAAAAACTCGTTGGATGATTGCCTGCGGATGGATATCCCTATTAAATCATTTGCTAAGCTGATCAAAACCGAAAATCTGAATAGCTACGAAGGCCAAAAACTGCACCCTAACAAGCAATACGCCTACCGCACCCGTATCCAAATCAACGAAGCCATCACCTGGTACAAACAGGATGCATCATTGACAGAGCAGCAATGGGCACGCGAAGCGATGCTAAAAGCAGTACTTACGCAATTGGTAGAAACAGAGGCAGCCGCAGATAGAGGATGGTAGACTATATGCCAATAAGCATATTATACATAATACGTATTTTATCAAATATCACACCTGACTTTAGTCCAACTTTGCTGTTAAATTTTGGTTAAAGCCAACTCAACATATTCCATGTTCCGTTGCCTGAAGGCCGCGGGCAATGAAACGGGATCAAGACGCTATCGTTCTTTGGTTTTTACTAATTGCTCTTCTTCAACAAGTTCTTGTACTTCGCTTAGGGCTTCGGCGGGGGTGCTTGCATAGTTAAGTTTTCTGAAACGCCAGATAGCAAAGGCAGGCTCCTGATAACGGTTAATGAGTTTAAAGAATTTTGGGAAATTATGCACCTCATCCAACAGCACACCGGTAACAATGCCATTATTGTCTAATATCTCGCGGATGGTGTATTCCTTATCCCTCGTGATCCAGATCTCAAAATCGCGACGTATTTCTTCGCTTTTATCAGGATCGATCTTATCGTTAATGCAAATTACTTTATCACCAGGCCTCATAGTAAGTCAAAAGTAAGAAGTTAAAAGTCTAAAGTCGAACGCTCCCTGAGTAATCGTGTCAACGTAACATAATGTTTTCGACTTTCGACTTTCGACTTAAGCGCCCGCCGGCATGGATACGAAGAAAACAGTACCCTTATCTGGTTCGCTTTCAACCCAGATGCGGCCGCCCTGCAATTCGGTAAACTCTTTGCAAAGCAGCAGGCCCAGGCCTACGCCCTTTTCATTATCTGTGCCAAAGGTTGGTGTAGCGCGAAGCGAGAACAGCTCAGCTTGTTGTTCAGGTGTCATTCCTACCCCGTTATCTCTGATAATGAGCCAGCATTCGTTGCCTATTTGTTTGGCCTTAAAAACTATTTGGCCGCTTTGCGGAGTAAACTTTACGGCGTTGCTTATGAGGTTACGTATCACCAGCTGCAGCATATCGCTATCGGCCACAATACGGATGTCCCAATCCAGCTCGTCGGTGAGTGTGATGTTCTTTTTCAGAGCAATGGCCTTTTCTAATTCAATGGTGTTGAATAAAGCATCTCGCAGATCAACGTATCCCAGTTTAACATTAACGCCATCCATCTGGGCTTTTGACCAAACCAGCAACTTGCCCAACATGTCAATAGTGCGGCGGGTAACTTTAAGCAGGTCATTCTCAACCATACGGCGCTCATCGGTATCCAGCTCATATTCTGTAACCAGTTCCAGGTAGTTCTGAATATTGCTTAAAGGCGAACGCAGATCATGTGCTATAATAGACATGAGTTTGTTCTTTTCAGAATTAATACGCTCAAGGTCCTGGTTTTGCTGAACTATTTGTATGTTCTGCATGGCAATAGCGTGTGCTTTATTTGCGGCAGAACGTCGCTCATAGTCATAATTTTTGCGTAGGTAAGTAATGGTATAGTAAAGTACAATTACTACTACGACATAGGCTGATGACAGATCCCAGTAACGATCAATGCGTTTAGTGTAAGTATAAGGGATAAATTCGGGGTAAAAATATTCAACCCAGTGGCCGGTAAGGATGATAACGATATTCACCCACATCCAAAACGTTTGCTGGTTTTTTGGTACCACACACAATACCAAAAATATGCACAAGCCCATCAGCAAGGCCGTTGGCCCCTGGGTGCCCGAGTTAAAAATATAATTGAGCAGGAAAAGTGTATTACCAATGATGGTAAATATCGTGATGGTTGACTTGGTCTTGCCCCTGTATCGTGATTGATAATAGAGTATAGAGAACAGCACCATGGTTACCAGGCTTAGCAAAGAAACAATAGGTAAGCCAATAAGATAGTTGAAGGGTACGTTATAAGCCAGCGCAATTATAGCCAGGACACACAGAGAGTGAAATATCCTTACTTCTAAAGTAAACTCGGCCATTGAGCCAGTTAGCTTTAGCCACAATCGGTTTATATGTGAGGTAAGGCGCAAACGGGGTATTATTTGAGTAATACAAGATTACAAATAAAAAGCTACACCACAGCAGCAGTGAAGACAAATTTAACGGGCCGGATAACTTTTTAAGCACCAGGTAAAAAGATATAAAAAAAGCCGGTAAAATTTTCCGGCTTTCTTTATCTAAAGTATTGTTAGTTACGGCTAAAGGTTGTCCGGTTAAAACCCGGGCCATTATCTTCAGCCACATTAACAGTTATACGTTTACCGTAGTAGCTTTGGCCATTCATACATTTAATGGCTTCTTTTGCTTCATCATCATTAACCATTTCAACAAAGCCGAAGCCTCTGCTTTGTTTGGTTTCGCGGTCTTTGATAATTCTGAGCGACTTAACCGGCCCAAAATCTTCAAAAACTGCATTTAGTTCGGCCTCGCTAACTTCCAGCGGTAAGCCTCCAATAAATACTTTCATTAAACTCCTTTTCTTTTGTGCAAATATAGGCAAAAAAAGGCGTTTTCGGTAGTGTTAAAGGGCGATTAACCGGTTTGTAAATTGTTTTTTACAATAATGTGTCAAATTTACACGTAAGGCTATTTCTGAGTTTTGATACGAAGCTCAAATGTCCCTTCAACACGATAGAAAGGAGAGTCAGAATCGTCGTCTTTTGAGAGGAAGGTAAAGAAGCTTCCTTTTGCAAGGGTATCGTTACGCATGTACGAAGTTAGCTGAATATTGCCTGCATCTCCGGGTTTGGCGTATTGCGTAAGCGTATATTGCTGGGTGTGCATGGCATCAGCCATAACTAAAAGCTGCCCGCCGGCTACTGCCTTGGTAATGCTATCAGCGGCGATGCCTTTTGAGCTGATGCCGAAACTGATATTATGCGCT
Organism: Mucilaginibacter sp.; assembly: GCA_016763755.1. Classification (GTDB taxonomy): domain Bacteria; phylum Bacteroidota; class Bacteroidia; order Sphingobacteriales; family Sphingobacteriaceae; genus Mucilaginibacter. The sequence continues at coordinate 3,479 of JAESTD010000139.1, forward strand.
TTGTTAATAGCTGTTAAACCAAAGTAACGGTTATCCCCGCTGCTTAAGTTTACAAATGCTACAGAATCGTTAGCGGCATTAAAGGTATAAGTCGAGTCTTTTAATTTTATGGTAAGTACGCCGGATGTGGCTAAGTAATTATCTGGCGAGGTTGCCTTAAGTGCGCTATCTGCAGCAAGGGCAATTTTATGTTCTTCCACGGCCTGCTCACCAGTATCTTTTTGGCAGGCAGATATAAGCCCCGTAAGGAGCATAACCACAAGCAAATACCAATTTGTAAACCGTTTTAATTGCATAAGCACTACTAAACGCAATAAAATTACAAAAAACTCTTGTTAACAGTCCCTCTGCGACACTCTCCTGCCCCTTTTTAACATTTTTTAACGTTATAATTAAAACGTAAATAAAGTACTAAAGGTTTGCTCAAGATAATTAAAATTTCATCAAATTTTCATTTTTGTTTATGCAGGTACTTTTTTAAAAAATTTCGCCCACTGTAACAAATATTCCCTTTGATCCCTGACTGCCAAAACCGTAGTCGACAGCAATATTTGTTTTAGATACTTTATTCAATTTTAAACGTAAACCGACACCGTAGCCAGGCTGCACCTTTTGCAGTGCCGAACCCGGTGCTGCAGAAAAAGATTCGGCATTACCAAATACAACGCCACCTAATAAACCATTGCGTGTAAGCCCAAAACGGTACTCGGCCTCGCCATAAACCATCTGCGCCCCTCTAAAGCGGCCTTGTATGTAACCACGCCCTGTGCCATTGTACTGATCCCAGGTATTGGCAGGCAGATCCAGGTATGGCGGCTTTCCGCCCACTA
>JAESTD010000140.1 GCA_016763755.1 Mucilaginibacter sp.
CGGTATGGACAAAGACTCGTTGTCGACCGTTTTGGGAATGTTCAGCGTCGAAACGATGGTATCGGAGGTCAGTTTACGGATAGCGTTGTTGCTCATATCAGAAACCAATAATGAGCCATCTTTGTTTACCCATATCCCCAGCGGGAAATTGAAACGGGCCTTGTTGCCGTTTCCATTTGTAAATCCTGATTGCCCTGACGCCCCCGCGATCACCCGGTAGGAAGCATATGCCGAAACCATGGACGAATTGATGTCCTTATTGTTCATTTCGGGCGTAGGTTGACCAGGATTAATGTCTTTTTTACAGGCAGTTAAACCGATCAGGTAAATCGATAACACGGATAAAAATTTTTTCATGACAGTTTGTGTTTAGCGTATTATTTTGTTGTAGATTGATGAATTGTTTTCGTTGAACGAACAATCCAAAATTGAAGCTAACCGATTGGAAAAGAAGTAGTAGGGTTACTGGAAATGATGCGTATAACTACGTATCATTTTGCGTAGGTTTACGATGGCCAGTTAACGGTATCTGAAATAGTTTTGGCTTATAAGTTAAATAATATGCTAGTCTGATTGCCACCATCTAAACAAATCATATGATCACAATTAAATCTTCTTCTTTTACGATATGCCTGGCTTTGCTATTCTTAACGTTGCTCACGGCATGCCAAAACCAATCTTCAGGTAATCATGAGATTCCTTACGACAGAACAAATGCTTCGAAGCACATCATCTCTGTGCGCAATGCAGCAGAACTCACGGCAGGTTATCGTGAGGGAAAAAGTAAACTGATCAGGCAGCTTGGCGGCGCAGATTACCTAGACAAAAACTTCAACCTTCCGGATGCCGAGCTGTTCAACCGGGACGCTATCGCCCAACTCCTCAATCAAAAGGGTGCAAAAGGGATGAGGATCTATCTCGGTCAGGATAAAAAAGGCCTCGTCCGGTTGGTGCTGGTCGCCGTTGATGAAAAAGGTGATGATATTACAAGTAAAGATGGCCAGGCATCGGATGTTGTAAACCCGGCTGCTTCGGTAGCTTCGGCAGTTGTGCTGGAAGCTGGCCAGCGATGTCCGACAATGTGCAGCGCTACCGGGCCGATCAAATAGTTTTAGATGAAGACCTTGTTCACTTTCCTTCTCAGCGAATCGATATTGATACCGATGGTAATGGCCTTGCTCACGCTTAACAGGATCAGGCGCTACTGGCTGCCTTTTTTTTGTATGCTGTTATTATCATTTTTTGCTGAAGCGTTTAGTTTTTATTTCATCGGATATTTACATAAAAGCAATGCACTGGTGATTAAGATCTACAGTTTGGCTGAGTGTTTACTTCTGACCTATCAGTTTTACTTATGGCAGAATAAACGTTACCTGTCATTTTATGCCGTGCTTGCAACTCTGTGCCTGCTATTTTGGATCATAGAGAACATTGTTTTTAAAAACCTGTCGAATTTTGTTCCTTACTTCAGGGTCTTTTATGCCTTTATAGTCGTGCTGCTGAGCGTCAATCTGATAAATTCGCTGATGGTTAGTCAAAGGACATTGTTGTTGACAAATCCTGTATTCGTGCTTTGTGCTGCTTTCATTATCTTTTTTACCTATCAGATCATTTATGAGGCATCTTATTTCGTGGGAGCCGAAAAGTATGTGGTAGCCAACAAGATCATCTTGCTGTTCGCCTATGTGAATGCGATTGTAAACATGATCTACGCTGTTGTTATCCGGCTGATTCCAAAACATCGTGTTGTATCTTGATTACTGCCAGATCAAATAATGGAGGATAAATTATTTTATACCGTTCTTGGTACATCGGTGATCATCGCCCTGATCATCATTTTTTTTGTGGTATCGGTTATCCGGTACCACCGCAGGTATATACGTCTTCAAAAAGACATGATCCGCGCCGAGATCGTGATGCAGGAACTTGAGCGCAAAAGGATTGCCAATGACCTGCATGACAGCCTGGGACCACTGTTGTCTTCCGTGAAACTATACATGCAAAGCCTCGAGGATATAGGTAAAGATAATCAGGCGCTGTTGGATATCGCCAACGCACATATAGATGAAACGATCACAGGGCTGCGCCAGATCTCTTACAACCTCTCGCCGGAGAGTCTGAGCCGGAACGGCCTCGTCAAAGCAACCAGCGAATATCTTTCGAGGATCAACACCGGCAAAACGCTGGAAATCGATTTTGACGCCCGGGAAGATATCCGGCTGCCAAAGCAGATAGAGATCCACTTGTTCCGGATCATACAGGAAATCGTAAATAACACTATAAAACATGCCGGGGCAGGGAAATTACGATTGATCATTGCATCAACAGAAAAGCAGCTTACCCTGATGACATTCGACAATGGCATTGGCTTCGATACGGCGGAGAACATACATAATAAAAGGGGGCTGGGTCTCAATAGTATCAAGAGCAGGTGCGAGATCCTGAACGCCCAATTATCTGTTACTTCAGCTGTCAACGAAGGGTGTAGTTACACGGTCAAAGTGCCGATACCCGGAAATAACGCAGTTGATATTAACTAAATCATCCAACCTCGAAAATAAAATATAAGAAACATGCACCATCAAATTGACATTGTTATCGCAGACGACCATGATATATTTCTGGACGGACTGGCATTGATGCTCTCCCGGCAAAAGGGGTTCAATGTACTTGGCCGTGCTAACAATGGCCGGCAGCTGCTGGACCTGGTAACGACCTTAAAACCCGATGTGGTTTTAACAGATATCAAAATGCCGGTCATGGACGGCATAGCAAGCACAAGGCAGATGCTTGAAATTCAACCCTATTTGAAGGTAATAGCTTTATCTATGTTTAATGAGGAAAACCTTATCGTAGAAATGCTGGAAGCAGGGGCAAAGGGCTACATCCTAAAAAATGCGCACAAAAATGAAATTGCGGATGCCGTGACCAGCGTGTATGAGAACAAAAGTTATTATTGTGCACAAACTTCCGCTGCACTGGCCGGCATGATTCTGAGAAGCAAATCCAAGGTAAGCACACCGGAGATCATTGCAGATCTGACTGAGCGGGACAAAAAAATTATCAGGATGATCTGCAAGCAGCAAACCGCTCAAGAAATCGCTGATGCAGTTTACCTAAGCAAGCGTACAGTAGAAGGGTATAGGATCAGACTGTTTGAGAAGGTGAAGGTTAAAAATTTGGCAGGACTGATCATTTATGCCCTCCGGCACAAACTGATTGATGAAGACGAACTGGTTTGATGGGCAAAACGAACGGCCCCTGAAGGGCAGGGCCGCTTATTCCAGGTCATGTCAAAGATCAGCTCGTTTCAGCAGTTTTGGATAACGGACAACGGCGGTCACCCACACCAGTGCTTCGATCGCTGCCGGGAAAAGCATGCTCTGCTCATGCTGCAAGTGCGTCGCGATCGCACCACCCAGGTAAGACGACAACAATAAAAGCCCTACCATCATGCTCCGTGGTATAACGAACAACAGCGCCGAACCTAACTCCAGGACACCCAGCAGCCTGTAATCAGCAACTGATATTCCGAAAGAAGCGGTCATTTCCAAGGAATGCGCGCTTGCGCTGATCTTGTCAATTGCCGAGGCACCCATCAATAAAAGGACAAGGGCGCTCAGCACCCATCCTGCAATGTTTCTGAACTTACTATTCATGGCAATAAAGATTAAACCGACCGAGTATGACCGCCATCTACCCGCAATAGCGCTCCGCTCACATAATCTGATAAAGGACTTGCCAGGTACGCTACAGCTGCGGCAACCTCTTCGGGCCGGCCAAACCTGCCCACATCGTTTTGAACAAACTGCTCCACCGCATTACGTTCGATATCGGCCCACTGATCGCCCCAGCCAAACTGGCCTGCCATGTTCATCAGCATCTTACGCGTGTTCTCAAGCAGCATGGGCCCAGGCGCTACGGTGTTAGCGGTAATACCTGTACCTTTTAGCTCCCGGGCAAGCGATACGCTCAGGTTATGGCGCGCCGCAGTAGCCGCCAGGTAATCAGGCTGCTGCGCAAAAGGCTCTATCCCCCCCGAGGAACCGATCTGGATCACCCGTCCCCAACCAAGCGTTTTCATTGCCGGCACCAAACGGTGGATCATCCGCACGTAAGCCAACAGGTTAATATTGTAACTGTTCTGCCAGTCGCTCACGGTGGTGTCAAACCAGGGTCGCGGCGTATATGATCCGGCATTATTTACCAAAATATCTGCAGATCCGCCATGTAAAGCAGATTTTGCTACTGCGTCGGCACCCTCATCTGTTGATAGGTCGCCTATGGCATAAGTTGCATGTCCGCCTGCTGCTCTGATTTCATCTGCAACTCTTGCGGCACGTTCTTCATTTCTGCCATGCACAATCACCTCTGCGCCCTCTGCGGCCAGCAAACGCGCAATTGCTTCGCCCAGTCCCGAGCTTGAGCCGGTGATGAGTGCTCTTTTTCCTTTTAGATTCAAATCCATAATTATTACTTACTTTTGTTTTGTTAGTTACTTTTGGTAAGTCAAAGGTAGAATGGTCTGGTGTTTAAAACAAGAAGGCACCTGACGGTCAGCTACTTACTTTAGCGTAACTATTATTGATACACAGCCTGGTATGGAAAAAGAAATTTTAAAAAAATGTGAAAATGACCGGGATGAATGTCCGGTGAAGGATGTTTTGAACCGGGTAGGGGATAAATGGTCGATGCTTACGGTGATCATGCTGTCACAAAACGGAACGTTACGGTTCAATGGTTTGCATCAGTTGATTGATGGCGTTTCACAAAAGATGCTGACCGTCACCCTGAAAACTTTGGAGGCAGATGGCTTGGTATCGCGCAAAGTTTATGCACAGATCCCGCCAAAGGTTGAATACACATTAACGACGCTCGGCGAAAGCCTGGTGCCGCCATTGATGACCCTCTACCATTGGGCAAACAAGCATATGCCCGAGATCAAAGCATCCCGCGAGCGCTATGAGCGGACAGGCACTATCCATCAATGATCATGCGGGTCTTGCCAAAGAGTCGCTCAAATGCGTAACATCTGGCAATTAACCATTTAAACAAGTAGCATTGTTGCTGTTTCGATCCGGGATGTTAACTTTATAGCATCCTTAACCATCTGCTATGACTGTTTTGAAAAAAACCATTTTTCTTCCTATACCATTATTGTCGTTTATTTTATTGACCGGCTGTAATTCCGGAGAAAGGAATACCTCGGTCAGCAATAAGCAGTTGCTCCAGGATTCAACGCTTTTGGTTACGCTGGCCAACCCGTCGGACAGTGACCGGATCAGTGTTTTGGTCAACGAGGCGGCTGCTACCAAAATCCGGATCAACCAGGGACAACTACTGCTGCGGATTCCGGGAAATGAGGCGATCGATCCGAAACACGCTACGGTTAAGATAACGGTTAAGCTCAATGACCAGGTCTTGAGCGTGGTCGATCTTCCATACCAGACAAAACCGAAAGCCTCCACAAGCGTTCCTGTCAGCCAGGCTGAAAACTTGCAAAAGGTCGATCTGATCAAACTGGCTCCTGCTGCCGGATGGCACAGCGGCGTATTGCTGGCTGATAGCAGTACCATTGCGGAGGATAAAATACTCAATTGGCCGGGGCTGGAAACCGATGCATCAGGCTATGCGCGCGAAGATTCAGTGATCCTGGAAGATGGTAGCCACCAGTTTGTACTGCGGATGCACCCGAAATGGGTCGACAATGGTTCTGTTTACGGTGATTTTCCGATCAAGGGAATGAAGGGGCGCAGGTCGTTTTCAGCAACTGTCGGGTTTGTAAAAGATGTCCCAACCAATACAGTTTCCACTGATGGGGTAACCTTTCAGGTCTGGGTAGCTTATTCGCTCAATGGCCAGGCTATGAAAAAAATGATCTTCAGCCGGCATAAGAATCAGGACAGATCTTTGTACACGATACCGCCGGTGGCTCTTCCGGATGAAGTTCCGCCAGATTTTACGCTCGAGCTCCGGGTAAATGCAGGTAAGCAATCCCTGACAGACTGGGCAGCCTGGATCAGACCGCAATTGAAAAACCCGCTAATGATCCCCGTAGTACCTGAATTGAAAATTACCAGCGAATCGAAGTAGCCAGAGACTGCCCATTGTCTTATGATGCTACTTAATTTATTAACATAACTATCATAAAGTATTGGGCGAACTCTTATTTGTAATCCGTACGCTTAGCCAAAGTTCGTTGCTCATCAAAATAGGTTCAAATTGATTTTACGATATCCTGATTAGGAATGCCTTTCCAAACATTTCGTTTGCACAGGCATATTCGATTTGACAAAGTCCCCCCGGTCTCGTCAATATCCGCACAATCAAAATTGATAACTATCATTAACTCCTAAGGGTTGTAAAGGTAGTTTTAATGCGCTATTTATGAATGCGTTTTTCTTTTGGTTAAGGTGAAGCATATTTGATATCTAAGCACGTTTATATTGCGGGATCGTTTATTTTATTCAGCTAAATTAAATTCAAACAGTTATGGCAGCCGGCTATCCTGCGAAGCCGGCTGCGATATCCGCGATGACGCATCAGCTGATTGTCGCTCCGATCTGTTTAAGGATTCCGAGTTCATCGGAACTTCCCCAGCGCTCGGTCATCTTACCATCTTGAAATTTACTGATCTGCATCCCGCGGACATTTACTGTATTACCGCTTCCGGCAATACCCGTAAAGTCACCTTGATGAGTGCCTATTAAACGGTAAGCGAACGACACCGTATCATCATCAGCAGACAATTGTTCCACAGTCAGCTTCATATCAGGGAATGCTACTCTCAATTTCCTGAAAAATTGAGCATATCCTTCCGGACCAGGAATCTGTCCCGGTGCAGGATCGTGATCGATAGAATTCTCGGCTACCAGCTCATTAAATAATTCATAATTTCCGGTATTAACAGCTTCGCCAAATTTCTGCTGAGCCGCTATGTTTGTTTCTTTACTCATAGTACTTTTTATTTTAATCGGTTTTTGTTAACATTTGCAAATAATCCTCTGAGACAATTTTGCCGTCAGGGGAGAAAAGAATGATAGCATTATAGTTGCCGGAAGGGATTGATACAAGGTCTCTTTTAAAGAGAAGCCCTTCACAGAAGAAATGCTAATCCAAATCAAATAACCTGGATTTGTTTTTTTTCATGACTTCATCTAGTTCGCGGTCAACGCATTCCCACTCCGCGATGCGGCCATCGGTATAACCTGCCTTTCTGAAAATGAAATAAATCGTTCGTCCTTCAGTAAGCACATGACGATAACTCCAGTTTCCGGCTGCATTCCCCGCAGAAAGGATCAGTAATTCACCGGGAACTTCCTCCGGTAAGGGCAGTATGTTTAGTAATCGCCTGAAACGGTCCAGCCGTTCCTGCATGAGTAGATCGTATGACATAGGTAAGGACGAGGCAATGGAAAGCACCGGAAATTGTTCCCGGTGCTTTGTTTATTAGATAGTTTAGTTTGTTTCCTGCAAAGCCGCTTCGTTGATGGTGCTTGCTGCTTTGGTCAATAATTGGTCGGCTGTCTTTTCTTCCTCCAAAGTCTCCTGTAAAAGTGCAGCTGCATCCGCATAACCCAACGTACCCGCCAATGCATGCAGCGTGCCGTAAGAAGCGATCTCGTAATGTTCGATCTTTTGTGCGGCAGAGATAATCGCCACGTCTCTAACTTCAGTACCTTTATCGGTCTCTTTCATCAGCTCGTCGGCTTCTTTCAACAGGCCGTCCATCGCCTCACATTTTACTGCTTTCGCTTTTTCACCGATAGATTCAAATGCCTTTTCCAGACGTGCAACCTGGTTCTCCGTTTGTTTTAAGTGTTCCCCAATGGTGCTTTTCAGTTCGTCTGAGGTCGCGTTTTTGACCATTTTTGGTAAAGCTTTTACCAGGTGCTGCTCGGCCCAGTAGATGTCTTTCAATTCGTCCAGAAATAATTCTTTCAGCGCGCTTTCCGCTTCCGGGGTACGTCCGCTTGCTTGCTTTTCAGCTGTTTTTTTGTTGGTAGGCATGATGGTTGTTTTTGAATAGATGTTTATGATGACAAGACTTAAGTACTCGTCGTCAAAGTAGAACTGAATTAAAACACTTAAGTTTTAAATAAAAAAACTTTCTTATAATGATAATTTATTGAAACTATCGGTAACAAATACATGTTGTATTTCCAGAAAAACTAACCCGTATATCTATGAAAGCAGCAGTGTTCCACAAACCCGGCAAGATCACCTGTGATATTGTCGAAGATCCGCGTATCGAACTGGCGACGGATGTGATCTTAAAAGTGACCGCTACCGCGATATGCGGTTCCGATCTGCATATTTTGAGTGGTGCCGTTCCGCAAAAAGAACCGATGATCATGGGGCATGAGTTTATGGGCATCGTGGAGGAAGTGGGCAAAGAAGTTAAGAATCTGAAACGCGGAGACCGGGTAGTGGTGCCTTTTCCCATTGCCTGCGGACATTGCTTCTTTTGTCAGCATGATGCATCGCCTGCCTGTGAGCATTCCAACTATAAAACTTACGGGCCTGATGGTGACCTGACCGACCAAAAAGGCGCTGCACTGTTTGGCTATACCGATCTGTACGGAGGGTACTCAGGAGGCCAAGCGCAGTACGTACGCGTCCCTTATGCAGACATCAGTCCCCGGATCGTACCTGATAACCTGACGGATGAACAAGTATTGTTCCTGACCGATATTTTCCCGACCGGCTGGTCGGCCATCGACTGGGCACAAATGAAGGGTGGTGAAGTGGTGGCTATCTTCGGTTCCGGACCGGTTGGCTTGATGGCACAGAAAGCCGCCTGGATCAACGGTGCCAGCCGGGTGATCGCTATCGATCCATTGAACTACCGCCTGGAGAAAGCAAAGGCCGTGAACAAGGTAGATACATTGAACCCCCATGAAGTGGACGTGATCGAAGCCATCCGCTCGATGACTGGTGGGAGAGGTGCGGACGTTTGTGTAGATGCGGTAGGCTTTGAACCCGAGCGGAATTTCTTCGACAAAGTAAAAGCCGCTGTGAACTTCGAAGCCGGAAGTATCAAAGTGCTGGAGATGGCGTTCAGGGCTGTGCGCAGGATGGGTACGGTCTCTGTGATGGGCGTTTACGGTTCACCTTATGATAACTTCCCGTTGCACCGCTTGTTCGATAAAGGCATTACGCTGAAAATGGGTCAGGCACCTGTCCTAAATTATATTGATCATCTGATCGACCTGGTGAAAGAAGATAAAGTAAAGCTGGATGACATCATCACCCACCGCCTCCCGATCAGCCAGGTAGAGCATGCATACAAGATCTTCCAGGACAAAGAAGAAGATTGCGTGAAGATCGTACTTGACCCGCACGCATAATTGATCACGCACCCATTAAATCAAAACATGGCAGAGCAGACACCCGAAAAACAAGACAGACAACCCGGTATCGAAGCGGAAATGAGCCCTGCACCGGAATATATTAAAGCAACCTACAGGGCATCAGGTAAACTTGATGGCAAGGTCGCCCTGATCACCGGTGGTGACAGCGGGATCGGCCGTGCGGTAAGCATACATTTTGCTAAAGAGTGTGCGGACATCGCGATCGTCTACTTGGACGAAGACGAGGATGCTAAAACCACCAAAGAACTGGTGGAAGCCGCAGGCAGAAAATGCCTGCTTATCAAAGGGGATGTTAAAGATGCCGCCTTCTGTAAAAAGGCCGTGGAGCAAACCGCAAAAGAATATGGCAAGTTCAACATCCTGGTTAACAACGCCGGGATGCAGTTCCCCCAGAAAGATGTCAAAGCGATAGATGAGGCGCAACTGGATACTACCTTTCGCACCAATATATTCGCTTACTTCTACTTTGCGGAAGCCGCGCTGGATCATCTTAAAGCAGGCGATTGTATCATCAATACGACCTCAGTGACCGCTTACCGCTCCTCACCATCATTGATCGATTATTCATCTACCAAAGGGGCTATCACAACTTTCACCCGTTCGCTGGCAACCAATTTAGTTGAGAAAGGTATCCGCGTGAATGCGGTTGCGCCAGGCCCGGTTTGGACACCGCTGATCGTCTCCACGTTCGATGAGGAAAAGATCAAAAAGTTCGGCAGCGAGACCGCAATGAAACGTGCCGGGCAGCCCTCAGAGTTGGGCCCTGCTTACGTATTCCTCGCTTCAGATGACGCCTCTTTCATTACCGGGCAGGTTATTCATGTGAAC
>JAESTD010000014.1 GCA_016763755.1 Mucilaginibacter sp.
ACCAGCGCCTGGCCGGGTGCCGCTTTGGTATGATAATTTAGCGTGGCCGATCCATTCCTTACTTTGAAGTTGTCCAGCGAAAGATCAGTTTGGGCCGGTTGTTTTAATCCGGTATTGATCGCGTTCCTTAAAGTACCTTCCTGCGAGCCGACGAACTCGGTCTTACCGTTAACCACAATCTGCGGCGTGTAAACCGAACTTAAATTCAGCCAGTTGGCGTAAGTGTTTTGTCTCTTGGAGTAATCAGCGCTGCTGAAGACATCTTTCCAGCCCAGGCGATTCCAGTAATCTACATGATAAGCAAGGATATAGACCGGCTGACCATTCATTTCTTTTTCGATCTTCTCGACGACCGCGTCAGCAGGCGGACAGCTGGAGCAGCCTTCAGACGTAAACAGTTCGACTACCGCGAAACCTTTATCAACCGGTGCTTTTTGGATGTTCTTATTACTAAATGACAAAGAACCCAGGCCCGCTAAGGTGGCGAGGGAAAGAAACGAAAATATTTTAGTGCTTTTCATGATTGCTTATTTTGGGTTTAGTCGGCTTTAAATCAGTATCCTTACAAATAATTTAACAAATTGTTGTAAGGTTAGGTTGCGCCGTACGACCAAAAGTTGTTTAGATGGACGAACTGACAAAACCTCCCGCCGGTCAGACGCTCGATCCCAAAAATTGGGTAACAGCGTATGCTGACTATTTATATCGCTATGCCATTAGCCAGGTCAATGATGAAGACCAGGCCCGTGACCTGGTGCAGGAAACTTTTTTAGCTGGTTTGCAAAGCCAACATAATTTTGCCGGTAAAAGTTCGGAGCGCACCTGGCTAACCGCGATACTGAAAAATAAGATCTATGATGTTTACCGGAAAAAAGCAAACGGATTGAAAACAGAGGAAATGAGTAATTCCATAGGCGAAGAGCCCGACTTTTTTCATGAGGACGGGCATTGGAAAAAAGAGGATGCGCCGCAACAGTTTGGGGTGGATGACTTTGACCCTTTGGCTCGGAAAGAGCTAAATAAGGCTTTAAAAAATTGCCTGCAAAAACTGCCGGCCCTGTGGCTTTCGGTCTTTACGATGAAGCACATGGAGGATGAGGCTACGGATAGTATTTGTACCGAGCTAAGACTGACCCAAGCCAATTTTTGGGTGATTATTCACCGCGCTAAATTAAATCTGCGGGCCTGCCTGCAAAGAAACTGGATGTGAGATGAACGAATTAAGAAAAGTAATTTATAATTGCCGCAAGGCCACCTACCTGATCGATAAACGCTTGATCGGCAGTATAACCTTCAGGGAAACCGTTGAACTACGTATTCACCTGATCGGGTGCAAAGTATGCGGTATTTATATGAAGCAAAGCAAAATGATCAATCAAATGATCCGCCAGTTGCTTAAATCTGAAAAGCCGCAGGAAATCCAACTGGATGAAGGCTTCAAAGAAGCGCTACAGGCACAAATAACGGCCGAAATAAATAAAAATTAATTTGTGTAAGGTTTGCCGGCCGGCTCCGACTAACAGGCAAACATCAAATCAAACAAACATGAAAACGTACAAATCACTGATCGCCGGTTTAAGCTTAGCCTTTATCTGTATCGCAACTGTCAACGTTAATGCAGCTACTAACCACCCTTTTTTCCAGGACAAAATGTCTAAGATGAAAAAAGACACTTCAAAAATGGATAAAATGAAAAAGGATAAGATGAAGATGGATAAGAAAAAAATGAAGATGAAAAAAGATACCTCGAAAATGGGTAAAATGTAAAATGTGATAACGATTGGAAGGTCGTTAGGATCTTCCATCAGGAAAGGGGCTTAGGCCCCTTTTTTGTTAAGCGAAGCGATGCTGCAATATCGCTACTACGTACGGCGAATCGATCCGGATATCATGGGTAGTATGCAGCGGAATCTCCAGGTGGTCGCCGGCGTTCAACGTAAAGATGTTCGATCCTACTTTGCAGGTACAGGTGCCCTTCAGAATAAAGAAGCTTTCGGAAATCACTTCATGGACTTCTTCGGGCACATCCAGTTTGGTAACAACCAATGTTTGCGCGATTTTTTCGTCTTGTTTAAGCAAATGCGCAAAAAAATCTTCAAAGGGCTCAGCGGGGATCAGGTGCTCTACCGCTTTTAACCAGTTTTCATAGTTTGAATATTTGCTGGTCGGTGGTAGGTTGTTTAGATCGATACGCTCTTCTGCAAAGAGCGCCGACATGATCTTGTTTTTCAATTGCGGCCTTGGCGCGATCGCCCGGCTTAGCGCCAAGTATTCAATAGCCAATTCTATTTCGTTCAGTTCCTGATCAATTTCCGCGTGGGCTACCCGCAAAGCACCGATCTCGTTGCCAAGTTCGGTATTGAACCCGAAACAATATTGTTCCAGGTTGCCTTCGTCGATATAGCCCTTGATATCCATAAGTTTACAAATGTAGCCAAATGTTTTTCTATTATTTTGAAACACTTACAACTTCGGGATTAAGTGAACAGTGGGCAACCTGTACTACAGCCGCTGCTTTGATCAGCTTTTACTCGAAGCGATCATCGTGTACCTGTTAAATGAATTGATAGCAGGCTGTATTCAGGCCGGTAACGTAAAGTAAAACACCGAGCCTATTTCCAACTCACTTTCGGCCCATATCCGGCCGCCATGCCTTTCGATGATTTCCGCGCTCAGGTAAAGCCCAATGCCAAACCCGGATATATGCTGCGTCTGGCTGTTTTCTACCCGGTAATATCGCTGGAATAATTTATCTAGGTCTGACGGCTTGATCCCAACACCCTCGTCACGTATACTGACCCTGATCTCGCGCTCATCCGTCCGGCAATCAATGGTCACCGGCTTATGCCTGGCATATTTGACCGCATTGCTCAGCAGGTTGGTCAGTACGGTGCCGATCTTATCCCGGTCTGCGTTGACAGTGACCGGTCCACAATTCACTTCAAATGTCTGCTCACCTGCTATTAGTTTCACCTCAGCAACGATCTCGGTGATCAGCTCATCTAAATAAAATTCAGCCTTGTTCAAATGGATCTTTCCCGAATCCAGACGGGAAACATTTAAAAATCCATTGACCAGCGCGTTCATTTTGCCGATCTGGTTATTGGCCTTATCGAACAAGCCGCGGGCATAGGCATTGTCCGTTTGCTGGGCATGCCGCAGTCCCAACTGCAAATAACCACTCAACGAGGTTAATGGTGTTTTTAATTCATGGCTAACCATGCCGATAAAATCATTTTTGCGCAGCTCATCTTCCTTACTTTCCGTGATGTCCAATATGGTGCCGATCACGGAGATGACATCCCCATTTTTATCAAGTTCCACCTTCCCGGTAGAGTTGAGCCATTTGCGCTTACTGCCGTCAAAAGGCTGAATCTGATAATCCTCACTGAAACTGCCCTTGTTGGCAACCGCGTTCAGGATAGCCTGCTGGAAGCGGTCCCGGTGTTCGGGTACCACAACGCTCAACGTTTTGTTAAACGATAATACCTCATCAAGCGGTATTGCATGGATCGCCCTGGCACGCGGTGATACCTCCAGTAAGTCGGAACCCCAACGGGTTTGCCAAATTCCCATTTCCGAGGCATCCATGGCCAGCCGGAGCGTATCGCTTACCCGCTCCAGTTCCAGGCGGGCCGTCACCTGAACGGTCACGTCAGCGGCTACCGCGATCATACCATTGATCAGCCCGTTTTCATCTTTCAAAGCTTCGATGGTCAGGTTGACAAAAGCAGTTTCCGCTGTCCCGTAACGATGCAGCACCACCGGCATTTCAAGAGAAACAAAGCGCTCACCGGTCCGATAAACCGCATCCATGATCTCCCGGAAACCCTGGCCATCCAGTTCGGGTATGGCTTCAAACAGCGGGCGTTTCACCGTGGCTTCTTTTGTACGTCCCCAATAGACCAGCATGCGCTGATTAGCCAGTTCAATAATATGGTTGGAGCCGCGGTAAATGGCCATCGCCACCGGGGCTTCGGTCAGCAGACCACGTAGTTGTTCTTCCGAATGTCCCCGGGCTTTAGTGATATTGATCTGCGCACGTACTTTGGTCAGCAGTTCCGCCGCTGAAAACGGTTTGACTAAATAATCATCTGCACCGGCTTCCAACCCGTCAATACGGGCTTCTTCACCAGCACGCGCCGATAAGAAGATCACCGGCAAACGATACGTATCTTCATTGCCGCGAACTTCCTTCAAAAGCGCTTTGCCATCCATCACCGGCGTCATCATGTCACTGAGGATCAAAGACGGCTGTTCTACTTTGATCTGTACCAAGGCCTCTGCACCATTAGCGGCCGTTGCCACTGTAAAATAGGGCTCCAATAATCTTTTCAGGTAAGCCCGCATATCCCCGTTGTCATCCACGACCAGGATGCGGGTTTCTTTATTAACGGTATTATCCTGACTGCTCACCACATCACTGGCGGTGCGGGTCACGTCATTGGAATCGTTGCCGGCTTCGTCCTGCAGTAAACTATAGGCTTCGCGGATAAAAGGTGCGGTTACCGCCGCAAAGTCAGTATCGCGGGTACTTTCAACGACCTGGCCAGCCGGTAAATGACCTCTGCCAGCCGGAATCTTAACCGTAAAGGTACTGCCGCTGCCTTCAGTACTGGCGACACTGATATCACCTCCATGCAGCTGTACCAGTTCATTAACCAAAGACAAGCCGATACCGGTACCTTCATGGGTACGGCCGGCTGAATTTTCCACGCGGTGAAAACGCTCGAACATATGCGGCATTTCTTTTTCAGGAATGCCCACGCCGGTATCGGTAACTTCCAGCATAGCGAAGTTACCGGCTTGCTTCAGGCTTACCGAAATAGTCCCCGCCAGCGTATACTTAAAAGCATTCGATAATAAGTTCAGGACGATCTTCTCCCACATCTGCCGGTCGGTATAGAAATCGCTGGCAAGCGTTTGGCAAGCGACCTGTAGTTCCATACCCGCTTTTTCAATAATGGAGCGAAAACTGCTGGCCAGGTCGGTGGTCAATTCCGCCAGATCGACCGGCTGATAGGCCGCCTGCACCCGCCCGGCTTCTACCCGGCTATAATCCAGCAGGTTATTGACCAGTTTCAGTAAGCGCATCGCATTGCGATGCGTAGCGTCGACCTGGGCTTTTTTGTGTACGTCGGTTTCTGATTGCAGCAGGTCTTCCAACGGGCCCAGCATCAGCGTTAAGGGCGTACGGAACTCATGACTCACATTACTGAAAAAAGCCGTTTTGGAACGGTCGATCTCGGCCAGCGCCTCGGCGCGTTTTTGCTCCTGCTCGTAAGCATAAACATTGGAGATCGCGGTATTATACGTGCCGGCCAGTTGGTCGTAGAAGTTGAGGTAAGCCTCATCTAAAGCCCGGCAGGCGCTAACTCCGGCTATAATAAAGCCGAAAAGATCGGCTTGTCCGGATATCCTGACCGGCAGGATCATGGCCGTATGTGGCGCTCTCTCGTAAGGGCCGCTGCTGAAGTTGCCGGCTATTGACTGCAGATGGTTGACTTCCTGCATTTCACCTGTTTCAATTACCTGCGCAAAAGGCCAGCTGGCTGCTGCCAGTGCACTGTCTTTAGGGGTACCCGCTGCGCTGATCAATTTGATTTCGTTGCCGGAAAGTTCGTAAAACAGCATAAAGGGCAGATCCAGTTGATAGCTCTCATACTGAGCATTGGTCAGATCGGCGATCTCGCTAACCGATTTCGCTTTACTGATCACCGCACCCAAGTCCTTTAATACTTGTGTGCGCCGGCCGGCCAGCATTTTTTCGGTTGTTTCCGTGATGGGATGAAAGATGCCGCCCACACCACCGGATTCGTCCCGGATCGGCGCGAAAGAAAAGGTCATCCAGGCTTCTTCGAGGTAGCCATAACGCTCCAGGAACATGCGCTGGTCCGTAATATAAGTACCTTCGCCCTGTTGACCCCGGGTGAATTTATCGCCCACCACTTCCAGTGCAGATTCCCAGCACACGCGGAAATTCATACCATGGAACGGGGGTGCATTTCGCCACAGATAGGACGGTAACTGTCATTGTAAATTTGTATGGTTTCAGGTCCCCAGGCAATAAGGATCGGGAAAGTAGAGGACAGACAAAGACTGACCGAAGTACGCAGACTCTGCGGCCAGTTTTCCACCGGACCCAAGGCAGTTTTTGACCAGTCCATAGAACGGATCAGCTTGCCCATTTCGCCGCCGCCCGATAAAAATTGCTCATTGCTTTCGGCACGGCTACTTGTCATAGTACGATTGATTTAAGGGTAAATATAGTCATTTACGGATTTTTACCAAGCCGGATCAGTTGGATTTGGGCAGTGTGAACCAAAAAGTACTGCCTTCGCCAAGCACGCTATCGGCACCAATATGGCCGCCGTGTCTTTTGATGATCTCGGCACAGATAAACAGGCCCAATCCCAAGCCATTATACTTCGGCGCGAATTGGTCCGCCTGCCAGTAACGGTCGAACAAATGCGGGAGTTGTTCCGCTGGGATACCTGCGCCGGTATCCTTCACTGATATTTTTACGTTGTCGCCCAGATCGTCAACGATCAGCCAAATCTTTCTGCCATGGGGTGCATATTTCACCGCATTATTCACAAAGTTCACCACTACCTGATCGATCCGGTGCTCATCGGCATAGATGTGCAATTGCTTATCGACTTCCACGATCAGTTCATGCTTCCCGTCCACCCGCACATGGCTTGAGCAAGCATTCAGCATTTTCCAGACGTTGAACCGCGTCTTCTGGAGCTGAAGCTTACCTTCGCTGAACCTGTTAATGTTTAGCAGGTCGTCGACCAGCGTGCTGATCTTCTGCATACTTTTATTCGAACTATCGATCAGCTGGGGTGCCATTGGGTTCGACAGATTATCCTTCATCCGCTCCAGGATCTGCAGGTTGGCTTTCAAACTGGTCAGCGGCGTTTTCAATTCATGGCTTGCGATGCTGATAAAATCATCTTTTTGCTCGTCCATTTTACGCTGCTCGGTAATATCTGTGTTGGTGCCGAACCAACTGATGACATTACCATCTTGATCTTTAGCAGGTACCATGCGGGATAGGAACCAGCGGTATTCCCCGTCCGCGCGGCGCAATGGAAAGGTATCTTCCCAGGCTTCGCCGGTTTGGAAATTGCAGGCGATCTTTTCGACGACGCGGTCCACATGATCCGGGTGATGGACCTCGCGCCAGCCCTAGCCCCGCATCGCTTCGAGCGTGGTACCGGTATAATCGAACCAGCGCTGGTTATACCAGAAGATAGCCCTCTCCGGATCAGCCATCCAGGCGAACTGGGAAATATTGTCGGCGATCAGCCGGAAGTTTTCCTTAGCCAGTTCTATTTCCCGACGGGCCTCTACCTGGCCTGTCACGTCGGTCGCCACGACCATAATATACATCGCCCGCCCATCCTCATCTTTGATCGGTTGGTAAACAAAGTTGAAATAACGATCGGTCAGTACACCATCGTAAACCAGTGCTGCTTTATGTTCAGTACCATAAAAAGGCTCACCTGTGATCAGTACCTGGTCAAGAATCCCTAAAAAAGGCTGTCCATCCAGTTCAGGTAAAGCTTGCGCTCACGGGAGGCCGATCACTTCAGCGTTTTTTCCCAAAGCTGTAGCAGGCTGCTATTGGCAGATTCCACGACCAGTGCTTTTCCCACTAAAAGCCCAATTGCTACCGGGGCATCGGCGAACAAGGACAGTGCTTTTGCCTCGCTGAGCAGCAGGTGCTCGTTTTCTACGCGTAGCCCGGCATTCGCCCGGCTCAGTTTGTCATTGGCGTTCTGCAATTCGCGGCTTATCTCGTCCAACTGTTCATTGGCCGCGGTCAGTTCTTCGTTGACCGCCGTATATTCTTCATTCAGGGCGCTGAGTTCTTCATTGACGGTAATATATTCTTCGTTCGAGGCCGCCAGTTCTTCATTCAGATCTTTGGCGAGTTCCTCACTGGCTTCCAATAGCTGACGTTTCATGACGATCTCGGTGATGTCGGTTACGGTAGCCAAAATCGCGGTCACTTTACCAGAGCCATCGGTCAAAGGTTCATAACCCAGGTCAATAAAAATTTTACGGGGAGTTCCGTCAGTCGCCGAGATATCTGCGGCCGTTTCCTTGATGATCACTGATTTTCCGGTGTCGAGCACATCTCTTAATAACTGCAGAAAGGCTTGCCCTTCGAGATCGGGAAATACTTCCATCAGTTTCTTCTTCATCACCTGTTCCCGGCTGCGTCCTCAGATGGCCAGCATCTGCTCATTGGCTGTACCGATCACCAGGTCATAGCCATCAATGATACACATACCCACCGGCGAACTGGCTACCAGCTGCTGTAAGCGCTGCTCAGCCAGTTGCAACGCCAGGAGCGCACTGACCTCGGTAGCCGTATGCAAAATCGCGTAGGTTTTACCCTGGGCATCCAGCAGCGGCCGGTAAATAAAATCAAAGTAAAAGGTTTGCAGCCGGCCATCTACTACGATCTGCGCAGCGGTAGCTGTAGCTGAATAAGTTTCACCCGTGGCCCAGGCCGATTTTAATAATTGTGTAAAGGGCTGCCCCTTCATTTCCGGCAGCGCGGCTTCGAAGGTCCCGCCGATCACCCTCTGGCCCTTACCCCAGATGCGGAGCATACCTTCATTGGCAAACGCGATGGTGAGTTCCGCGTCACTGTAGACAGCCGTGGCCTCGGTAACATATTGTAATATTTTCAGCAGCTGGTTTTGCTTCAGTCCAGTGCGCTCAGTCATAGTCATTAACAGGGAAAATCAATACAGATAGTTAGATTACTAAATTAACTAAATATATTAGAAGTTAATAAAGAAAGCCGCTTAGGTCATCCCTGTAGGGATTAAGCTACAGTTCAAAACAAAAAACTGTTATCGGCAACCTTAAAACCTGCTGGCACGATTATTAGTTGATTGATGATATCAAATCAACAATTATGAAAGCATCTGCCAAGACTACCGTACTATTAAAATCATTTGACTTACAGTTGTTGGCTTTGCTGAAAAGCGAACTACAAAATTTAAGAGGCGTTAAGAAAGCCGCCTAAACATAATCAACAATCATCTACCTACGAAGAAGAAGCGCTTTATGGCGCTTTTTTTAATTAGTGCGATGCGAAACACTAATTAATATGGAAACTCCTAAAAAAATACTCGTAGTAGATGATGATACCAATATCCGGGAGGTCATCCACCTGGTGCTCGAAGCCGAAGGCTACGATATCAGAGAACTGGGTGACGGCCATGATATCGCTGGCACGATCCATAGCTTTCAGCCCGATATCATTCTGCTCGATGTCATGCTCGGTGAAATGGACGGCCGCGACATTTGCCGCGAACTCAAACACACAGCCGAGACAGCAGATATCCCGATCATTATGGTATCCGCCACCCACCGGGAAGAGGTGATCAGGGATGGTGACTGCCGTGCTAATGATTATTTGGCTAAGCCGTTTGATATCGGAGACCTGATCCGGAAAGTCGGTTTTACGCTGCCGCATAACAACCGCTGATAAAAAAATGGATTCGACAGCATTACTGCTGTCACTGAACAAAAGGCCAGGAGCCAATCCTGGCCTTTTGCTTTATTTAACGGCCAGGAGATCGACCTGTTCGATCACCGGGTCCGCCGCCAGCAGTTCCGGCGCTTTGGCCATCAGAGCAGCGGCGATCTGCCCGCCCAAATGCGCCTTGCGGCCTTCTTCGGTCTCAAAAGTATCAAAGATGCCGAAGGTCGATGGACCTAGCTGCAGCGCATACCAGCTGATGGTCTGCGTTTCAGCCGCTGCCAGCGGCAACGCGCTTTTAATGAAGTCAGCGACTTCCTGTTCTTTTCCGGGTTTGGCCTCCAGGCGGGCCAGCAATGCAAATTTTACCATGGCAGCTTCTTGTTTAATGTATCAATCAAAGATAAGTGATTCGCAGCTCCGATCGTACTCTCAAAGAGAATGACTTATAGTTTGCCCGCAAGCATCCGGCAGGAGGAACTATTCGTAGTTATCTTAAACACACCTATGAAAAACTGGCCACTGGTACAAAGACTGATCTGCCTGGAGCGCCGGTCCGTCGAATGGAAAGCCCGTAACGGCCTCCACATCCTGCGCGTATCACTGGGCCTGGTATTTATTTGGTTCGGCATACTCAAATTCTTTCACGGTATCAGTCCGGCGGAAGAGATCGCGGGCCGGACGATCCTCAAACTCACCTTCGGTACCGTGAAACCCGCCGTTTCTCTGCCGGTACTGGCGATCTGGGAATGCACAATTGGCTTAGGCCTGCTGTTCCGCCGCTGGCTGACACTGACCCTCGGGCTGCTCTATTTACAGATGGCCGGCACTTTCCTGCCGCTCTGGTTCTTTCCGCACGAAACTTTCAGTGCACTTTTTATCCCGACCCTGCTCGGGCAGTATATTATTAAGAACATCGTACTCTTATCTGGTGCTATCGTTTTAGGCGCTACCGTCAGGGGCGGCAGGCTGACCGTCAATGCGGCAAGGAAGTGGCCGCTTAAATTGAACTTTTCATCGCCCCGCAAGCCGGCGCCGCGGCGAATTTAAAAATCTGAAAAACAAGTATTTCGCAGCCGTGTTATAACTAAAGTATTGACCGCTGCATACTTATCTTAATCCGGCTTGCCAGACCCAGCGATAACCATTCAGAAAAAGGTCACTGGTGAACTATGGCTAAACGTAAAATTAAACTAAGTGAGGAAGTGCTGATCCGCGCGATAAAAGAAAAAACCGAACTTGGTGCTAAAGCACTGTATGATATGTATTCGGGCTCACTGATGGGGGTGATCAGCCGGATCGTCCCCGACCAGTTAATGGCAGAGGATATCTTGCAGGAATTGTTCCTGAAGATCTGGAATTCCTTTGATAAATATGACGCCGCAAAGGGCCGGCTGTTTACCTGGATGGTCAACCTGGCGCGAAACATTTCTATAGACACCCTACGCAAAAAAGATTTCCGGCAGCAGGCAATGCATGTTGACATCGCGGACTATGGCAGCGAGTTGGTGCAAGCCTTACTAAATTTTGACCCGGCCGACCTCAAACTGGTACGTACGGCAGTCGTCAACATGCCGGAAAAAGAACGGCAAGTGCTGGAACTGATCTATTTTAAAGGGTTTACTCATACCGAAGTGGCTGAGGCCCTGCAAATGCCGCTGGGTACGGTCAAAACCCGCTGCCGCGCCGCCTTAGTAACTTACGGAAATATTACCTCGCCGACCGGCGGATGGTGGTCTGTAATGCTTGATCACAAATTCAGATTACCGAAAAATTTACTTCAATGAGGGATAGCGATGCGGTTGCCTTCAGTATCATGAAAGCAGGCCATAAAGTCGTTTGGGCAGAGGGATATCTTTGGCAAACGTTTGTTAAAAACCTGATAAACATATTTAATTTATGATTCAAAAAACTTCTCAGGTGTTAATGGCAGGTCCCGCAATCTTTTGCCGGTCGCGTTGAACACTGCATTTGCTATAGCTGCCGACACTCCGGTGATCCCGATCTCCCCGATACCACGGGCACCAATGGGCGATATGTGCGGATCAGGCTTACCTATAAAATGAACATCAATAGGCGGTACATCCAAGTGTACCGGTACGTGATAATCCGCAAGGGTCCGTGTAACAGGGTTACCCCAGCGTTTATCATATTCAGTTGCTTCCATCAATGCGGCTCCTATGCCAAAAATAACGCCACCAATGATCTGCGACCTGGCAGTTTTCTCGTTCATGATCCGGCCTACATCCTGTACACTGGTAACCCGTTTAACTCGTATGGTGCCAAAATCCTCGTCTACCCAAACCTCGGCAAACTGCGCACCAAAGGAGTGAAACGCATATTGTTTGATATCGCTGTTTTGCTCCGGTGGCGTTTGGCTCGGTGTGCAAAGCGCGCTGGGAACCGTAAGGCCCGCACCTGAAACGGGCAAAGTTGTTGCACATGCTTCGATCTCGTTACGCTTTGCACGGTTCAGGATGTTCAAATAAGTCTCTGACCTATCCTCATTACCCTTTACAAAAAGCTTACCGTTGGCAAAACCGATATCTTCAGGTTTACTGCCATTTAGTTTCGAACCCGGATCGGCGATAGCAATCGAGACAAGTTCTTTTCGCAGCAATACACAGGCATCTAAAGCCGCGGGATGGATACTTGCTGTAGTTTGCGAACCACCGGCCAATGGTGCCGGCGGAAGGCTGGAATCCCCGATCTTTACATCAATTTTTTCTACAGGTACACCCAGCGCATCAGCTGCGGTTTGGGCCAGGACGGTGTAAGTCCCGGTACCGATATCAATAGAGGCGGTCATTACCGTCACATTGCCTTTATTATTCATCAATACCTTTACAGAAGCAGCGCTCCGTCCACCGGGATAGGTCGCTGTAGCCATTCCATACCCCACTAAATATTTGCCCTGACGTTTTTGTCTCGGTTCCATACTACGGGATGCCCAGCCGAAACGTTCCGCACCGGTGCGGTAACATTCGACCAGGAACTCGCTTGAAAAGTCATGGCCTTTTACCGGATCTTGGGCCGTATGATTTTTGATCCTGAATTCAACAGGGTCCATTTTTAGCTGATAAGCCATCTCGTCCATGGCGCATTCTAATGCAAAGGTACCAGGGGTCTCACCCGGTGCGCGCATGAAGGTCGGCGTGCTGCGGTCCAGATGCGCCACATTGTAAGTTACTTCTCGAAGGGGGGCTTTATACAGCACCAGGGTTTGTTTCCCGCTGGGCTCAAAGAATTGCGTGAGGTTATTATAAGTGTCGGTGTGATGGCGCAATACATTTAACTGTCCGGCTGCATCGGTGCCCATGGCCACACGCTGGATAGTTGCTGCGCGATGACCAACGTTCGTCTGCATCATTTGCCTGGTCAGCGCCAGTTTTACCGGCCGGTTTGCTGCCTTGGCAGCTATAGCAACCAGCAAAGTATGCAGCCAAAGCCCCTTAGACCCGAAACCACCACCAACAAAAGGTGCTACGACCCGCACGTTCTCCTGGTGCAAACCAAAGAAATAGGCGGCGATGGCACTTGTGAGTCCAACACCCTGGGTGGCATCATATAAAGTTAACCTATCAGTGCCTTCCCACACGGCAACCGTCGCGTGGGGCTCCATGGGGTGATGATGTTCAACCGGTGTCGAATAGGTATGATCTACTTTCTTGGCTGAGGCGGCGAGCGGGCCGGCAGCTTTACCTTCATTAACCTGAGCCTCCTCGCCCATGAACATTTTTGGTTTTGTGCTTTTGGGCAGTTCCGTCCTTAGGTCCACTGCAGCCTTATCCGCTGTATAACGCACTTTCAGTTTATAAGCGGCTGCGCGTGCCTGCTCGTACGTTTCAGCAACGACCACCGCAACAAACTGACCGGGATAATGCACCACGTTATCCTGCAAAGGCGGAAGGTTCTCGCCGAGGAAAGCCGCACCCGCTTTCATCTGTGCCTGCATATCCAGGGGCTTTAACTTATAAGCGTTCTTATAACTGATCACCGCTATCACGCCGAGTTCTTTGCGGATAATGTCATCATCCATGGAGGCGATCTTTCCTTTAGCTATGGTAGCTCGTACAGGAAAGGCATAAGCCATATTTGGCTGGTTGAACTCCGCAGCATACGTCGCTTTGCCACTAACTTTCATGCGGCCATCAACACGGCTAATGGGTTTACCGGTTTCACTCATGATCTTAATTTTGATTAGTGGTAGTTGAATCTGCTTCCATGGCCCCATAAGTACCGCCCTGCATGGCACCTTCAAGGGCGCGCACGATAGCTTTGGCAGCCAAGCCTACTTTATATTTATTTTGGCCTAAGGGTTTCGCATGCTTTAATTCGGCCGATGCCGCAGCCCTGAAGTTGGCTTGCGTAGGTTCTTTACCCCTAAGCCATTGTTCAGCGATTCTGGCGCGCCATGGTTTATGGGCCACGCCCCCAAGCGCAATCCTGACATCTTTGATGCGGTTACCGTTCGTTTCTAAAGCCGCTGCAACAGAAATCAAAGCAAAAGCATAAGAGGACCGTTCGCGGACCTTTAAATAATATGATTTTTCAGCAAGCCTGTTTTCCGGCAGGTCTATAGATGTGATCAGCTCTCCGTGTTTCAGTGTATTATCGATCTCCGGATGTTCTCCGGGCAAACGGTGGAAATCTGCGAAGGGGATGTTGCGCTTCGTGTTACCTGATCCCTCAACCTGTACGACCGCGTTCAGTGCTGCCAGAGCCACCGCCATATCAGACGGGTAAGTAGCCACACATTTTTCCGACCATCCTAAGATCGCATGATTTTTGTTGACACCATGTAAAGCACCGCAACCCGTTCCGGGTTCGCGCTTGTTACAGGGCATGTTCGCGTCGTAGAAATAAGTGCATCGGGTGCGCTGGTTCAGGTTCCCCGCATTGGTTGCCATATTCCTGATCTGGGCACTTGCACCAGCCAGTATGGCCATGGAAAGTAAAGGATAATTCTCACGAACCAGGTCATGGTTAGCTGTAACAGCGTTGGAAGCCGTCCCGCCGATAGATAAACCATTTGCCTTTTTCTCAATCACCGAAAATTTCAAACGGGTCACGTCCATCAGTTGAGAGGGATGCATGACATCCTCTTTCATCAGGTCGACCAGGTTGGTGCCGCCGCCAAGGAACCTGGCAGCAGGGTCAGCCGTTACAATCTTGATCGCCGCAGCGGGATTAGATGCATTTGCGTATTTAAATGGTCTCATATCAGACGCTTTAATTAACAATAAAAGGAACTTTGTTAAATACAGGTATTAAATGGTGCCGTCGGCAAACTGCCAAACCTGGGCCACTGCTTTGTCGCCATGCACTTCGCGGATAGCGTTCACTATGTTGGGATAAGCACCGCAACGGCAAATATTGCCAGACATACGTTCCCTAATCTCTTCATTGGAAAGGTTGACAGCGCTTTTCTTCTCACGGACATTAGCGGTTACGTAACTGGCATCACCATTTTTGGCTTCATCCATTAATGCAACAGCTGAGCAGATCTGGCCCGGCGTACAATAGCCGCACTGAAACCCGTCGTGTTTGATGAAAGAAGCTTGCATGGGGTGTAGCTCATTGCCAGTGGCCAAACCTTCAATGGTGGTGACCCTTTTGTCTTCGCAGGTAGCGGCAAGCGTAAGGCAGGACAGCACGCGTTTGTCATCTACGATAACCGTACAGGCCCCGCATTGCCCATGATCACAACCCTTCTTTGAACCGGTAAGGCCTAAACGCTCCCGAAGGGTATCCAGCAGCGTCATCCGGGAATCTACTGTCAGCTTTTGGGTACTGCCATTGACCTCGAACGAAACATTGATCCCATTTTCGATCAGCTCGGACGGCTGCTCTTCAATCGGAACGCTGCGTGCCATCAGTTGCTCGATACCTAAAAGATTTGCGGCCAGCAGGCTTGTGCCAGTAACGGCAAACAATTTTAGGAAATGCCGGCGTTTGATCCCTGAGGAGATGATCTCACCCATTTCATCAGGCATCAATTCTTCTAATGCCTTACGTTCTGCTTCCGTGAGGTCAGAAAATGTAGATTTTTCTTCCATAACGTACGTTTAAAGAGTAAGTTGAGGGTAGCGTGCCAAGGGCTTTACTATCCATTAAACACTTGTTAATCAAGAATGTTTTTTAGAATAAAGTTGGTAAAGACACCAATAATATTATTGCGGCGGCAACGGTGTTCAATGTCTGCTGCCTTGCATTACCTTGAATATGTGCAGAACCTGTGGGAACAGCGCATCCATGCTCTCTTTAACACCCTTTACCGAACCGGGAAAAGTTAAAACCAAAGTCTCACCGATCAAACCCGCCACCCCGCGTGATAGCATGGCAAAAGGCATACGGTCTTGCCCATAGCGCCTCGATGTTTCCATCAGGCCATCAATAGTTTTTTCTATCAATGGCTTGATTGCATCGACCGTAACATCTCTTGGTGACAAGCCCGTTCCGCCGGTAAATATCAACAGGTTAATACCTTCAATAGTCAAAGATCTTGCTATCGCCTGTATACGCTCAAGATCGTCCGCTATAACTTCGTATTTTATAGTTTCAATACCAAATTGATTCAGCTTTGATATGATCGTTCTTCCGGAAACATCCTCGCCATTGCCGGCTGCGATACTATCAGAACATACCACTACCGCCGCTTTAATGTGATCATGATCGGCTGCCTTGAAGTCAGATTTACCGCCTGACTTTTTCACAAGCCTGATAGACTGTATTTCCACCTTTTTATCTATCGGTTTTAACATATCATATAGGGTAAGCGCCGTTACCGAAGCACCATGCATGGCTTCAACCTCAACCCCTGTCTTGTAAATGGTATGCACTTCTACGGTGATGATAATATTTAGTCCGTCTATTTGATGTGTAATGGATGTATATTCAACCGGCAGTGGATGGCAGTCAGGGATCATATCGCTTGTACGCTTCACCCCGAAAAGTCCGGCGGCCCTTGAAAATTCAAATACATCGCCTTTAGGCACTTTACGCTGTTCTATTGCTGCAATGGTCTCCGGTCTGGATACGGTGACCGTTGCCGTAGCGATAGCGATACGTAATGAGTTTGATTTATGCGTGATATCAACCATTTATTTGTTTTCCTTCCATTGGTGCGTATTGTCTTCAAACAGTTCTTTACCCCAAATTGGCAGTTCTTTTTTTATACGCTCAACAACTTCGGCACACGCCTGGGTTGCCGGCTCTCTGTGAGCAGATGAGGTAAACACGAAAAAACACAATTCGCCCGATTTAACGGTGCCCAGGCTATGATAAATATGCATACAAGTTAATGGGTATTTGCCAAATATCTCTTCGCGGATGGCGTGCATTTTTTCAAGCGCCAGATCCTCAAATGCGGTATACTCAATAGCAGTAACGGTTTTGCCATCAACCTCATCACGCCTAACCTGGCCCAAAAATATCTGATGAGCACCGATCGAAGTTTTTGAGCTGTGTTTACCAATGCTGTCCGCAATAAATGATGGCGACACCGGGCCTTTTATAAATATATTTTTTATTCTCTTATCGCTCATTTTCTTTCTATAATTGGCCATACCACCGTGCAATACCGCCTGCTAAACTATAAATATTCTTTTGGCCGTGATACTTCGATCTTAATTTCTCAGCTGCCGCCAAACTCCTGATACCATGCTGGCAAACCAACACAATGTTTGGCTCGTTTATTTCATCCGGAAGTGAAGAATCAAATGCCGACATCGGGACCTGTATATGTTTGGTGGAAAGCGAAGGCCGTTCGTGAATCTCCCTCACATCAATGACTATTGTGGATCCCTTATTAATCAGATCATGCATTTCTTCAACATTTATCTCGATGATGTCGCTATCAGTTCCTGCTGAAATTTCCTGATACCGCCTAGTACTGAATTCGATCCTATCTGCCGGAAGTTCATAGGATCCAGCGGGAGCCGGCAAAATATCAATGATATAGATGCTTTGATCAAGCAGGTTATAGTTTAACAATTGGTTGATCAATGGTTTTCTTATACCTGTGATCAATTTGATCGCTTCTGCAGCCTGCATGGTTCCAATAACACCAGGGAGTACGCCGATGACACCATTTTCCTCGCAATTAGGGATCTCGTGACTACCGGGCTGGTTCGGGAAAAGGTCGCGATAATTGGTTCTTAAGCCGTTCTCGTTGTTATCAAATACTGCAATTTGCCCTTCCCAGGCAGATACTGCAGCAAAGATCAATGGTTTATTGAGCAAAGCGCAAGCATCGTTTAAAAGGTACCTCGTCCCAAAATTATCGCTGCAATCCAGGATCACATCGTAATTTTCCAGCAGGTCTAAACAATTATCTGCTTTGATCGCAAAGGGAAAAGTTTCAATAATAGTTTCAGGATTAGCAGCCGTCAACTTTTGAAATGCAACTTCTGTCTTTAATTTCCCTATATCTGCTGTATTAAAAAGCACCTGGCGATGTAGGTTGCTCAGGCTAACATGATCGCCATCCACTATGCCAATACGCCCTATACCTACTCCTGTAAAATACTGTAAGGCCGGGCAGCCCAGGCCCCCTGCACCTATCACTAATATGCTAGCCTTTGACAGTTTGTTTTGACTTCTAACGCCAAAACCCTGTAAAACGAGTTGCCTGCTGTACCTCTCACTCATGTTTAGATTTGTTTAACCTCCGGAAAACGGTGGCATTATCGCTATTACAGCGCCTTCTATAACTGGCTTGTTCTCCTGCACCAAAGTTTTATTCAGGGCCAATTTATATTTCATGCCGGCAAGCTCTGGATATCTTTGTTCCAACGTGGCTTTCAATTGATCAGTATCTGTTAATCCTGAAAACGACATCATACCGTTTGGTATAATTTCGGTGATCTTTCCAAAAGTGACTATGTCTATTTCCATATTAATCTATCCGCAAAACCGTAATACTAATTAAACCTTTAAAAACCTCCGTCCGGTCGCCTTGTCTGTCGGTGTGATGATGGCGATGTTTCCTTTTTCTGCCTTCGCCGGTTCAGTGTCGTACGACGTCAGTATCAGCGTTTGATCACCGGTATTTGAATTAAACAATTCATTCCAGGAATAAACGATCTTATAGCCATCTGTTGCCTTACAAACAATATAATATTCACTTAATACTTTTGGCGATTCAGAGGCTATACCTGAACGAGCGATGATATCTTTTAACAAAACGCCCTTTACATGTTTAAGCACGCTTTTTTTAGCCATAAGGTGATTATAAATAACAAGGCTATCAATACTAAAGCTCTTATAAGCATTTAGCATTGCCATATCCACTTTCAGCTCATTTAACACCTTACCTGTGACCACAAAGTTTTCGCTCTGCTGCGCGCGGGCATTTGATATGCCGATGAACAGCAGTATTAACGTTATTAATTTAATGTTTCTATGCATAGATTAATTTATAAGCGGCGAGTGCAAGCACAACGGCGAGTACATTCTTTAAAACTGTTTGTCTGAATTTTAGCGCACCAAAATAAGCTCCGCAAAGTCCGCCTGTAAAAGCCACCAATACATAACTAAGCATGTCCGTATTAAAGGTGAATCCCTTGACAAGTTGGCCGCAGAGCCCCGCTACCGAATTTACGAAAATAAATGCAGCGCTTAAAGCCGCTGCCTGTTTTTGATCGGCCCATTTCAGGAGAAGCAATACCGGTGACAGTATGATGCCGCCGCCTATACCGATCATACCTGAAAGCAGCCCAATAACCGCCCCGATGATCACCGATAAACCCACCTTTGGTTCTGTTAAGTCTTTAGGATCGGCGTTTTTAAAAAAGAAAAAACGCACGACCGGAATAAGCAATAGTAAACCTAATATCTTTTTATACCAGAGACCATCAATAGCCATTGTACCACCAATGAAAGACATAGGTATCGAAGCAAGGGCAAAAGGTAGAAATGCTTTGAGCCTGAAATGTCCGCCACGATAAAATTGGATAAACGCAGTAGAAGAAACGAACAGGTTTAACAAAAGCGCTGTAGGTTTCATCACATCCGGCGAAACACTGAAAATGGCCATTAATGCCAGGTAACCACTTGCCCCGCCATGCCCCACTGAGGCATATAAAAACGCAACCATGAACAACAGCAAAAAGAAGAAAATTGGATCCAGTGGCATAATAACTATTCAGGTAATAAAAGTACACTAACTGCGTCACCTTTAGCAAAACTATCCTGCGACTCAGCTAACCTGATCAGACAGTTGGCATGGGCGAAAGAACTCAGTTGGAAAGATTCCTGCGCCCCCAAAGATGCCGTTAAGCCATCAGTATAGGTTCCCTTTAAAAATTGAGTTAACCCTGCAGGTTTTTTAATAGCATGGGTAAGTGTTGCAGTCAAGAATTTTACCTTATCCGGTTGTTGGGATAGCCCTGCTATTGCCAAAGAAACGTAATTATAAAAACAGCTCAAAACAGAAGATGGATTACCCGGCAAGCCGAATATCACCTTATTCTCCATCTTACCAAAATAAAGTGGCTTGCCGGGCTTTTGTTTAACCTTATGAAATATTTGAGTGGCTCCGCAAAGGTCTGCAGCCTTAACTACAAAATCGTAATCACCAACACTAACGCCGCCGGTAAGCAGGATCATATCGGTATCCGTTATCGCTTTTGCTAAAGTGTCTTTTAACTCCTTCAGGTCATCGTCTACATAATAATAGGTTATTGCCTTAACCCCGGCAATTTTAAGGGCTGCACCGAGTGAGTAGGAGTTTGATTCATATACCTGGCCAAATGCTAACGGATGGCCTGGCTGCTGTAATTCTTTTCCCGTTAAAATAACGGCAACTTTTGGACCCGGGTAAACGCTGACCTCGCTAATACCGATACCTGCCAGGAAACCGACGGCGGCAGGGGTAAGATAACTGCCCTTTTGCATGGCCAGTTCGCCCGATTGGATCTCCGCGCCTTTCTCTCTTACGTTATCACCAAGTTCAAGGCCGTCGGAAACAATAATTAACCGCCCATCCGAAACAGATACTTTTTCCTGCATAACTACTGTGTCGGCACCTTCTGGCAAAGGGCCGCCTGTAAAGATACGGCAAGCCTCCCCGGCTTGTATAATGAGAGGTTCCGGCGCTCCTGCGTACATTTCTCCTTTTACCTGAAAGGTCATATCCTTATCGATATACATCATCGCATAACCATCCATTGATGATTGCCGGAACGCCGGAATATCACAAATGGCAAATATATCGGCGGCTAATACGTGGCCGGCGGCTTCCGAAAGCGGGATAGCAACCGGTGGTAATTCAGTTATATTTTTTATTACAAGGGCTTTGGCTTCTTCTACACTGATCAATTTCTTATCCTCCTATAGTGATCATACTGCGGTTGTTCAACATTTCAGCATTTAACGTTTCAAAGTTTCTGCCCAACTGCCCGCCAAGTTCTTTTTCCTTTTGCCAAATACAAGTTTTAATGACCGGCAACACGTCACCTCCGGCGCGTAACACCGTAAGTAGATCTGTCTCTCCGTTTGAAAAAAGGCAATTCTTCAGTTTGCCATCTGCAGTTAGCCGCATGCGGTTACAAGTGTCACAAAATGGAGCGGTCATGGTACTGATAATGGCAAAAGACCCGGTGTGGTCTGGCAATTGGTAGTGCCTTGCCGTGTCGTTTGGCTTAGATGCCACAGCATGGTAAGCATATTCACTTCCGATCACATCAAGAATCTCCTGAAGGGAAAATACCTTATTACTCGTCCAGCGGTTACCGCTGAATGGCATAAATTCGATAAAGCGGATCTGAAGCGGTTTAAATTTGGTCCAGGCGATAAAATCATTGATCTCGCTATCATTAAAGCCTTTCATCAACACCATATTGATCTTTACCGCAATGCCATGGTTTAGCAGGAGCTCGATATTATTTAAAACCTGTTTAAAGGATTTACTGCGGGTAGCCAGCAGAAATTTTTCTTCCTGTAACGTATCCAGGCTAATATTCACCGAACGGATATTGGCGCTTAACAAAGCCGGCAACATGTCATGCAGGCGGCTGCCATTGGTGGTCATGGTTAATTTTACCGGTAACTTACCCAGTTCTGAAATGATGAGGGCAGCATCCTTTCGCACAAGTGGTTCTCCACCTGTCAGCCGGATCTTTTTTACACCTTCAGTTACGAAGATTTTCGCAAGTGCAATGATCTCATCGGCCTGCATTAGTCGCGATGCAGGCGTAAAGTCGTATTCTTCATCCGGCATGCAATAAAAGCACCGAAAGTTGCAGTTATCGGTAAGCGATATCCGCAAGTAGTCATGCACCCGTCCGAAAGAATCTTCGATCATATATGTCTTTTATTCTCTATCGAGCAAATGCTGATAGTCTGTTTCTGTATCAATATCAATTAATGCCTGCTTATAGGGCACCTGCACCAGGTCATGCAGGTTGCTCTTCAAGATATGCTTCGCGCCTTCATCACCCGTTAGTTTCCTAAGTTCAGCATAATAAGCGGATGAAAAAATAACGGGCACACCTAATGTGTTGCCATACGCAGTTGCAGTTATTCCCTTTTTTGTACTAAGCCCCTTGCTTTTAAGCTCTGCTAAAAAATCAGTATTTACAAAAGGCTGGTCGCAAACCATGAACAGTACGTGGCTTATTTCCGGATTTTCCTTTTCTAAATGATCTATCGCTATGCGGATAGAGGATGCCATGCCCTCCTGCCAACCAGGGTTTGAGATTATCTCAGCACCGGTAACATCAAGCGTTGCTGCGATAAGATCTTCATTGGCGCCCAATACCACCAACACATTTTCTGCAACGCTTCCTGCACTTGCAATGGCGTGTTGCAATAAGGTATTGCCACGGTATTCCAAGTTCTGTTTCGGACGGCCCAGCCTGCTTGACGAACCTGCAGCAAGGATCACGGCGTTCATCATCTTTTATCGGTTAACAGTTGTTTTTCAATCATTGTTTCGGAGCGTTCATGGATATGCGGCTTTGCTTTTAACGGTGCCGGATCACGCTGGTTTAACACCGATTGTATCTCAGCAATAATAGCAATAGCGATCTCTTCTGCGTTTTCAGAACCTATATCTAAACCGGCAGGCCCATGAACATTCGCCGGGATGACATACTCGTCCGGCAATTGTACTAATTCCTCCAGCATACGTAATAATCGCTTTTTGGGGCCGAGCACGCCTATGTAAGGCAAGTTGATCGGCAACAATTCCTTAAGCAGCGACATATCGTAATTGTAATTATGGGTCATCAGCATAAAAACGGTGCGGCTGTCTACCGTTATTTTCCGCAACACATCTTCAGGCCTGGCAATGATCAGCCTATCCGCCAACGGAAAGCGCTCTGAAGTATTGTAGTTTGCCCTGCCATCAGCCAGCGTTACAGACCATCCCAAAACTTTGGCGATCTGTATCAACGGCATGGCATCATTACCCGCACCGGCGATAACCAGCGAAACTGCGGGTTCCAGCAACTCTATAAAACAGGTAAACCCGTTATGATTCCGGTAGTTTTTTTCGGATCGCTTACCATGTTTCAATACATGCGAACCGTCGCTTGTAAGTATTCCTGCAAACTGCTTGTTGGCTATATTTCCTGTTACCTGCCCATCATTTTCAATAAACATGCAGGTACCGTATTGAACGGAGTGCCGGTCTGCCATATTAAAGACCGTGACCAGAACCGCGCGTTCCCGTTTGCTCAAAAAGGACCTAAAGAAATTGACTGGATTATTTTCAGTGCGCAGCGGCTCTATGAGGATCTGTATAACACCATTGCAGCCCAAACCAACTCCGAATTTTGCATCGTCATCATCGGTGGTATCGTAGGTCACCAGCATTGGTTTTTGTTCTGCCATGGCCAGCCTTGCTTTCCGCAAGGCGTCGCCTTCCAGGCAGCCGCCGCTGATGGCGCCGGTCAGCTTCCCTTCTTCTGTGATCAGCATACGTGCACCGGCCCTTCGGTAAGAAGACCCGTCAACGTGCACAACGGTTGCCAATGCCGTTTGCTTCCCTTCACTTTGTGCCAGGTCGTAAGCTTTTATAATATCTTTTAGCTCTTTCAATTATCTGCTTTTATACTTTTGTTAAATCGAACGGTAATTTTCTGATACGTTTGCCGGTAAGATCAAATATAGCATTCGTTAATGCCGGGGCAAAAGCGGGCAGTCCCGGTTCACCTACACCACCCGCATCTTCATCATTTTCCATGATAAAGACATCTATAGGTGGCATATCGGTAATTCTTGGCATTTTGTAATCGTAAAAATTCCGCTGCTCCACCAAACCGTCCTTGAAGGTGATCTCGTGTATTGTTGCAGCCCCAAGCCCCATCAATATTGCGCCTTCCACCTGCGCTTTAACGATGTCGGGATTTACATACCAGCCGCAATCCATTACCGCCCATACATGATCAATTTTCAACCTGCCGTCAGCATTCTTTGATACTTTTACGACCTGCCCAACGGTGCTTGAAAAACATTCGGTTATCGCCGTACCATACCCTTCGTTGTTCCTTTTATTTTTCCAGCCCGAAACCTCCTCCATTTTGTCGATAAGTTTTTGGCTTCGCTGGTCTGTTAAATATTGCCTGCGCAGATCTAACGGGTCTTTACCCGCGGCATGTGCCATTTCATCTAAGAAACTTTCATATGCAAAGCCGTTGGTGGAGGCATAAACCGACCGCCACCACATGGTGGGAATTGGTGTTTCAAAAACAACTTCCGCGAAACTGATATTTTTTATAGAGTCGTAATAGGGCTTTAAAAAACCTTCTGATGTACTGCGATTTGCCTTATTACTCGGCCCGTCCCGCCAGTGATCGTTATTCTGACCGGCCATTCTGAATTTAAGTGCAGTAATGTTTCCGTTTTCGATAGCGCCCTGGCAGCGGTAGCTGAAACCGGGACGGTAGGGCCCTTGTGTGGCATCATCTTCCCGGGTCCATACTACCTGAACAGGTGCACCCATTTCTTTAGAGATCATCGTTGCTTCATGCGGGTAATCCATAAACGCTTTTCGGCCAAAGCCTCCGCCAAGAAAGGTCATGTTCACGATGACGTTTTCTTTAGCCCATCCCAACTGGCCCGCAATATATTCCTGCACCCATTCCGGCGCCTGGATAGGCCCCCATATTTCTACCTTATCACCCTGGTAATGCGCGACACAATTAACAGGCTCCATTGCACTATGCGACTGATAGGGTGTCTGGTAAATGATGTCCAGCTTTTTTGCAGCAATACTGATAGCTGTTTCCGGGTCTCCTTGCTTTTTAAGGATGAGGCCTTCTTCCACCTTTAATTTCTCTTCCAGGCTTATATAAATATCTGCAGTGTTAACATGGTCAAAACCGGTGTCGTCCCAATCTACCTTCAAAGCTTTTTTGCCCTGCATCGCTGCCCAGGTTGAATCAGCGACAATAGCCACACCTTCGCGAAAGGTCTTAAAAACGCCCATTTGCACTTTAAACACTTTTTTTACCCCAGGAACTTTCAGCGCTGCGCTATCATCGTAACTTTTAACTTTTCCCCGTAATCTGGGGTTGCGCTCAACAGTCGCATAAAGCATCCCCGGCAACTTTTTATCCAGACCGAATCCGGCAACTCCGTTTGTCTTCAATGGTGTATCCTGCCGGTGCAAAGGTTGGCGGATCAACTTATAAGCCGATTTGGGCTTTAATACGATGTCTTTAGGGGCTTCCAGTTTTGCAGCATCGTTTACCAGTTCCCCATAATGAAATCTTTTACTCGACGGACGATGGATGATATGCCCGGCCTCCGCGTAACATTCCGTAACCGGCACCTTCCATTTTGCTGCAGCTGCAGCGGTCAGCATCACTCGTGCGGTGGCACCCAACTTTAGAAGATTTTTATACGAGCCCCGTATAGTTGAACTGCCACCGGTGATCTGATTACCATATTTCTCCTTGTTCCCCTGTGCAAAAATGATATTTACATCCTTCAGGTTAACTTCCAGTTCCTCAGCCAATATTTGCGGCACCGATTGATAAGAACCCTGGCCCATTTCGGCACGGTGATCTACCAGTGTGACCTTGCCGCTTGCATCGATCTTTATCCAGGCATTGAGTTCTATCTCAGATGGATCTGCTGCCCCTGTGTTGATCACATCCGCATCTTCTGTCGAAGAAGAAAACATGAAGCCGAGGCAAAGCGCTGCCCCGGATATGCCGGTAGTCCGCAAAAAATTTCTCCTTGATATATTACTTGTACTCATCGGTAGTAAGAGTTAAGTGAATAATTATTTGGCAGGCGCATATGCACCTGTGGTCAACCAGGTGATCCAGGCCTTTTTAAAGGCAGCATGGCTCATCGGCGGCATTTTTCGCCCCTCCCCGGGATTCCAGCCAGCCTTAACCAATCCGTCATCGGCATGTTCGATCAGTTTCTTCATGTCCTTGTGTCCGTTTTGATTCGGATCCACCAATTGCTTAGCTAACTGTCGGGGCGTTCTGCCCTGGAATACCATCTTCATATCTGCCGGCGGCAGGTGCCAGTTCGGATTACCGGGCGGCGTATGCAGGCCCGGGGTATTGGCAGGCTGGTGGCAATTTGAACATTTCATCGCATAAACGCCCTTACCGTCAACACCTCTGCGGGGCTGCATGGTATGCAGATGGCTGTCCTCACCCTGAAGTGGAATATCTCCTGAGGGGTGACAATTCATGCAGCGCGCACTCATCAAAACAGTATAAACTTGTTTAAATGCTTTTACCGATGCCGTGCTGTCCTTAGTTACTATTGGCGCTGGTGGTACCCGTGCCTCTTCACTTTCCTTATTCAGGGTGAATGCCATCGTAGCAACAACAGATGACATTATGCCGATGATCATAAACGTTCTGAATTTTGTCTTAAATCTGATGCTGGTTTTCATTTGCTTGCGCTCCCCTTTCTCTGTAATTCTGCAGCCAGGTGGATGGCTTTTCTGATCCTCAGATAGGTACCGCAACGACATATATTACCGGCCATTGCTGCATCAATATCTTCGTCAGTGGGATTTGGATTTTCTCTTAACAACACCGCTGCCGACATGATCTGGCCCGAATGGCAATAACCGCACTGTGGTACATTTTCTTCATTCCAGGCGATTTGCGCGGGATGATCATTCTCTTTGGACAGGCCTTCGATCGTAACAATTTTTTGTCCCTCTGCCCGGCTAACTTTGGTTACACAAGAACGTACAGCCTCATCATTTAAATGAACGGTACAGGCGCCACATTGTGCCACCCCGCAGCCGTATTTAGTACCTGTAAGTCCTATAATATCCCTTATCACCCATAACAAAGGCATGTTAGGGTCTGCATCTACCCGGTAATTTTTTTGGTTTACATTTAAACTGATCATAGGTTGATATAGTATTTAGTGTATTATCAAATAGTTAGTTAACTTGTAAATCAAAAGGCATTTTCCGAAACCGTTTACCGGTTGCCGCAAATATGGCATTAGCTAACGCCGGGGCAAACGGCGGTACACCAGGCTCACCTACCCCTTTCATCCGGCCGCCATCAGCCAAAATATGTACATCTATCTGCGGTGTTTCATTTATTCTTGGAACCGGGTTGTCATAAAAATTACTTTGCTCAACCACGCCGTTTTTAAACGTTATGCCGGGTTTGGTAGCTGCGGATATTGACATGATGACCGCCCCTTCAATCTGATTTTTAACATTGTCGGGATTAACCACCACACCAAGATCAATAAGTGCGGTTACCTTATCTATTTTAATCATCCCTGTAACCGGATCATGCGCAACCTCTACGACATAACCTAACTGACAACCGAAAAATTTCCACTGCGCAACTCCGCGCCCTTTGTTTTTTGCTAAAGGCTTATCCCAGTTGGATAGCTCTCTCAACTTTTGCAACAGTTTCCAGGTATCTGATGTTTGTGCAACCATGTTCAGCCGGAATTCCATAGGGTCTTTTCCTGCTTTATGCGCCATCTCGTCCACAAAACTTTCATGCGGAAAACAAATGGTCGAGCTTACAACCGACCGAAATGCCGCACCAGGGAGATGTGAATCTGTTTTAACGTAGGCGGTTCTAAGGTTCGGGATCTGATAGTCCTGCGTACCTATACCCTCTACCATGCTAGGATCCAACCTGGTTTTATCAAATGTTTTAAAAAGCGACTCGTGAAAATTTGGCCCGATGACTTTATGCCTAAAGGCGATCAACTTACCATCGTCGCCAAGTGTCCCACTCATTTTAGAGAAGGTCATCATCCGCCAGGGGCCTTTTTTTGTAGTATCTTCTCTGGACCACAATGTTTTTACCGGCCGGTCTATCAATTTAGCAACATTTACTGCTTCAACAATATAATCATAGTAAAGGCGCCGGCCAAAACCACCGCCAATAAACATATTATGGTATTTTACATTCTCCGGCTTAAAACCTGTAAGCGCCGGGATATCGTTATCACCCGCCCCGGTTATTAAATTAGGCACCTGATTAGATGACCAGATCTCGACCTCGTCGCCGGTTACCTTCGCTACACAAACCATTGGTTCAAGGGTGTGGTGCGCTATAACCGGTGTTTCATAATCTGCATCAATTGTATTCTGCGGCGATGTTTTAACAGTATCTATTGAGCCAATGTTTTTGTCGACCATGCCTTCTTCATTGGCATGTTTCCATAAATAGGCATCGTAGTCGGCAGAATTATAGGTTTCATAACCTTTTGTATCCCAGGTTATTTTAAGCTTTTTACGGGCTTGTGTAGCTGCCCAGTATGAATTGGCAATCACTGCTACGCCAATAAAGCTGTAGATACCTACAATGCGTTCCACTTTATCTACTTTGATAACTCCAGGCATTTTAAGCGCCTCAGTAGCTTCAAAACTTTTTAAGGTGCCACCAATAACAGGACAACGCTCAATGCTCGCGTAAACCATATCTGGCAACTGAACATCTATTCCAAATACTGCCGAGCCATTCGTTTTTATCGGAATATCCGGCCGGTGAGCTTGCTTTCCAATGATCTTGAAGTCTTTTGCGTCTTTTAATTTTGGCTCTTTTGGCAGATCAATCTTAGAAGCTTCTTCAATTAGTTCGCTGTACCCGGCAGATTTACCAGTAGGGCGATGGATCACTTTACCATATTCGGCGTAGCAGGTATTCTCAGCAACCTGCCATTTAGTACTCGCAGCGGTAATAAATACCGCTTTAGCTGCCGCCCCTACTTTACGCATCTCGTTGTAACTGCCCCGCACAGACGTACTGCCACCCGCCCGCTGGCCGTTGCCAAATTCTTTTTCACCGCCGGTGTTTTTAATGATCACCTGATCGAGGGAAACCTCGAACTCCTCTGCTATTAATGCTGGGATAGATTGATAGGTACCCTGCCCCATCTCGGGCTTGATGTTATAAAGTGTGATCTGCCCGTTAGATTCAATGAGAATAAATGGCGTGAAATTTTTGGCAGCCGCTAATGTTGAACGTTTACCGGCCGCACCTTTTGCGGTAAGCCCAAGCCATAGTGCAACCCCTGCTACGCCGGCGCTTTTAACAAAATGCCTTCTTGATATATCGCCCATGACACGTAAGATTATTGTTTCTGCCTTTTAATAACGCCATCCAGAACAAGCCTGCCTGCATCCGCTTCGGCCTTCCCAACCTTCTCCTCTTGTATAACGAGCATCTCCTGGAGTTGTTCTTTAGATAAGCCATTATGCATAGCGACCCCCAGATGTGCTGATAATTGAGAATCCACTCCTCCTAAACTAACCAATGCCGATACCGTTGTTAACTCACGTTCCTGGTTAGTGAGTACACCGCGGCCAAATACATCTGCAAAAAGATGTTCCTTCAGCATGGTATCAATGGCCGGCACAAAAGCCGCGTAACCACGCGGTGGCCCGCTTGACACACGGCCCGTTAGTTCAGCAAGTGTATTTTTACCAAGATCATATTTATGCACAGCTTTTACCGAATTAGGCACTATTCCATTAGCTGTGGGTAATCCTTTTGCTTTCCGTTCATCTATAACTGCCATAAATGTATTGATGCCATTTAAACTCCTGGGGAATCCACAGTAAGCATACAAATGGATCATCATTTCTTTTATTTCACTGATCGTCATTCCTGCGTCGAGGCCGCCATGAAAAGCAATTTTTAATTGCGGGAGGTTACCTTTTGCGGTAAACGCAGCGATGGAAACAATGCTCATTTGTTTTGCATTCAAAGTTTGCTGCCTTTGTGCCTTTATCGGACTAAAGTTTATCAGCATTAAAACCGAAAAGATGAATATTTTCATGTTGGTAGATGTTATAACTTTAAGGTACGATCAAAAATCTTAAAAATTAAGGAGCAACATGGTATACATATTACGGTATTACCTACCATTATTACTGATTTGGCATAAATACTGCCAAAATACATTTGATAGCACTTATATTTGATTGACAACAAGTTATAAAAAGGTAAATTAATTGATTTTTGAACCGCTCGGATCAGCCCTCAGTTAATTGTCCGCACCATAATCGAAATTCAATGGCCAGTTGAACGCATCACAAAAGTATTTACCAAAACATAAGCTATCATGGAATTACAGTTCACCGGCAAGTTATATCTTGAAGTAAACAGCGAACGTGTCATTGGTCCCGGGCGGGTAGAATTGCTGGAAAGGATCCATGAATCCGGGTCGATCAGGCAAGCCGCCATACAAATGAAAATGTCATATCGGCAGGCCTGGCAATTCATTAATCATATGAACACCCATTTCGGTGAGGCTATCGTGATCTCGGAGCGTGGCGGAAAAGGCGGAGGCAATGCCCGGGTCACCCTAAAAGGCCTGGAAATTATGCGGTCTTTCAAGGATTTACACGAAAGGTTCCGGGAGTTCCTTAAAGAAAACAGTAAGCATATAGAATTTTAATGCAATAATAGAAAAGTTAAAACTATGACATTCGTTATTCACCAAAGGGAATAACGGCATTTTATAAGAGGCGTTCAAAACAAATTCAACCTGAATGAGATCAAACATTTACTTAAAAACTCTCTTAAGCCTATTACTCATGGCCGCAGCCTGCCCGGTATATGCGCAAAACAGGCCTGCGAAAGATTCTTTGAAACGCGCAGATTCGATCAGAAACTACTCGTTACAGGAAGTAGTGGTTACCGCATCCCGTGTCAATGAAAGTATCCTGAGGTCTCCGGTGAGTATAGAAAAAATAAACAAAGCTGCATTTCAGCGTTCAGCAGCGCCGTCATTTTTTGACGCGCTTGAAAACGTGAAGGGTGTGCAACTGATCACGCCGAGCATGGGTTTCCGGATCATTAATACCAGGGGATTTGCCAATACGACCAATGTCAGATTCACGCAGTTAGTGGATGGCGTGGATAACATGGCGCCCCACTTAGGAGCGCCTATCGGTAACGCCATGGGGCCGAGTGATCTCGACATTGAAAGTGTGGAGATCATACCGGGTACGGCTTCGGCTTTATACGGGCTAAATGCCATTAACGGTCTGGCCAACTTCATTACCAAAGATCCCTTTACTACACAAGGTTTCAGCATACAGCAAAAAACCGGCCTTAATCACGTAAATGATCCGTTAACCTCGGCTAAGTTATTTTCTGAGACCAGCATCAGGTTAGCACAGTTGTTATCTAAACGTTTCGCCTTTAAACTGAATGGAACGTTCACAAAAGGTTACGATTGGATAGCAAATGATCATACCGAACTTAACGCCTCAGCTAATTCACGCCTCGGCATTCCCGGCGGGCCCGCAAACCCGGGTTATGATCCGGTCAATGGTTATGGAAACGAATCATCTGACCGCAAGACTATTACACTTGGCGGCAGCCAATATGTGGTGGCAAGAACGGGTTATGATGAGAAAGACGTTACCGATTACAATCTGATGAACATCAAAACGGATGCTGCCCTGGCCTACAAGATCAGCGAGGATTCAAGATTGACCTATACTTTTCGGTTTGCCAGCCTTGACAATATTTACCAGCGGGCTAACCGGTTCAGGCTTGATGGCTATACCCTACAGCAGCATGTTATCGAATTAAAAACACCGGTATACAGGTAAGAGGGTACTGGACGCACGAGAACACCGGAAAATCTTACAACCTCCGCTCTGCTGCGGAGAACCAGGACCGGAACTATAAACCGGATAATGCCTGGTATACTGATTTCACTTCAGGATATAACACTGCGGTTGCCGGCGGGGCAAATGTACAGCAGGCGCTGCTGGATGCGCGCAATAAGGCCGATGCAGGCCGGTACCAACCAGGTACTGCCGCTTTCAATGATAAACTTCGCGAACTGGCTGACGTCAATAACTGGGATATAGGGTCAGCTTTACGTGTTAAAGATGAAATGTTCCATTTTGAAGGGCAGGCTGATATTTCAAAAGCCATTGCATCAGATTTTACCGCCAAAACCGGCTATCGTTTCCTGGCCGGGGTCGATCACAGGACCTACCTGATCCACCCGGACGGCAATTATTTTATCAATTATTCGCCGGGGCATACGTTTGACGATTTTACGTATAGTAAAACCGGTGGCTTTGTGCAGGCAGCAAAATCGCTATTTGAAAACAAAATTGAAATAACCGCAACACTGCGAGCCGATAAGAATGATGATTTTGGTGTAAAGCTAAATCCGCGGGTAACACTTGTTTATTCTCCCGTTACTGAACATAATTTCAGGTTCTCCTACCAAAGCGGTTATCGCTTCCCCAGCATATTTGAAGGATTTTCTAATGTTAACAGTGGTGGTGTAAAACGTATCGGAGGCTTACGTATCGCATCGAACGGTGTGTTTGAAAATGCTTACATCAGGACATCGATAGACGCATTCCAGCGGGCAGTGATCAATGATTTCAATAGCGGGATGCCTACCAATGCAGCTATCCAAAAAGAAAAGGGCCTGCTGGTTAAAAACAGCTACACTTATCTCAAACCGGAACACATTAATTCTCTAGAAGCGGGCTACAAAGCTTTATTCTTTGATGGAAAACTAACGGCAGATGTAGATTTCTATTACAACAAGTACGATAATTTCATCGCACAGCTGGAAATGAATGTACCGAATACGGCTGTTGCAGATTCTATACCGTATGCATTAAATGATAAAAATAAGCAGGCCCGTTACCGGGTATGGACCAATTCTAAAAGCACCGTGTATAACTATGGCGGCAGCCTTGGATTGTCCTATCGCATTTGGCCCAAGTATGTTCTCGCCGGAAATGCAACATTCGCAAAGCTTGACCGAAAAACGCAGGACGATGCCCTTGAAGATGGCTTTAATACCCCGAAGTGGATGACAAATGTTTCATTCGGCGGCAATCATGTTGTCAGCAACTTCGGGTTTAACGTGCTGTATAAATACCAGTCTTCTTATTACTGGCAATCGTTCCTGGTAAACGGAAATGTGCCTGGCTACGGAACACTTGATGCTCAGGTTAACTATGATTTTGTAAAATCAAAACTTAACATAAAAATCGGGGCAAGCAACCTAACCAACAGATATTACACTTCTTTTTTGGGCGGCCCCTCTATCGGAGGCTTTTACTATACAACGCTGACTTACGATTTACTGTAAACAGCGAAGGTTATTCAGTCCTTAAATGTATTATCACTGATTTAACAGCAACCTGCTGTTGATGCCGATGAAAAAAGCCAATTATCCGCATCTGAGCTCTTGACAAACCGGATTAATTGACTATTTTTATATAAGATTTACGGCCTTTTTGAGGCCAGAAAAAAACTGGTGAGTACCTCGGTGAGTCGATACCGGCTATCTTCATAAGGAATTGAAAAAGAAAGCGATAGAGCGACAGGTTCTGAACCCTCCCTCTCCGCTGATTGTTAAAACTAAATTTGAAAAGCCTGCCTTTCTTACGAAAGGCAGGCTTTGATTTTTGATCATTTTTCTGTTTTATGTATCATTTGCATGATTACGGTGCGTACCCCCCCCCATAACGACCAATTACTAATAACACCCCTTTATTTTAAATTTTCTGTAAGCAGCCTCACCGGTCCAAGTAAGCCGCTTTCTCTCAACTTGCTTTCTTTCGGTGGGCCGTCAATTGTCCACGTCTTGCGTTTATCTTCAGGTTGGGCAGCGTCATAGGCCAGGCGGTTATACCAGGTACTGGTTACCTCTACCTTCAATTGATTTTTACCGGGTTTAACTGCTTTGCTAATATCTACCCTAAATGGTTCCGCCCAAACTGTACCTACATCTTTACCATTAACCTCTACTTTAGCTATCATGGCGACCTTTCCAAGGTCAATGATGTATTTGTTAGCGGCTTCAGTATTGCTTACATCAAAAGTTGTTGTATAAGTAGCCGTGCCCGAAAATGCTTTAGCTTCCTGCGGCATATCTATATCTTTCCAAGCCTGCAGCCTGCCAAGCTGAAGAGGTTGTGTTGCTCCCCATCCGTTAGGGAA
Organism: Mucilaginibacter sp.; assembly: GCA_016763755.1. GTDB lineage: Bacteria > Bacteroidota > Bacteroidia > Sphingobacteriales > Sphingobacteriaceae > Mucilaginibacter. The sequence goes on from JAESTD010000014.1 coordinate 33,919, forward strand.
TTCCAACTTCCAGGTATCGCCGATGGTTTGAGTTGATACCAAAGTAGTTGTTGGCGCCCGTTCCGCCTTCCCATTATGATTGAAAACTACGAAACATGAACCGGCCAGCGGCAGGTCGATTTGGACAGAGGTGCGCCCATTACCGCTTTGCACAGGCAGCGGCTTCACAGAACCATCAACAGGATCCCATATTTCGGCATTGCCTACCGTCCTGAAATCAAGTTTCCCCGTAAAAGCTTGGCCTTTTGGCGAAGCTATAAAGTACCAATCTGCACCATCAATTTTGCGGTGCGACCAAAGCGCATCTTCTCCACTTACATCTGGCATTATATTGAGTTTAGTTAAAGCAGATGACAACGACGTACCCGATATAACCATGCCTTTGCCTACACCTCGCACACTTTTGCTCCCATCACCCCAAATGCTTTTTACCATTGCATTAAACCTAAGCCCGGCTGTGTTACCGCCGACCAGGGTTGCAAGATGTTTTGGCGCGTTGCCAATTACAACTGCACCCGCGTGGACAAGAGCGTTTAGTTTCTCTAATGTCTGGGGTAACATATGGGTAGTTTCCGGCAGCCATAGTACCTTATAGTTTATGCCTTCCGGTGTGGTAAGCATGCCATTAATAACACTTAAGCGATTTAGCAATACGTCGGGGTTGCAGTAATCATACTTAAAACCTGCCGGAAACGGTGCATTTTGGTCGGGTTTATGGTCTATCTGATCGCCCAGATACCACAACACGTCTGATACCGGTTTGCCTCGCTCCAGCAAATAGCTGCACCTTGCAAAATAAGCGTTCAAATAAGGCATATGTTTCCACCATGTTTCACCACGCAAGAACGGCGTACCAATAAATGCCCCAAATGATGTGCCCGGTGGAAGGAAATCAGTTCGCGGATTATGGGTATAGGTGTGATAAACCAGGTGTGTTACTCCCTCGGCCATATTTACATTGGCAACTTCTTTCAACATCTGCCATTGCTCGTCCCAGGTTAAGCTTATATTGGTAAATGCCTCTGCAGCAACACGAGGTTTGCCATATAGCCTGGCGGCAGATGCAGCAGGTTTTATGGGTTTAAAATTTAGGGAGCCAACAAAACTTGGGGTCATGGGTTGCCAAAACTCGGTCATCGGCACATCTGCAAACTTGTAATATTGCAGCAGATCGCCGGGAAAAACATCGCCAGCTGATGTTTCATAGGTAAGGGATAGATTATTTTGCTTTGCCAGCTCTGCCATCCGCCCATAGAAATTATTGGTGAAAAGATCATTGATCACATTCTTCCAATCGCGCAAAAAACGGAAAGTAGTCTCCTGGTCTGTTAAAACATAGCCAAACAAGGCCGGCATCCATTTACGAAGCGTGTACCGGGTACGTTGCTGAAATTCTTTTTCCATATCCGCTGTCCAGGTTTGGGAGCCACATTCCCAGCTATCCATCAACATACCGGTAAGTAAGCCATTGTTTATAGGCCCGCCACTGCCAGATAGTTTTCCTATGTAGCCGGCAAATTGTGCATTAGCACCTTTTACCGATAGCTTATCGCACTCCCAGCCTGTGCCCTCTGCAGGAGCAGGGCCATTCTTTTTACCGGCATTGACATGGCCTACACGCAGGATGGTCCATTTACCCGCAGGCGCAGCCCAGTTTAATTCGCCTTTTGCATCTATATAGCTACTGATATCGAGTATCTGTGCCGGATCAAGATATGCTTTCTTATCCTGCGTATATTTCTCGTTGGCAGAACCCACCGAACGTAACGTCCAGGCTGCTTCTGTTTCCCAATTATCCTGCCTTGCCGCCGATAGGAAATTGAAGAAAGCCAATTTCATTTCGTGCTTATTTACAATAACAACTTTAAATTTCTTTGCCTTAACATCTTTTGTGCACGACAATGATAGCGGCACATCATCCTGCCAGTTACCTTGCGGAATCTCTTTGTCGAATATCTCAACAGACTTGCCTTGAGCAGTAACAGCCTGTATTTTTATATGGATAGCGGGCTCATACACCCAGGCACTGTTCATTGCATTTACGCTTGGTAATTGCAAGGTGCGTATTATCACATCTTTCGCAAAGCTGATCTCAAATGAATTTGGCTTGTCTGTTGCAGATGCGACAAGGGTCACAGACTTTTTAGCTTGTTTTAACAGCACATTTTCAATTTGGGCATTTCTCTCGCTTTTTGCTGAAGCTACTTTCAATGTATCACCATCATCACCCAGCGGAGTTGGGAAGGCTAAAACCGCGATTGACTGGTAGTTTCGCCAATCTTCAGCCGATGGCTGCGGCATGGGCAGTTGCATTTTTATTTTGCCCTTGCCACCCTGTATATCTTTACGCGACCATACCAATTGGCGCATAGCATTTTCAGGCTTTATCCACGGGCCGCCAGACATGGCCCAGCCCGGGCAGTTCTGCATCAGAAACTTTAAGCCCAAACGTTTGGCTTCTGTAGCAGTATGTTTTACGGCATCTTCCCAAAGCGGACTAAGACAGGTTATCTGCGGATCGACACCAGGCCATTTTCCGCCAAACTGCCCGTGAAAAAGCATAATACCCGAAGTACCCGCTCCTGAAATGGCTTCCAGATCGGCAGTAATACCGGCTTTTGCAACATTACCACCGATAAAATGAAACCATGTCTCCGGATAATAGACCTTAGCGGGAGTCATAAATGCAGTTTTATCCTGTTCACTAAAAGCTGCTTTAATTTGTTTAGCGGCTGGCGCAAAGGGAGCAACCTGCGCTAAGGCTGGTAAAGCATTTACCAACGGCAGAAGTAAGAACAGCGTTAAAAACTGCTTGTAGTTATTTATAGTGGTAAAATTCATAATAGGTTATACTGGTCCTTTAAAATTAACTTAATGTTATCGCAAAACCGTTACCATCCCTGCCAGTTTAATATCACGTGATGATGCTGCTATCTGTAACTGATATTTACCGGGAGCTAACTGCCAATCGCTTTTTTTTGTGGAGTAATATGAAAACGCATCAGATAAAAGATCAAACTCAATGGCTTTGGTTTCACCTTTCTTTAGCATGATCTTTTTAAAGCCTTTAAGCTCGTGAACCGGGCGTACTACTTTCGAGTTTACGGGTTTTACATATAACTGAACTACGTCGGCACCATCCCTGCTGCCGGTATTGGTCACATCAAGTTTGGCGTGTACGATGCCGTTAATTTTGGCTATCTGTAGTTTTGAGTATTTAAAGCTGGTATAACTTAACCCGTAACCAAACGGGAATTGCGGTGCAACATTTTTGGTATCGTAATACCGATAACCTACCATTAAGCTGTCGGTGTAGTTAACTATATCATTATTCTCTGTTGCGAGCACCTTGCATGGTGAATCTGCCAGTTTCTTTGGCCAGCTAAACGGCAATTTACCTGATGGATTGACCTTACCGAACAGCACATTTGCTACGGCATTACCCCCTTCCATGCCGGGATACCAGGCTTCTAACACGGCAGGTACGTTTGGTAGCCAACCGCCAAGTTCTAAGGGCGAACCATTCACTAACACGGTTACTAAATTTTTATTAAGCTTGCTCAGCCTGTTCAGGATATTTTGCTGCGCGCCGGGGAACGATATATCCGTACGGTCGCGGCCCTCGGTATCCATACTGTGGTCAATACCGGCTACGTAGATCACGGCATCAGCATTTTGGGCAGCATCATCCAATACCTTCAGCTTTTCGGCAGGCGGTTCAGGTAATTCCCATTCTAAACGGATGGCTGCATCCCCGGGTTGTTTTTCAAAGTCGATAGCAATATCGTAGGGTTCACCCTTACGCAAATCAACCGATGTGTTTACTACGTTCAGGGTTTGCTGGGTGTCGCCAAAACCGATCTGTTGTTTACCATCAAACCCGTGATAAACTCTTGCTATACCATTTACGATGATCCGCAGGGTATATTTACCATCCATTGGCGGTATCAATCTACCTTCATAATGGGCCTTTGCAAAGGCGTCGGGCGAAATAGATGCATCGGGCGATTTCATCTCCCACATAAAATCTACATTTGCATCAACGCGTTTTAGTACGGGTGCCTCGTTGCCCTTAATGTAATAACTTGCTTTAAAGCCGTTACCACCACCGGCGTTCATAATAGCGTTATTTGGAATCAGCGTAAAACCACCCAACTCATCTGATGGCAGGTACTGCACTTTTGCATCGCCTAAAAATGTTTTAATGCCTTTTAAAACCGTTACCTCATACGGTGGCTGCTGCCCGGAACTGCCGCCACCACCGGGATAGCATAATTTTTTATCTGCATTTGGGCCAATAACCAATACCCTTTTGATCTTATCTGCCTGTAATGGCAATACTTTGCCATCATTTTTTAATAAAACCATACCCTCTTCTGCAGCCTTGCGGGCCACAGTTTGATGCTCTGCTGTGTTTACAGCAGCACCGCTCTTTGTAAAACGGCCGTCTAAAACCCCAATGTGGTTGTATATCCTAAGGATCCGGCGTACTTTATCGTCAATAATAGCTACGGGCACGCGGCCTTCGTCAATAGCCTTAAGCAAAGCATCCCCAAACAAGCAATCCTTGCCACCGGGCATTGATACATCCAGCCCGGCAAGGGCAGCTTTTTCTGTGGATCGGGTCTGTAGCCAATCGGTGAGGGTAAAGCCATCAAAGCCCCATTTGTTTTTCAGTATATCGGTAAGCATTTTCTTGCTATCGCTTACAAACTCGCCGTTAACGCCGTTGGCTGATGTCATGATAGTCCATACGTGAGCTTTTTGCACAGCTGCTTTATAAGCGGGCAGATATATCTCATGCATGGTACGGTCATCCACCATAGACATATAGAAATTTCGGTTATCCTCGCGATTATTGCAGGCGTAATGTTTCAGCGAAGCGGCTACACCTTCACTTTGCACGCCTTCTACGTTGGCCACCGTGATAGCACTATTAAGAAAAGGATCTTCGGTAAAATATTCAAAAAACCTGCCGTTAAGCGGGTCGCGTAAAATGTTATTGCCCGGCCCTAACAGCACGCCAATTCCTTTTGCTCGTGTCTCGTTACCCATTACCCTCCCGGCCTCTTTAACCAGTTCAGGGTTCCATGACGAGCCAAATGCCAACCCTGAAGGAAATATTGTAGACGCCCCCCTGCTTGGGCCACGCGGCCCATCGGTACATTGCACGTTGGGGATGCCCAAGCGCTCTACCCCTTTAAAAGCCATCTGTGGGGTAGCGCCTGCACACATATCTACCTTCTCCTGCAACGTCAGTTTCTTGATAATACCTTCTATTTTTCTTTCGGATTGATCGCTTTTGAGGGGCTTAGCAGTTTGCGCATTAAGAGCAAGTGCAAAGGCCAATAAACAACAAATGGTAAAGAAATATCTCATCTATGGTTAGGTTGTTTGATCCAGGTATTTATTAAAATACTTACCGACAACAAACTTGTGCTGCCGGTAAGTTCCAATTAAACCAATTATAAGTGGAGGATCTTTATTCTAAAATTGATATCAATATCCTGGTGTTTGCTCCAGGCTGCCACCGCTCGAGCGGACTTCTTTAGTAGCTATAGGCAGGTAATACAGTTTATCAGCCCATACGCGATTAAGTAAATTGACCCGATTATAGCTAAAGTTACCACCACCATTGTTTGTGATAATAAAGCCTTGTATGGGTGTAGCATCTAACTGCGGCGCAAGTTTTAATCTACGGGTATCATAATAGCGCTGGCCTTCAAAGGCAAACTCTACCTGGCGCTCATGAACTAAACGACTAAGCAAGGCAGGCCCGGTTTCTGTTACCGCTGGCATATTTACACCTGTACGTGCCCTTACCTTATTGATATAAAGGCGCGCATTAACCTCGTTACCCAGGTGATACTGCGCCTCGGCATAGGTAAGGTATACTTCGGCCAGGCGCGAAAAGACCCAAGGATAAGTATACGGCGTAGCGCTGGATACGGGTAATTCCTGGTCAATAAACTTATACATGCCATAACTGGTTGGCGTTGCGTCCTGTCCCGAAAAATCGGCCCCGCCTGCATAAGGCTGAAACGGACGCCCCTTAAAGGTTGCCCCGTTATAAAGAACAGAAGCATAAAACCTTGGATCGCGGTTAACGTATGGATTTGCGGGGTTGTAGGTGTTAGCCGGATCGGGATTTACGACGCCATTGATTACCGGTATTACACCGTTGGTCATTTCATAAGCATCTACCAGGTTTTGGGTAGGCGCACGCTGGGCAAAGCCACCGCTCCCCTGCGGAGCGCTAAAGACGCCAACGTTTTGAGAATTTGCCGCTGAAAAATATTTACCGAAAATTATTTCGCTGTTGGGTGCTCCCGTAAACAGGCCATGATAATCGGGCGCAAGCGAATAGCGGTTGCCATTGATTATTTCAAGCGCCACATCTGATACATCCTGCCATCTTTGCGAAACATTTGCCGGGTTATTCAACGGGCTGGCATAGTACAATAATACTTTTG
>JAESTD010000141.1 GCA_016763755.1 Mucilaginibacter sp.
ACAGATGCGGTAAAATCAAAACCATCTGTAAGTCTTGGCTATAGTGTACCTGTAGTAGCGCTTGGCGATTTTGTGTATTATCCAACTGCCGATAACAAGATATCTGTTTATAACGCAAAAACACAGGTGCATGAAAAGGATAATTTTGTTACCGATGGTACGACATTTAAAAGCGTGTTCGCCTTGGCAGCCGATGAACAATCCGGCGAAATATTTGTAACAGATGCCTTGGATTTTAGCTCTAACGGAACATTAACGGCGTTTGACAAAACAGGCAAAAAGGAATATACGATAACCACAGGTATAAGCCCGGGCAGGGTTATATTAGTTAACAAATAGCCCTTTTATTTACAATGCTTATTAGGTAAATTTGCATTACATAGATACAACATGTCACAAAAAAATAATACCCGCACTCTGGTGCTTATTTTAATGATCTTCGCCGCTGCGGCAATGCGTTTGGTTAGTTTTAAATTTCCGGTGTTAAGTAATTTTACGCCTGTTGGTGCCATTGCATTATTTGGCGGCGCATATTTTAGCGAGAAATGGAAAGCCTACCTTGTACCTGTTGCAGCGCTTCTTATCAGCGATATATTTATTAATCACCTTTACACATCAAAATGGGTGTTATTTAACATAGATTCTATCTGGATGTATCTTTGCTTTGCAGCGATGGTTTTCATTGGCACGTTAATAAAGAAGGTGAATGTTGCCAATGTGGCATTAGGCTCATTAGCTGGCGTTTTGATCCACTGGTTGGTGATAGATCTGCCTTGGTTGTACGGAACGCTTTACCCGCACACACTTGCTGGTTACGGCCAATCTTTAGTAGCCGCAATTCCGTTTGAGCGCAACATGGTGTTCGGCGATATCCTGTTTGGAACTATTCTTTTTGGTGGCTTTGAGCTGGCTAAAAGCAAATACAATGTTTTGCGCACAGAGCGCCAGTTAGCGTTGTAATTAACAAATTTAAATATCAGAAAGCGGTTGGGTTACTAACCGCTTTTTTTATGTTTGAACTCGAATTATTTGAATTGAAAGAATTTTAAAAATCACTCCGGCATCAGCAAATTATGTTAATTCCAATAATTCTTTAAATTCAGGGCCAGAGCATCTTTAATCTATGAAGAAAATAGTAGTACTTACCGGCGCGGGGATAAGCGCTGAGAGCGGCTTAAAAACGTTTAGAGACAGTGATGGCTTGTGGGAAGGATATAACATTGAGGATGTTGCCACACCCGAAGCCTGGGCGCGTGACCCTGAGTTGGTACAGGAATTTTATAACGAGCGCCGCCGGTCTCTTTTGCAGGCTGAGCCTAATGCTGCCCATTATGCGCTGGCCAGTCTGCAGGATAAGTACGAAGTACATATCATCACCCAAAATATTGATGACCTGCATGAGCGTGCGGGCTCAGAAAATGTAGTGCATCTGCACGGCGTAATAACACGCTCGCAGAGCAGCGTTAACCCAAAGCTTACTTACCCTATAGATGGCTGGGAAATTAAGATGGGGGAGACCTGCGAACTGGGTTCGCAACTACGCGCCCATGTGGTATGGTTTGGCGAAGCCGTGCCGATGATCGAGCCCGCGGCAGCACTTTGTTCACAGGCCGATATTTTCATTTTAGTAGGTACCTCGCTGGCTGTTTATCCTGCCGCCGGTTTGATCAATTATGTACCGCGCACCGTTACTAAATATATTATTGATCCGAACATCCCGACCGTTGCAAACCGCTCAATTATAGAGATGCCTTATAAAGCAACAATAGGGGTGCCGATGGTAGTTGAAGAGTTGTTGGCGGCAGAATAAACTCGATATACGTTGGAGATCAAAAACGTCCAAAATTAACTAAAAACTACCGAAAATATTTACCAAATTAAATTTGGATTCATATTTTAATTATACATAAATAATTGATATTCAAATGTTTATCTTAATATTTTAAATTAAGTCTTATCTTATCCTTACGTCGCCAAATATCTCCAAAACATCATTTACGTATAAAGCCTGCCAAATTAAATTTGGCAGGCTTTTATTATTTTACATAAGTAATTATTTTACAATAATTTACAATGTTTATATCTATTAATAATTATACCTGTAATAAGCCTCATGGTAATCTTTACCCATTTCTGTAAACCGCACTGAAACTTTAGCAAGAAAAGCCTCATCTAATATTTCGAATACCGAATTAACGCCATCAGTCAGATCCATTTCGGGTACTTTGTAGGTCTGTTCTAAAGTACCTTGTTCCATTTTCACGATGAACTTTTGGTTCATACTCATGATGGTTATTTTAAAATCGGGGTGCGGCAATTCTGCTATTACTCTCATTGTGCTATTGTATTTAATATTCCGGCCAGGGGGTCTTTTCCGTTAATGCTGCCAATACTTTCAATTATCTTAAAACGGGCAAAAAGCTCTTCGCTATACCAAGCTTCACTTCGTGTTCTTTTGATTACTTCAGCATGTTCTTTGCTGCCGTAAGCAAAGGCCTTCATCTGCTCAGAACTTTCCCAAACCGAGAAAGTGGCCTGCCGGTAAACGGGTGCTTCGCCAATACCTACAGAGGTTACATATCCCGGTGCCGATGCCATCAGATGCGCCACCTCATCAACATGCGACCAGAAGTTTTTCAACCTGCTTGCACGGATGGTTGCGCGGGTAAGTACCGCTATCGGACCATCAATTTCTTTCACGTTCACTTTACCAAAAGGTTCCTTGCCATCCCATTTGCCGTGGCTTTGCATAGGCCGGCACAAAACCGTCCAACCCTCATTAGCCAGCATGCGCCACCATTTGCTTATAAAAGAGCCCTTGGCAAAGCGATCGTAAGCTTCACGGTCATCCCACACAGCCAGCAATCCCCACTGCTGCCAATCGGGCTGCAAATCAAAGGTTCCATTACGGCCGGTGCCCAATAGCTTCCAAAATGTACAGCCATCCTGCAGCATCATGGGGAGGCGGTGCAGGGCCATGGCAAACAAAGCAAAGGGTACAAAAAGCTTGCGGTAACGTACTATGGTGAGGCTAACGATCATCTATCCGCGAATTAAAATATTAAATATGAGATTTAGCTTATTTACTTTCAGCGCAGTGTAATTACTTTTGATAATATGGCAGAAGATCTTAAAATCACTACATCCGCGGATAAAGAAGAGCAATACCGCTCGCTTATCCCACAAATTGAAGCTTTACTTTATGGCGAAACCGACCTGATAGCCAACTTGGCTAACGTTGCAGCAGCGCTAAAGGAACAATTCAAATGGTTTTGGGTAGGTTTTTACCTGGTAAAAAACAACGAGCTCGTTTTAGGCCCTTTCCAGGGACCGGTTGCATGCACTCGTATTGCAAAAGGTAAAGGCGTTTGCGGAACATCATGGGAAAAAGCTGCGGTTTTGATAGTACCCGATGTGGAAGAGTTTCCTGGCCATATTGCTTGTAGCTCAGCATCGCGTTCAGAGATCGTATTGCCGTTATTTCATGAAGATCATGTGATAGGTGTATTAGACGTTGACAGCGAAGATCTTGATAAGTTTGATGATGTGGATGCAAACTACCTGCAACAGGTTGTACAATTAATAAAATTCAATGCCTAAGATATTTTTGATAGCTGGTTTAGGTGCTGATAAGCGCCTGTTTAAAAACATTCAAATACCCGATAGGTATGAAGTTGTTTACGTTGAATGGCCCGAACCTAAGCTTACCGATACTTTAGCTAATTATTCACAATCAATTATTAATCAGTATCATATAATCGATAAAGATATAACAATCGGTGTATCTTTAGGTGGAGTAATATCAACTGAAATAGCTAAACGAGTTAACCTCGGTAAGGTTATATTAATATCAAGCATCAAGACAGATTCCGAGACTCCTTGGTACTTTAATATCTTCAGAAAACTGCCTGTTTACAAACTTACGTCCGGCAAGTTATTTAATAAATTAGGATTTGTAGTCAGGCTGGTATTCGGCTCCATGTCAAAAGAAGATCAGGCATTGTTCAAAAGCATGTTATCAAATTCGTCACCCATATTTCTAAAATGGGCAATGGGTGCAATCCTCAACTGGCGCAACGATGTCATCCCGCCAAACCTTTACCACATCATCGGAGATAGTGATCTGGTATTTCCGTACAAAAACATTAAAAACCCAACTGCGGTTATCAAAGGCGGCACACACATTATGATATTTGACAAGGCAGCGGAAATAAACGCCTTTCTTGCCGACATCCTGAAAACATGAAGTTACCTCAACTGTACTATAAAAACCCCAATGTGGTGGCCCTTAGTCGCAACTTGCTGGGTAAGTACCTTTTTACCTATATTGGTGGTAAGCTTACCGGTGGATACATTGTTGAAACAGAAGCCTATGCAGGCGTTATCGACAAGGCTTCGCATGCATATAGCGGGCGCTTAACACCACGCACTAAAACCATGTACAGCGAAGGTGGCATTATTTATGTTTACTTGTGTTACGGTATCCACGAGATGCTAAACGTTGTTACATCATCAGAAGGAGAACCGCATGCTATTCTGATAAGGGCCATACAACCGACAGATGGGATAGAAACCATGCTCCATCGCCGTAAAATGGAACAACTGAAGCCCAACATCACCAAAGGGCCGGGCTCGGTAGCAAAGGCGATGGGAATATCAAGGCAGATAAACGCCGAGAGTTTACAGAGCGACATTATTTGGATAGAAGATCGCGGGTTAGTGTTCAAAGATAATGAAATAGCGGCAGCTCCACGGATAGGTGTTGATTACGCCGGCGAGGATGCTTTTTTACCGTATCGGTTTTATGTAAAAGGAAATAATTATGTGAGCAAGCCTAACAAATAATATTCAGCTTGGTTATTTGCTCATCTATTAAAAAGAAACAGACACTATGAGCAGCGATTGGTCAAGAACAGAAGGCCTTGAATATCTTAAAGACAAGGTAAAAGAGATTAAAACAGCAATGCTAACTACTTATAGCGAGGAGCATGGCTTTAGTAGCCGCCCTATGGGTACAGCCAATATTGATGAAGCCGGGAATATATGGTTCTTCACAAACGAATATTCGCCAAAAGTGAGCGAAATATCCATGGAGAACTCGGTCTCATTAACATATTCTGATGTGGACAACCATACTTACCTGAGCATAGTAGGCGAGGCTACCGTGCAGCACGATAAGGAAAAAATGAAAGAACTTTGGAACCCGTTCATTGAGGCTTTCTTTCCCGAAGGACTAAATGATCCTAAATTAACGCTATTGAAAGTAGAGCCTAACGACGCTGAATATTGGGACAGCAGCAGCAGCCGAATGGTGGTATTATTCAATATGCTTAAAGCCCGGTTAACAGGTAAACAATATGATGAAGGCAAACATGGTAAAGTAGCTCTTTAACCGGTCGTTTTTATAAGACAAGTAAACCACAACGTATGAACGCTGTGGTTTTATTTTTTAATAAAACCGTTTTTGCAAAGATTAAAACAATGCCTAATATTGATTTATGATTTACCATGATTCACTTGAGTTTGCTCAACAACTGGATGAACAGGATGGGCTGAAAAGCTTTCGCGATGAGTTTCTGTTTCCGTTGCATAACGGGCAGAAAGCCATTTACCTTTGCGGTAATTCATTAGGTTTACAACCGCGGGCAGCAGGCGAATACATAAAAATACAACTGGATAACTGGGGAGGCTACGCTGTTGAAGGCTGGTTTATGGGTAATGATCCATGGCTTAACTATCATAAGGCATTATTACCCATGTTATCAGACTTATTTGGTGCAAATGAGAAAGAAATAACTGTAATGAACTCACTTACAGTAAATCTTCATTTACTAATGGTAAGTTTCTATAAACCAACAAATAAAAGATTTAAAATACTAATGGAAGCAGGCGCGTTCCCGTCAGACTAGTACGCGGTTGAAAGCCAGGTGCGCTTCCATGGCTTTGATCCTAAAGAGGCTATCATAGAGGTTACTCCGCGTGCGGGTGAGGTTACTTTACGTACCGCAGACATCATTGAACAGATAGAAGACAACGCCGACGAGATAGCCCTGGTATTGTTCAGCGGTATCAACTACTATACCGGGCAGCTGTTTGATATGGAAGCCATTGTAAAAGCTGGACACAAAGCTGGCGCAATGGTGGGTTTAGACCTGGCACACGCTGCCGGCAATGTGCCTTTACAATTGCACAATTGGGGTGCCGATTTTGCCACCTGGTGCTCATACAAATACATGAACTCTGGGCCGGGCGGTATAAGCGGGGCTTTCATCCATGAGCGGCATTTCGCTAACGATAAACTTAACCGCTTTGCAGGATGGTGGGGCTATCGCCGCGATAAACAATTCCTGATGCAACCGGGATTTGATCCTGAATTGGGCGCGCAAGGTTGGAATGTTAGCACCAGTCCGGTGATATTGATGGCAATACATAAAGCCTCGTTGGATATTTTCGAAAGCGCAGGTGGTATCACGCCACTCAGAAAGAAAAGCGACCTGTTGACCGGTTATCTGGAGTACCTCATCAATAATATCAATCAAAAGCACGGGGAAGAAGTTTATCGCATCATCACCCCAAAAGATCAGAAAGAAAGGGGTAGCCAGCTTTCCGTTGTCTGCAAGCGCAACGCCCGCGCGATTTTCGATCATCTTGCGCAAAACGGCATTATCGGCGACTGGCGCGAGCCGGACGTGATCCGTTTAAGCCCTGTACCACTTTACAATTCATTCACCGATGTCTACTACACCGCTGAAGGCCTTTTTAAAGCCCTTGGCGCCACTAACGCATAACCTATGGTATCCTATAATCCCAAACAGTGGTTCAAGCTTCTATTCAGAGTAGAAAAGGCCGATACACTCCGCGAGCTCTTTCCACTAATGCTGATTCTGGCGGCTTATGCCGGCATAGTTACATATTTTCTTACAGACTTTTGGCACCTACCCGAGACCTCGATGCTCAAGAAGGTAATCTATATTCATCAGACTATAGGATTTGTATTCTCGTTGCTGCTGGCTTTTCGTATCAACTCGGCGTATGACCGCTGGTGGGAGGGCCGCAAACTTTGGGGTAGTCTGGTAAACAACAGCCGTAATCTGGCTATCAAGCTAAAGCATTTGGTGGGCATTCAAGATGCTGCGTTTTTTAATTACGCTATTCCGCGATACGCAAGGGCTATGAAAGATCATCTCCGAGATAGCTATAACACCGAACAGGAGAGCCCTTTCAGTATAAACCCTTCGCTGCATGTCCCTAACCAAATAGCATCAGCTATCATCGGCAAAGTTTATACTCTAAATAAAGCAGGCCAAATAAACCCTGAGCAATTGGTGAGCATAACTACTGAAATTACTTCTTTTACAGATATTTGTGGTGCATGCGAGCGGATCAAGAAAACACCTATTCCGTTCTCTTATAGCGTGTTCATCAAAAAATTCATCTTCCTGTACATGATGACACTGCCGCTAACCTGGTGTTTTGATCTGAAGTATTTCATTATGCCCATTATCGCGATTGTATTATATGTATTTGGTAGCATTGAACTGATAGCGGAGGAGATCGAAGATCCGTTCGGCACCGACCCAAACGATCTGCCGCTTGACGATATCTGCAATAATATCCGCAAACACGTAGGCGAAATATTTGAGGGAAACAATGCTTAAAATAGCGTTCGACCCTATATATGCTCATCCACTACCGGAGGGGCACCGGTTCCCGATGCTGAAGTACGAACTTATACCTGAACAGTTGCTTCATGAGGGTGTTATCATTTCTGAAAATCTCTTTTCGCCGGGATTAGTAGATGAGGATGTTATTTTGCTTACCCATGACGCCGATTACTGGCATCAACTCCGCGACCTTACATTGCCCCCCAAAGAACAACGGCGTATTGGATTCCCGCTAACGCAACGTTTGGTTGATCGCGAACGTTGTATTGCACAAGGAACTATTAATGGTTGCCAATATGCCAAAAAGTACGGTATCGCTTTAAACGTAGCCGGCGGTACCCACCATGCCGGTACAAATTGGGGAGAAGGTTTCTGTCTATTAAACGACCAGGCGATTGCAGCTAACTATTTGTTAAGTAATAACTTATATAAATCTATCTTAATTGTAGATTTAGATGTACACCAGGGAAATGGCACTGCACAAATATTTGAGCACGAGCCGCGTGTGTTCACTTTTTCGATGCATGGCGATAAGAATTTCCCATTTAGAAAAGAGCGTTCAGACCTTGACATACCATTAGATGACGGCATTGCAGATGAGGAGTATTTAACCTTGCTTAAGGCAGCTCTGCCAAAATTAATAGAAGAACAAAAGCCCGATTTTATATTTTACCTTTCGGGTGTAGATGTTCTTTCATCAGATAAATTAGGCAAACTATCACTTAGTAAAGAGGCATGCAAAGAGCGCGACAGATTTGTTCTTTCGCAATGCAAGCAAGCTAACATACCGGTACAAGTAAGTATGGGTGGGGGATATTCGCCGCAGATAAAAGATATTGTTGAGGCGCATTGCAATACCTACCGCGTAGCAGTTGAACTATTCTTTTAAATCATCAACCACAACAATCTGGTGTTTTTTACTAATGGATTGAAACCTAAAGAACAGCATGATCGATGATGCTGCCAATCCGCACACCAGGCCATACCATACACCTGTCACGCCTATTTTAAAATGTATACCGAGCAGATAGGCGATAGGCAAACCTATTATCCAATAAGAGATAAAAGTGATTACCGTAGGTTTATTAACATCGCCCATACCACGCAATATCCCCAGCCCAACCACCTGCGTTCCATCGAATAATTGAAAGAATGCCGCAACCACAAGTAACTGTGCTGCAATAGCAATCACGCGTTTATCTGTTGTATATATCCATGGCAGCCATTGGTTACAGAAAGTAAATATGATCGCTGTAACGCACATAAATACAATAACGATGTGATAATTTGATATAGCAGACAACCGCAGCTCGCGATGTTTACCGGCTCCAAAATAGTTACCGGATTTTACCGCCGCCGCCGATGATACCCCACTTGCCATCATATAGGTCATTGCAGCCAATGATATGGCAATTTGATGTGCAGCTTGTTGTACCGGCCCGATAGTACCGATGAGAATAGAAGCCCCGCCAAATGCACTTAGCTCAAATGTCGCCTGCAAAGCTACCGGCATACCTATCTGCAGTAGCTGCTTTATGCGCAACCATTCTACGTTCTTAAACGCAAACTCATGCAGATATTTTTTAAAAGAAGGCGAACGCAAAACGTATATCGCCATGGCTATTGCCATTAAACAACGGTCTATTAAAGTGCTGTAACCCACGCCACGGATTCCCATAGGCGGTATACCGAACATTCCTTTCACTAACACGATACCCACCAAAATATTGAGGATGTTGCCTGCGATAGTGATGTACATGGCCTGTTTAGTAAAGCCTAACCCTTGGGCAAATTGCTTAAAGGCATCAAATATCATCAGGGGCACCATCGATAAACTCAACAGAAAAAGAAACGGTTTAGCCTGCGCTACAACTGCGGGAGATTGATCGAGTTTATTGATAAATAACGCCATCACCGAGTAAACCACGGCGAACAATGCAAAACTTGTAAGGATGTTAAGCAGCAAACTATTGCTCAGCAAACGGCCGCACTCTGCAAAGTTTTTACGGCCGTTATGTTGTGCAATAAGAGGGGTAATGCCATAGCTGATCCCCAAACCAATAGCCAGGGGAACAAGAAAGGTGCTAATTGATAACGATACTCCGGCTAAGGCATTGGTACCTGCAAACTGACCAACAATGATGGTATCAGACAACTGCACCAGCGTGTGGCCAATCTGCGATAATACCACCGGTATAGCCAGTTTTAAGCTATCCCGATAATAAGAATCATATTTTTTAAGCAGCGTATTCATAACCGGCACATGAAGGAGCCGGCAAAGGTAAACATTAGGGTGTTAAACTACATGGCTGTGTAAAACTCTTCTTTCTCGGTAGTGTGTACTGCCAATACACCTGATAATACCAGGTCAACCAATATACGCTGCGCGCGCCTGCGGCCGATATTCAACAACGTGCAAAACTCTTTTACTGTTATGCGGTCTTGTTTATCCAAATGTTCAAGTAAAGCCTTTTCTTTCGATGAGTACTCGATCAGCACACCTTCTTTGTCCGCACCGCGGCGTAAAACATCAACCACTACTTTACTAGCCAGCACACTTTTATCTTTTACTCGGATATATACCCACCATTTGCCGTCTTCGGCGAGCGCGTAATGGGGCTTCTCAGCGCTTTCCGGTATATCAACCATCAGTACTATCTTATCGTCATAATAAACCTCTTCAAAAATTGGTTCAAGAGCAGGACGACAAAAAAAATGCGCAGCCTTTTCTATCATGTAGCGCTCCTCTGTCTCATCTTTAACGCCTTTTATAGTACCATCATCAAGTACGCCGATAAGCAGGCGGCCGCCAACATTATTAGCATAAGAAACCATTGTTTTAGCTATCTTTTCGCAACTGGTAATGGTTTTCTTAAAATCAAGTTTTACGCCCTCGCCTTCAAGTATCTGTCTCTTTAAGTTCATTTCTTAGTTTCTTTATTTATAAGGCGTAAATATTTCCATCCAACGGTCAGCACGTGTGATTTGTTCAAAACCGAATTGTTTATACAAAGTGTGTGCATCTAATGTAGCCAAAACAAAACGGCGCAGGCCCTGCAGATCGGGGTGCGATATAATTGTTTGCACAAGCCATTTTGATAAACCAATGTTTCGGTAAGGCTCTAAAATAAACACATCACACAAATAAGCAAACGTGGCTTTATCGGTTATTATACGAGCAAAACCAGCTAACTTGTCTCCCTTATAAACGCCGAAACAAAGCGAATTGTCTATAGCTTTTTTCAGTTTATTTGCCGGTATGCCTTTGGCCCAATAAGAATCGTTATCAAGGTATTTAAATATCGTATCAAAATCAAGCAGGGAGTTATCGGTTGATATGCGATAGCCCTTATTAGCAAACAGGGCATCATTCATGTACACTGGCATTATTCTGTAGGTTTAAAGTTAAGGTCTCGTATATAAACTTCGTTTTGTAACGAAACACAAATTTCACCATCAACGTTAAAAATATCTATCGCAAGAGTGTTTTCATATTTTCCTGATGCATTAAGCACCGCAAGAGCTTCTTGTAGCTGCTGATCTGTTATTGATATTTTAAACGTTAAAGAAGAATTTGCAGGCTTCAAAAAATCGATCTTCGATGATTTTGACCATATTTTCAGTCTCCGGTCCGGAGATTTCAAGATCCTGTCAAAAAGAACCGGGTAACAGGGGTCTGCGGCTGCAAAAATTGTCCCGCCAAAGATTGTTCCGTTATAATTTTTGTTAAAAATACTTTTAAAGACCTTTACTTCAACTCCTCTGAAACCCTTGTAGAACCGGTGTATCCAAATACGCTGGAACAAGAGGGGAGGATAGAAGCGCATTATCCATTTGAGCGATGTTTCTGATAGCACCATTACGCTTAAATATCAGAAAAAATATAAGTATTAAATGAGATGAGGCTAAAATGTGGAAATTATTTTGAGCATGAATAAGTTTAAACAAGTTTTGTAAAATTTTAATAAACAAAAATAGAGTTAAGCGGTTTAATAAACTGTTAAAAGACAACGAATAACAAACATCTTTAAACTTATATCCATGAAAAAACAATTTTTTGCATTTGCCGCAGCGGCAATGATCATTGGTTCAATCGTGACGGGTTGTGGTTCAGAAAAAGCTACAAACGGTGCTGACAGCACTAAAACAGATTCTGCAGCGGCTACAACTGCACCGGCAGCTACAGACACTACAAAAGCGCCAGACACAACCAAGACAGACACAACTAAAAAACCTATGTAATTGGTTTTTTAGCGAAATAAAAAATGCCCGAGCAGTAAATGCCCGGGCATTTTTTATGATCGATATTGTTTAAAATGCTGATTTGATAACGCCGCCATCTGCCCGCACAGTTGCACCGTTGGTAGCCGCTGCCAATGGGCTTGCGATATATGTTACGGCATTGGCGATCTCATCAGGTGTTATAAAGCGCTTTAACAGTGATGTACCGCGCATATGAATGAAAAATTCTTCTTCAATTTGTTCTGTGGTTTTATTTTGACCTTCTGCAAGGGCTTTTACAAAATCACCAACGCCTTCGGAAAGTGTTGGGCCCGGCAATACTGTATTCACGGTTACGCCGGTGTGTTTGGTTAATTCTGCTAACCCACGTGCCACAGCTATCTGCGCAGTTTTGCTCACACCGTAATGAATCATTTCTTCAGGGATTTGAATGCCGGATTCACTTGAGATGAAAATGATGCGACCCCAGTTTTTTGCCAACATTTTATCGAAATATGCACGTGATAAACGCACGCCACTTAGCACATTCACTTCAAAAAACTTCATCCAGTCTTCGTCAGAAATATCTGCAAACGGCTTCGGCTCAAAAATCCCTACGTTATTTACGAGAATGTCAATTTCAGGAAGTTGATGTAATAAATTCTCAATTTGCTTCTTGTCTGAAAAATCTGCAGCGATGCCTTTAATATTCGGATTACCGCTTTCCGCGATGAGCTTTTGAGCAACCTCATCAACCTTCGACTTATTGCGGCCATTTATGTAAACCACTGCGCCTTCATTAGCCAGCGACTTTGCAATGGCGTAACCAATGCCTGCAGTTGAACCGGTTACCAAGGCAATCTTATTTTTTAGTTGTAAATCCATATTCTTATTCTTTATACTCAACGTTAATAACAATTTAGGCAAAGTTGTTCATTTAGGTAATAAACGTTATATCAAGGTGACATTAATGTGTTGAAATGTTATAAATATGAAAAATCAGCATAAAAATAAATCCATTATAAATTCATATAATTAATATTATGTTAAGTAAAAAGTATTTTAAAAGAGCCTGTATGGCTACAGGCTCCTACTTATTACTTTCCTAATGCTTTAATTTGTGCATCAATTTTATTTGCGTTTGCATCATCGCGTTTACCTTTGTAATACGTCATCAAACCATTAAGAGCATCTACAGACTTAGGGTTAAGCTCAACAGCTTTTAATAAATACGGCTTGGCAGCGTCAAACATAGCGCTTGCTTTTGCAATCTGTGCAGTATATTCCTTTTGTTTGTTTGCCGGCAATTTATTAGCAGCATTGTAAGTAACAATTGCGGGTGATAAATAAACGAAACCTAAATTTAAATTTGCTTCAAAGTAGTTCGGGTCAAGCTCAATCGCCTTTTTGTACATTTCAGCGGCTTTGTCATAGCTTGATTTCTTATCGGCTTCCATAGTTGCTTTTGCAGCTGGTGCCGCTTTAGCAATTTTACCCGAGGTATAAGAATCAGCTGTTTGTGAATACGCTAAACCTGCGTAATAATAAAGATCTTTATTTTTCGGATCGGCAGCAATTGCGCTTGTAAGTTTATCTACTACTTCCTTTTGTTTTCCTTGTTTTAAAGCGATATCTATTTGATTCGCCCTTAAAGGTGCATGTTTAGGAAACTTGGCTAAACCCTCATCAATAGATTTTAACGCATTGGCGGTATCTTTTGCTAATAAATAAGAATTTACAAGAATAGCATAACTGCTATCAGCTCTTGAATATTTGGTGGTCACCAATTTGCTGTAATTGGTAGCCGCAGCCGGGTAATTTTTTGAATTAAAGGCAGCCATAGCAGTATACAAAATTGCTGTAGTATCCTCGGGATTCATGTTGCGGTAATAATCAAAAGATTTGTAGGCTTCTTCGAATTTACCAGCGTTGAATTCTTTAGCGCCTTTGTTACCCTGGTATTGGCCAAGTGTAATTTTGGCATTGTCTATGATTTTTTTGTTTTCACCTTTTTTATCAAGTTCTTCTGCTTTTTTTAAGGCATCGCTTGCGGTAGTAAAATAAGGCAGTGCAGTTTCGGGTGCATTTTGATCGCTGGTTTCTATTAAACCGGCATAAATTGATGCTTTTACTGCCCATGTTAAAGGCAATTGAGAGGTTTTTTCGTTAGCTGATGCTTTATCGATAGCTTCCTGCGCCTTAACCAAAGCTGGCTTAGCCAATGCAGGTTGGCTTTTAAGCCCCTGGTATTTGTCGAACTCAGACTGTGCAGTGCTCAACTCCCCTTTTTGTGCGAAAGCTGCTGTAGAGACGAGGCCTAAAACGCCTATCATTAAGAATTTAATTTTCATCGTTACTGTTTTTGATTGGTAATGAGTGTGTTTGGCGGTTTTGAAGCCGCATTCTTAGTTTATTAATTTATTTGTTCCAAACGGCTGTTAACCCGTTCCAACTGTGATTGATTTCCAGTTTTATTGTATGCAAGTGCCAGTAACTCAAGACACTTTTTATCGCGCGGAGCCATTTCGTTTGCCTTTTCTAACCACAAAATTGCATTAGTTATATTTCTTTCGCCCTCATCTTTTTTAACCGCGCTTTGTTTAAAATATAACAAGCCTAAGTTAAATACCGGCTCATATGCATTGCCATTCAACTCGATGGCGCGCAGATACAAAGACTCCGCCTTATCAAATTGGTTTAAATTATCATAACAGTTTGCTGCTACAAAAGTTATATCCGGATTACTTGCGTTATTATCTAAAAGCTGCGACAATAGTGGTTCTAACGACTTATAATCACGCTTATTATTGTAAATGTTAGCTTCATCCTGCAGTAATTGTTTATTTGTTGGCAGTAACTTCCTCCCCTTTTTCACAATTTGCAAGGCTCGCGCAGTATCACCCAATGATTTATAAATTGACGACGCCGTTTCCAGATACTCCAGCTTAGTACTATCTGTATTTACTAAATTATCATAATACTTAGCGGCATCCTGCAGATTGCCTTGCTTATTTATTGCATAAGCCAAATAGACATTGATATTCTTTTGACCGGGCGCGTATTTTTTAGCATTTTGAAAAGCAGATGTCGCGCCTTTGAAATCGTTGCTACGGGTTAACGTAAACCCTTTACGAACATATGCATTTGACAGGCAGCGGCGCGAATAGTCCATTTCGGCCTGGTAATTGAATATTTTGCTTTTGGCAGCAAACTTTTCATACAAAGTGGCCGTTTGGTCTACAAAACCGTCCGGTTGGTTTAATGTATTTGTCGAATCTACCTGTAATATGCTCGAGTACACAATTAAACGGTAAATATTCTTTTCAATATCGTTCGAGTCTTTTTTGGTTACTACAAGGCTATCTGCAGATTTCTTTGCTCGCGCTAAAAATGCAATATCTGCTTTTTGCTTATAAAAAGCGAGGTTGTTTACCACACTCTTTAACGCTTCTGATTGCCCAAAAGCGCAAGATGTAATAAACAACCCTGCTATAAATAACCCTAACTTGCTTTTTCGCATAAGCTATTCGGTTTGGTCATCCTCGGTAGCTGCATCATCTGCATTACCTTCGTCTATTTTTGTATCTTGTTTAATGTCAGAATCTTCGGTTCCGGTAGCAATATCGGCGTCAGTTTGCTCGGCAATCTCCTTGTCGGCTATTGCTTCTGCTGTTACCGCCTCGTCAAGCTCTTCTTCCTCTACGTGCTCAACAGTCGCAACCGATGCAATTTCGTCGTTACCTTTTAACGTAATTAACCTCACCCCTTGCGTTGCACGGCCCATTGTACGTAACTCGGCAATAGCCATACGTATGATAATGCCCGATTTGTTGATGATCAT
Organism: Mucilaginibacter sp.; assembly: GCA_016763755.1. Lineage (GTDB taxonomy): Bacteria > Bacteroidota > Bacteroidia > Sphingobacteriales > Sphingobacteriaceae > Mucilaginibacter. Next base: position 15,727 of record JAESTD010000141.1, read on the forward strand.
TAAGTCTTCCGTATCAGTAACACCTTTTATGGCAACAAGGTTTCCGGTTTTTTCAGTAATGTTTAAAGTTTTTACACCTTTACCCCCACGGTTGGTAACCCTGTAGTCTTCAATATCAGTACGTTTACCGTAACCTTTCTCTGATACTACTAACACAGTTGTTTCGGTATCATTGATGCTTATCATACCAACTACCTCATCGTTATTACTATCCAGGCTTATACCACGTACACCGGTTGCTGTACGCCCCATTGGCCTTACAGTAGACTCATTGAAGCGAATTGCGCGGCCTGATTGCAGTGCCATTACAATTTCGCTTGCACCAGTGGTTAATGTTGCCTCAAGCAGCGAATCGCCTTCGTTGATGTTGATGGCGTTGATACCATTTGCACGCGGGCGTGAGTATGCTTCTAAAGATGTCTTTTTGATAACACCTTTTTTGGTACACATGATAATGAAGTTGTTCTCCAGGTACTCCCTGTCTTTTAACGACTTCAATTTGATGTATGCCTTTATCTTCTCCTCTTTAGGTATATTGATAATATTCTGTATTGCACGGCCCTTTGAGGTACGGGTGCCTTCAGGTATTTCAAATACACGTAACCAGAAACATTGCCCGCTCTCGATAAAGAACAGCATGTAATTATGGTTTGATGCGATGAGCAGGTGCTCTATAAAGTCGGCATCGCGGCTGTTGCTGCCCAACGAGCCTTTACCCCCCCTGCCCTGACGACGATATTCAGTCAATGACGTGCGTTTGATATAACCCTCGTGAGAGATGGTGATCACAACATCCTCATCCTCAATAAAGTCTTCGGTTTGCATCTCTGCAGATGAGTGTACAATTTTGGTTTTACGTTCATCACCGTATTTCTCTTGTATCTCGGCCAATTCCGTTTTGATAATACCCATACGCAGGCCTTCATCAGCCAAAACAGACTTTAAGTATTCTATCTGTTTCATCAGCGCATCATACTCATCACGGATCTTATCACGCTCCAGACCTGTTAAACGGCGAAGCGTCATATCCAGGATAGCACGTGCCTGTATGTCGCTTAAGCCAAATTGCGTCATCAAACCTTCGCGCGCTTCATCAGGTGTACCTGATGCACGGATGAGCTTGATAACCTCATCAAGATGATCGAGCGCTATCAGTAAACCTTCTAAAATATGCGCACGTTTTTCTGCCTCGGCAAGCTCAAACTTGGTACGTCGTATAACTACCTCATGCCTGTGTTCAACAAAGTGATGGATCAGGTCTTTCAGATTAAGCAACATTGGGCGGCCATTAACCAGCGCTATATTGTTTACACTGAACGAGGTCTGTAGTGAAGTATATTTATAAAGATTATTTAAAACGATAGAAGCATTAGCATCGCGTTTTATCTCATAAACCACCCGTATCCCTTGCCGGTTAGATTCATCGCGGATAGCAGAGATACCTTCGATCTTTTTCTCGTTAACGAGTTCGGCAGTGCGCTCGATCATCAAAGCTTTGTTAACTTGGTAAGGCACATCACTAACGATGATACGCTCACGGTCGTTGTTGTAAGTTTCAATCTCGGCAGTTGCACGGATAACGATACGGCCGCGGCCGGTCTCTAATGCAGCGCGTGGGCCTTCAAAACCATAGATAATACCACCTGTGGGGAAATCAGGGCCTTTAACGTGTTTGATCAGCTCTTCAATTTGAATATCACGATCATCGATATAAGCTAACGTAGCATCAATAACCTCATTAAGGTTATGTGGCGCCATATTGGTAGCCATACCTACTGCAATACCAGATGCACCGTTAACCAATAAGTTGGGGAACTTAGCAGGCAACACGGTTGGCTCTTGCAAAGAGTCGTCAAAGTTAAGCTGGAAGTCGATGGTATCCTTATTGATGTCAGCTAACATCTCTTCGGCTATTCTCTGAAGCTTTGCCTCAGTATAACGCATTGCTGCAGGCTGGTCACCATCTATCGATCCATAGTTACCTTGTCCTTCAACAAATGGGTAGCGCAAGCTCCAGTCTTGCGCCATACGTACCATGGCATCGTATACTGAAGTATCGCCGTGCGGGTGGTACTTACCCAACACCTCACCCACTATACGGGCTGATTTTTTGTACGGCTTGTTATTACTCAGGCCGAGATCGAGCATGCCGTAAAGTACGCGCCTGTGTACCGGTTTTAAACCGTCGCGTACATCGGGTAAAGCCCTTGATACGATAACAGACATTGAATAGTCAATGTAAGCTGATCGCATCTGTTCATCAATATTTATCGGAATTATTCGGTCTTCTTTGTGGGAGTTCTCGTTTTCTAAATCTTCAGCCATTTTTAATTTTTCTGTAGACAGTTATGGCGCTTGTAAAATAGGTTTATCTGTAACTAAAGCGACCTGCGAAGATAACAAATTATACAGAGAATAGCGGTTTTTTTACTAACATTCTGCCGGTTTTTCACACTGTATACGGTGCCGGAAGTTGGTGCGAGAGCGAGGACAAAAATAGCCAAGAAACTGCCATAAGTTTTGCTACTGTACTCTTTTCCAGTATTCCTCTACAACGGTTCCGTTAGGTAGCACACCATTAAATACCAGCGTATCGCTACGGATCTGGAAATGATACTTTATGGTAACATTAAGCCACTTAGATGGCTGGGCGCTGTATGTCTGCGTTTCTAAGCAACTATCTTGCACAAGTTTATAATTGCCTGTTTCGTAAGTAAGTGGTTGGGCATCTTTTTCGATGTACGTGCCTGCGTAATGATCATCGTTGTATTGTCTGCGTAAAGTATATTCTGTAGAAGCCGGAGAAGGCTTGCCATTATATACACCGCCGCTATACTCCCATCTACCGGTTAAGCCACCATCAATTTTAAACGATGATAAAACAACCAAAAGCAATACAACAATAACTAAATACTTCATCTAAACCCAATTAATTCCTTTTTTCAATAAGCCCAGCGTTTTCTCTTCCTCACTGCCCGGCTGTGCCTGGTAGTTGTACATCCATTTGGCAGTCGGCGGCAAGCTCATCAGTATCGATTCAATACGACCGTTAGTTTCCAATCCAAATTTTGTGCCTGCATCATACACCAGGTTAAATTCTGCATAGCGACTACGGCGTTGATACTGCCATAACTGTTGTTCTTCGGTAAATGTTTTGTCGCGGTTGCGGTTAACCAGTTCAACGTAGGTTGGCGCAAAGGTACGTCCCACGGCTTTGGAGAACTCAAACACCTGCTCCCAGGTTATCTCATCAGTGGCTGTTAATCGATCATAAAATATGCCACCTATGCCGCGTGTTTCGTTACGGTGTTTGATGTAAAAGTAGTCATCGGCCCAGGCTTTAAAACGATGATAAAAATCTGAGTTAAACTTATCGCAGGTGTCTTTCAATTGTCGATGAAAGAAACTTGCATCTTCCTCAAAAACATAATGTGGTGTAAGGTCGATCCCGCCACCAAACCAACGAACCGGCGGGGTATTACTATGAAATGACGATGGCATCTCAAAATACCTGATATTCATGTGAATGATAGGCACCAAGGGATGATTAGGATGAATAACGATGGATACGCCAGTGGCAAAAAAATCGTCCTGCTCTACATTTAAGGCCTTTTTAACCGTGTGGGGTAACTGGCCGTGTACGGCAGAAAAGTTTACTCCACCCTTTTCAAATATGTTTCCGTTTTGTATAACGCGGGTGCGGCCACCGCCGCCGCCATCGCGTTCCCAAAGTTCCTGTTCAAACTTAGCTTTCCCGTCGGTTGCTTCAAGTGCGGCACATATCTCGTCCTGTATTTGCTGGTAATCGGCGGCAATTTGTTCGTGAGTTATCAATGAGTGATAGATTGAATGAGCGAATGAGTGAGTTGCTTTAAGGCATCAAAGTTAAGCAAAGTAAACAAATCTGTTTACTCTATGCCATTTGAGTTATCCAATCTAAAAACATTCGTTCCTTCCATCAATCACTAATTCACTCATTAAATGCCTAACTAACCCCTGCTTCTTCTTCAATATAATTGAGATCCTTGCCAAAGGTTTCTTTTAGCTGACTAAGTGCAAACAATGCAATAACGGTTAGGGCTATCATCATGATATAACCTGCGCTTATTTGCCCGTAACTAACTTTAAGTGCGTTAAAAGCGAGGGTTATAGGAATTAACGAGCCTCTTACAAAGTTAGGTACAGTAGTGGTTACGGTAGCCCTTATATTAGTACCAAATTGTTCTGCTGCAATAGTTACAAACGTAGCCCAATACCCTACCGAGCAACCCATAAAAAAGCAAACCCAAATAAAGCGCTCATGCGTTATACCTTCCGACCTTAAATAAATTATGGCAGCAATGGTAGATAACACATGAAAAACTGCCATGGTAGTTTTGCGGGATTTTATCAATTGAGCTAACAAGCCGGCAAAAATATCGCCGATGGATATACCGATATATGTATAAAAAATCCCCTCGCCTGCACTTAACACATCTTTTGAGTGAAGTGCTTTGCCAAACTCTGGACTAAACGTTACCAACACACCCACCACATACCACAAAGGGGCTCCAATCAATATACAGAAAAGGTATTTTTTAAAACGTTTAAAATTGGTGAACAACATAAAAAAGTTTCCTTTTGAAGCCTTGCTCTCCTGCACATCCTGGAACATGCCCGATTCAAATGTACCGATACGCACAAACAGTAACAGGATGCCTAAGCCCCCACCTACCATGTAGGCACTTTGCCATCCATGCTTGGCCACGGCATAGGCGGCTGCTGCTCCAAATAGGCCAATCACAGCTACGATCATGGTGCCATATCCACGCTTCTCTTTACTCAAGGTTTCGGTTACCAAGGTTATACCTGCGCCCAACTCTCCTGCTAACCCTATCCCCGCTACAAAGCGAATAGCGGCATACATAGGCACATTAACTACAAAAGCGTTTGCAAAATTAGCTATCGAATACAGCAGTATCGAACCGAACAAAACTTTTATTCGACCCATTTTATCGCCTACAATTCCCCAGATTATACCGCCCAAAAGCAGGCCTGCCATTTGCACATTGATAATTAGCTGACCTTTAGTAGTTATCTCTGCCTCGTTTAAACCAAGATCAGTTAAGCTGGGTACTCTTACTATAGAAAATACCAGCAGATCGTATATATCGACAAAATAGCCAAGTGATGCGACCAACACTAAAAATATAGCATTGCGGGTTAGTTTAGATGGGGCAGCTTCTATCATTTACTGTGAATAATTGGTGTGCTAAGGTAATTATTGCGGTTAAGGCTACAAACTTTTGCAAACAAAAAAACCCCTGTTGCCAGGGGTTAATTGTTATTAGGTTTATGTAGGACTAAACTTTTTTCACCTTTACGGCTTGCAAGCCTTTACGGCCTTCCTCTTCCTCATACTCCACATCGTCGTTATCTTTAATTGCATTTACACCGCCTTGCACGTCTTTAAAGTGTACAAACAGGTCCTTACCTTCTTCGGTTATAATAAATCCGTAACCTTTTTGGGTGTTAAACCATTTTACTTTTCTAGTTTTCATAATTCTTTAATATTAATAATTGCGTTAAGATTAGTAAGTAGTTCAAACTGAATAAGTACCTTATCATCAATGTAGAATTACAACTATCTATACCAAATATAATAAAATATTAATATTCAAGTAAATAATTATTTTTCAGGAATTTAGCGCAAAAAAAAGCCGCCTGCAGGTGCAGGCGGCTTTTACTATATATTGGGGTTGAGAATTATTTAACTTTTTGGAAATAGCTAACACCAGAACCCGGAACAACTTTTAACAATACTTCTTCGTTGTCATTTGCTACGTCAACAAAGTAAACTAATGAATCAACGTTGTCATCATTCTCTAATTTGATAACTTCTTTTGCGAAGTAACCTTGGTATTTACCAGAGATCTCTTTTTGAGCTGATACTGGTAGCGCATTGTATTGTACAGTTTGTGTAGTACCGATCAATTCGCCACGTTGATTATAGAAAGCTGATTTTTGTACACCGTCGATAGTGAAGGTAACTTTCTGGAATTTAGATGTTACTTTCCAGGTTACGTTCTCAGCGCCAAAATAATCAGCGTTAAATTTATTGATTGCTAAATAAGTTACGTTAGCTGAATCGTCTTTTACTTTTGGAGCTTTGTCGCCTGCAAAAACGTTAACGCTTAATAATGCTGCAACTGCTGTGGTTAAAAATATTTTCTTCATGGCTGTCTTTGTCTTTTTTAATTTATGCAACAAAAATACACCAGAGTTGAATATTGTCAAAATAACGGTTAATTTTTATGAAATTTTGATAATTATACTATGCAAAAAGCAAAAATGTCAAAATAAGAGCCAATACTTAGTGTATTTTTACAATATGTTAAAGATTCTTGCAAATACTTATTGTAAAAAGTACACTAAGTTAAATTCTTGTAAATAGAATTGGATTTCGTGACGATATGATGACAAAAAACCACATTCTTTAGCCGTTATCGGCAAATCCCGGATACAAGGTCATTCCACCATCGGCAAAAATTGTGGTGCCGGTAATGTAATCTGCCTCATCAGACGCGAGCCACGCCGCCAATTTTCCAATATCTTCCGGCTGGCCGATACGGTTATATGGAATGAGCGTGAGGAGTTTTGTTAATGCTTCCGGTGATTCCCAAGCGTCCCTGTTTATTGGTGTTTGAATAGCACCCGGCCCAATGCCGACTACACGGATTTTCTGAGGTGCCAATTCTTGCGCTATGCTTTTCATAAACAGGCTAATACCACCCTTGCTTGCCGCATAATTAACATGACCCGCCCATGGGATAACTTCGTGTACGCTGCTCATACAAATGATCTTACCGGCAGCTTTACTAATACCTTTTCTTATGCCCTGTTGTATGAAGATTTTTGCCGCTTCGCGAGAGCAAAGGAACTGCCCGGTGAGATTGGTACCGATGACGGTATTCCAGTCATCTAAAGACATATCCACAAACTTTGCATCTTTCTGCAAACCGGCATTATTTACCAGGATATCCATCGAACCAAAAACATCCAGATGGTGGGCGAACATCCGCTGCACATCGTGCTCTTTACTCACGTCGGCCTGATAAGCTATCGCCTCTCCCCCTTCATCAATAATTTGGCTAACAACCTCATTCGCAGCCTGCAGGTTATGAAAGTAGTTAACTAACAACTTGGCTCCGGCCTGTGCTAACGCTAAGGCAACGCCTTTGCCAATACCGCTATCAGCACCGGTTACTATAGCCGACTGACCTTTGAGATTTTGATTATCCATGGTATAATGCAAAGCAAATGTGACAATAAGATTGTTTGCCGCACAAACAAATTACAGGGCTTTTATATAATCCAGGAAAAGATATAGTGCTTTGCGCTTCTCTTCCGTAAGGTTAAAATCCAGTTTGTGCATCAGGTAATCTTCCAGGTCAAAATCGGCACGATGAGGCAATACTTTCAAAAGATCGGTACGATGAGCTAAGCCGTGGCGCAACGCCTGGTTAAATTCTTTTACAAATTCTTCTGAGATAGGTTTGTTAGCGATCCACGCCGCGAAAACGAATGGCAGGCCCGTAAACTTCTTCCACTCGCCCGATAGATCGTATACATATTTATATTTTTCGGTTTTGCCGAAAGTACGGTCGCCTATTTGCACAAAGGCTGTTTTGAGGTCGGTTGATGATGCATAATCGGCCGCGCCGGCCACTAACTCGGGTGTAACCTTCCAATAGTTTTTAAGCAACACCTTAGCCAGATTATTTGAGCTGCGCGATTCGGGGTCTAATTGCACCGTAGTAGCTTCCTCGATAGGGCAATTGCTGAAGATAAATACTGAATTTACCGGGCCCTCTGCACCGATACAGTAGTTAGAGATGATATGCCACTCGGGAAGGCTTAAAGTAGCCGCAACAGGTATCAAACCGATGTCTACTTGGTTATCTATTAATTTCTGGGCACAATCTGAGGGCATATCAAGACTCAGATCAATATTTTCTTTAATGTCAGAATGTTGCAGTCCGTATAAAAAGGGTTTGGTGTTAGTATAACTAACAGCCGATATTTTAATCTTATTCACGTTAATGATTCTCTTAGATAGATTTTAGATGGAGCGCGTTGTTTGCATCAACTATGGTAAACTTGCTGCCATCATAAGTAATTTTATAAAGCACCAGGTTTTGGTGCGGGAAGGTATCCATTTGGGTTAATGGCTGCTCAGTTAAAATGCACATCAACAAGCGCAATGCGCGACCATGCATACATATCAAAACCGTTTTTTCTTCGGGATGGCTCATGATCACACTCATAGCCTCACGCTGACGTATCTCCACCTCGTTGGGGCTCTCGCCGCCTTCAAACTTTGAATCAAGTTTACCATCCACCCAATCACGCATCAGGTTAAGGAATGCGCCTTTGTTCTCCGGCGTAGCGGGTTGTCCTTCCAGAACACCCCAGGCAAGCTCATCCAGTCCGCTTAATTTCTCAAACGGGATGCCTTTATCAATAAATGGTTGGATGCTTTGTTGCGTACGTTTAAGCTCAGAAATGTAGATCTTATCAAAAGGTATATCTTTATATGCAGCGTAAAACTGCTGCGCTTGCCGCTGCCCTTCTTCGTTTAAGTCGGTATCGCGGCCGCGGCCCTGTACAATTCCTAATCTGTTCAGTTCGGTTTGCCCGTGGCGTACTATATAGAGTGTTTTTTGGGTATCGTTCATTTGTTCATTAGTTCAGTTGTTCATTGGTATCTTAATGGCTCACCTTCCGTGTTACTAATAAACTAATGAACCATTGAACCAGTGAACTAATTAATAACCGGCAGCTTGTAATAATTCGGTTTCGCCGTTTCTTCAAACTGATGGTCTTTGTAGTCGGTTACCACGTTATATAACGTGTCACGTTCTATAGGGTGGCGGCCAATGTTCTTGATCAGCTCTATCAATTCTTTAGTGCTCATGGCCGGGTGTTGCTCCTCGGCACCAGCCATCGAGTATATCTTGGTGGTATCATCAAGCGTACCGTCAATATCGTCAACACCAAAGTTTAATGACAACTGCGCCGTGGTACGGCTTATCATTGCCCAGTAAGCTTTTATATGATCAAAATTATCCAGGTAAATGCGGGCGATCGCATAGTTACGCAAGTCTTCAATCACAGTTGATTCCGGAACGTTACTCATCTGGTTATCCTGATTGCGGAACTTTAGCGGTATAAAGGTCTGGAAACCACCTGTACGATCTTGCAACTGGCGTAAGCGTTCCATATGGTCAACACGATGCCAGTACTTTTCAATATGGCCGTAAAGCATGGTAGCGTTTGAACGCATGCCCAACTTATGCCATTCTTCGTGGATATCCAGCCACTGGTCGCCGGTACATTTATCTTTGGCGATAAGATCACGCACTTCCGGATGGAAGATCTCCGCACCACCGCCCGGTATCGATTCCAAACCTGCATCCTTCATCATCCTCATGCCGGTAGCATAATCTATTTTAGCTTTTTTGAAGATGTAGTGATACTCAACAGGTGTTAAAGCTTTTACATGCAGATCAGGCCTGTGTTGCTTTATGCGAGTAAACAGTTCGCTGTAGAACGGAACATCATACTGCGGTAGCACGCCACCAACAATATGCACTTCGGTAACCGGTTGGTCATCGTATTTTTTAACGATATCCAGCATTTCTTCCATTGTGTATTCCCAGCCGTCAGAGCGCTGTTTCAATAAGCGCGAGTATGAACAAAACTTGCAGTCGTAAACGCAAAGGTTTGTAGGCTCGATATGGAAATTACGATTAAAGTAGGTTTTATCTCCGTGTTTTTGCTCGCGTATGTAATTAGCCAGTACGCCAAGATAGCCTAATTCGGCCTTTTCGTAAAGCAGTACCCCCTCGTCAAAACTTATACGTTGGTTATGAAGTACCTTCTCGGCTATATCTTTAAGTTCGGGTAAAAGCTGAGGATCGTTCATCAGCACCCGTAAATTCTCTGATACTTCCATTTTGGAAAAATATTTGAGCAAATGTAGCAAAATACCACATTTTTAAAACGAATGTTGACAACCATCGCGTGTTTAAACACCGAAGTATGACAATGATGTTACAGAGCTTTGATGTCTTTTATTTGGACACCATTAAAGCAATCGTCCTGGCAACCTTTGGGCACATAGCCGACTGATTGTATTAAACCGTTATCATCAACGCTGAAATAGATATCGTTCTTTTGTTTGTTAACATTTATCATTTTAGGTGCCTGTGCATAGACCTGATCTAAAGTTATGGGTTTGGCCGCGTAATCATCATGGGTACCAATATCGCTGCCTGTCTCCGTCCAACTATTAGTAATAATACGGGTAGGTGAATTTTGTTGTCTCTCGCCAGACGTAAAGGCTCTTTGAATCACTTTGCCATTTTGGACACTTATCTTGGTTTCCATAAAACTGCCTGTCCATGAGGTAAAATGCACAACGTAAGAGTAAAAGTTGTTTACAGAAGCTTTATAAGCATGCCATTTTTTTAGGCTTTCGTCTATTTTGTTTTGATTTTCATCTTTCTTACAGGCAACAAATAACAGGCAAATAGCGAGGATAGCAAGTGAAACGCGTTTCATGATTTTAAGGTTTGTGTATGCTATAATACGGCAATAATCTGCCAAACGCTACAGCATTCACAATTTTTCTTAGTTAATTTGGCAGCTTATCCATCACAACAATGAAAATAGAAACCATTGCCATACACGCCGGTAACCATGTTGACCCACACACTAAAGCTGTTGTGCAGCCAATTATTATGGCCACTACATTTGAACGTGATACCGATGGTGGATATGCATCAGGTTACCAATATAGTCGCTCCTCAAACCCGAACCGCGAGGCATTGGAAAAAGTATTAGCCCAACTGGAGAATGGTGTTGAAGCAGCGGCCTTTTCATCTGGCAATGCAGCGGGTATGTCTGTTTTTCAATCATTGCTACCGGGTACACACGTAATTGCACCGGACGATATGTATCATGGTTTGCGTAACCAGGCAAAGCAGTTGTTTGCAGGAATACTGGAGTTTGATTTTATCGATGTCAATGATGAAGCATTGCTCCGTGCACATGTCAAACCCAATACCGGCATTATCTGGGTAGAGACACCATCTAACCCGCTGTTGAAAATTACCGATATAAAAAAGGTAGTTTCCATAGCCCGCGAGCATAATGTTAAGGTGGTTTGTGATAATACATTTGCTACCCCGGTATGCCAGCAACCACTATCGCTTGGTGCAGATCTGGTGATGCATTCATCAACAAAATACTTCGGCGGCCACAGCGATCTAATGGGCGGCGCACTCATAACCGCAAAAAAAAATGATTGGTGGGAAAAGATCCGTGCGGTACAAACCATGGGCGGCGCAGTGCCTTCTCCTATGGATTGCTACTACCTTGTGCGCAGCATAAAAACGCTGCCGTATCGCGTAAAAGGGCACGTACATAATGCGCAGCTTTTGGCCAACTTCTTAGAAAATCATCCGGCCGTTGAACAGGTGATGTATCCGGGATCAGATTCGCATCCGCAACGCGAGACAGTAAAAGAGCAAATGATATTGCAGGGCGCAATGATGTCGTTCACGCTTAAAGGTGGCGAAGCAGAAGCAAGAAAAGTGGTAAATACCTTAAAAATATTTACGCAAGCCACCAGTTTGGGCGGCGTTGAAAGTTTGATAGAGCACCGCGCATCTGTTGAAGGGCCGGATACCAAAACGCCGTTTAACTTATTAAGGGTATCAGTGGGCTTAGAGCATATAGATGACCTGATAGCTGATATGGAGCAGGCAATGGCATAAACCGTATACGCTATTTACCGTAAAATGATAATTATTTAAGAATTTTATTTGGAAGATACTTCCCCATTGCCCTATATTTGAAACAATATTTGGTAGCAATACCGTGATCAATTTTCCCTCACACGGATTTTGATTTATAAAGAAGCGGCGAGAGATCAGGCTCTGAGAACCGCTGGCAACCCTGCAAGGTGCAGAAGGTGCCAATTCCTGTCCCGGAGAATAGGTTACCCGGGGGATATAAATTAATAGTCATGAAAAGTCTGATTTATTTAGCCCAACAAAACACATCGCAAGCCCAATCGGGTACCCTTACTGTATACAACCCATTTAACGGCTGTATTTGTATGTGTTGCTGCTGCTGTTGATGCGGTGCACGTTCCCTTTTTCTGTTTCCTGAAAAATACGTGTTACCCTGCTTAGGATAGTTCTATCCGCACGCCAATTCGTCTCAGTTTTAAATCAACTTAAAAAAAATACTACCATGTCTGCATTAAAATTCGAAACCCTGCAACTACACGCCGGTCAGGAAGTTGACCCGACAACAGGTTCACGCGCTGTACCTTTATATCAAACCACTTCATACGTATTTAACAGCGCCGAGCATGGTGCTAACTTGTTTGCTTTAAAAGAGTTCGGTAACATTTACACCCGTTTGATGAACCCTACTACTGATGTTTTTGAGAAACGTATCGCAGCCCTTGAAGGCGGTGTTGCGGCTTTAGCAACAGCATCGGGCCAGGCGGCTCAGTTCATCGCCTTAAACAATATCCTGCAAGCGGGTGATAACTTTGTAACCTCGCCATATCTTTATGGGGGCACTTATAATCAATTTAAAGTATCCTTTAAACGCCTTGGGATTGAAGTTCGGTTTGCTGATGATGACTCTGCAGAAAACCTTGAAAAGCATATAGATGATAAAACCAAAGCTATCTATGTAGAAACTATCGGTAATCCCGGCTTTAACATTCCCGACTTTGATAAAGTAGCAGCATTAGCTAAAAAGCACGATCTGCCACTGATCGTTGATAATACCTTCGCTGCAGGTGGTTATCTTTTCCGCCCGTTACAACATGGTGCAAACATAGTGGTAGAATCAACCACCAAATGGATAAACGGCCACGGCACCAGCATTGGCGGCGTTATTGTTGATGGAGGCAACTACAACTGGGGTAACGGCAAATTCCCGCAATTTACAGAGCCAAGCGAAGGTTACCATGGTTTGATATTTAACGATGTATTCGGTATAAACGGACCGTTCGGCAACATCAACTTTATTATCCGTGCGCGTGTAGAAGGGCTGCGCGACTTTGGCCCGTCACAATCACCATTCAATTCGTGGCTGAACATACAAGGGCTGGAAACCCTTTCATTAAGGGTACAACGCCACGTAGATAACGCTCTTGAGCTGGCTAAATGGCTTGAGCAACATCCGCAGGTAGAGAAAGTAAACTACCCTGGCCTGGAATCGTCACCCAATCATGCTAACGCCAAAAAATACCTAAAGAACGGCTTTGGTGCGGTGTTGTCTTTTGAAGTAAAAGGTGGACAGGATAACGCATCAGCAGTTATTAATAACCTTAAACTGGTTAGCCATTTGGCTAACGTGGGCGACTCAAAAACATTAATTATACAACCATCAGTAACCACACACCAGCAATTGAGTGATGCCGAGCAGCTATCTGCAGGTGTTACCCCTGCCCTGCTGCGTGTTGCCGTTGGTATTGAACATGTAGATGATATTAAAGCTGATTTTGAGCAAGCGTTTGCAAAAATCGGTCAGTTAAAATATGCGTAAAGACCTTCTATTAGTTTTTTAGTTTTTAAAGTGATAGTTACAGGGGGCGGGCAACCGCTCCCCGATAACTGAAAAAGAAGAAATGAGTACACAAACCTTTACTTATACAGGAACTTTCGAACTTGAATCGGGCCGTAAACTACAGGGTATTGAAATAGGTTACAATACTTACGGCACCCTCAACAAAAACCGGGATAATGTAGTGTGGGTATGCCATGCCCTCACTGCTAATTCCGATGTTTTTGATTGGTGGAAAGGCCTTTTCGGCCCGGAAGACCACTTTAATCCTGATGAACATTTTATTATATGTGCCAACGTTCTGGGGTCGCCATATGGCACTGTCAATCCTTTAAGCACGAACCCGGCTACAGGGCAGCCCTATTTCCTGGCTTTTCCGGATTACACCATCAGGGATATTGTAAAGGCACATCAGTTACTTGCCAATCATTTAGGGATCGATAAAATTGAAATATTATTAGGTGGTTCTTTAGGCGGCCAGCAAGCATTAGAATGGAGCATCATCGAGCAGGATCGTATCAAAAATTTGATATTGATAGCAACCAACGCCAATCACTCACCTTGGGGCATTGCTTTTAACGAATCGCAACGTTTGGCCATCAGTGCCGACCGTACTTTCCAGGCTGGCAGTATCGATGGTGGCGCCAAAGGTTTAAAAGCAGCAAGAAGCATTGCGCTCCTATCATACCGTAATTACAAAACTTACGGCATTACCCAGCAAGAAGACAGTGACGAAACACCGGAGACCTATAAAGCGGTAAGTTATCAAAACTATCAGGGACAAAAACTGGTTAACCGTTTTAATGCTTATAGTTACTGGTACCTCTCAAAAGCAATGGATTCGCACAATGTAGGCCGCGGTCGTGGTAGTGTGGATAAGGCTTTAGGATTGGTAAAAGCGCGCACCTTGGTTATCGGCATAAAATCTGACGTGTTGTTCCCTATCGAGGAGCAACAGTATCTGTTCAGGCATATACCTAAATCGGCATTCGCCGAGTTAGACTCGTTTTATGGTCACGATGGTTTCCTGATAGAAACCGAAGACCTTACAAAGGTTATCACATCCTTCCTGAAAACGGATGTAAAGGGAAAAATTATTGAATTACAAAAAATAGCTTAATGAGCAAGAAACTTACCATTGGCCTCTTCGGCTTCGGCGTTGTTGGCCAGGGATTGTACGATATTATCAAAACAAAGAACCTTAATCTGGAGATCGTAAAGATCGCTATCAAAAATCCTGAAAAAGACCGCTCCCTACCAAAAGAGTTGTTCACTACCAACAGGGATGAAATACTCAACAACCCCGAAATCAACACGGTTGTTGAATTGATAAATGATACTGAAGCCGCGTTCGAAATTGTATCACGTGCTTTAAGTTCAGGCAAAAATGTGGTATCAGCGAGCAAGAAAATGATCGCTACCTATCTAAGTGAACTGATCGAATTGCAACACAAGCATGGAACATCATTATTATATGAAGGTTCAGTTTGTGGCAGTATCCCAATCATCCGTAACCTGGAAGAATATTACGATAATGAATTACTGCACTCTATCAGCGGTATCTTTAACGGATCATCAAATTACATTCTCTCAAAAGGATTTATAGAGGGACTGGACTATGCATCGGCCCTTAAACAAGCACAAGACCTTGGCTTTGCCGAAACCGACCCAACTATGGATGTTGGTGGCTACGACGCAAAATATAAACTCATCATTGCGGCATCACATGCTTATGGCGTGGTTATCGATCCTAAAGATGTATTGAATGTTGGTATTCAGAATCTATCAGCCAAAGACCTGCAGTACGCACGCGAAAAGAACCTGAAGATAAAACTGGTGCCGGTGGCTAAAGAGTTGGACGACCGCCACGTAACATTATTTGTATTACCCAAGTTTGTTACCGAGAGCGAATTTCTTTACAATGTGGAGTACGAGTACAACGGCGTAACCGTACAAGCTGCATTTGCAGATCAGCAATTCTTTTTCGGTAAAGGGGCAGGTGGCCATCCCACCGGCTCTGCAGTATTGTCTGATATTGCGGCGCTACGCTATAATTATGCCTACGAATACAAAAAGGCTAAAGCTGATAATAACCGACTGCAATTCACTAACAACGTAGACATCAACGTTTACTTGCGCTATGAGGATGAATCATTAGTTGAGGCATTAGCGTTTAAACACATCCACGAGCGATTCTATTCGGGCAGTTATAAATTTGTTATCGGTAAGATCAATCTGCAAAAGCTGATCGATAATCAACAGCAAATAGCTGATACCGGTGCATTTGTTGCTTTCGCCGATCAGCTCTCAGGCGTTACTTTGGCCGAGAGTAAATTGCAAGCGGCCGAAGCCTAACTAAAAATGCTGCATAATTAAAAAGCCGTTCAGGAAATCCTGAACGGCTTTTTTGTTGGTATGGGTGCCTAAAAAAGAAAGGCTTCCGTTCGGAAGCCTTTTGTAGAACTCACAAATTAAATTAACTATATTCCTGTACTATAAACTTCTGTTTGAGTCCCATTTTTCGAGGTAATGGGCTACCCTGCTTACAAATGAGCCACCTAACGCGCCGTCCACCACGCGGTGATCGTATGATAATGAAAGGAACATCATATGTCTGATAGCGATTGCATCACCCTTAGGCGTTTCTATAACGGCAGGTTTCTTTTTAATCGCACCTACCGCTAATATGGCCACCTGAGGTTGGTTTATAATAGGTGTGCCCATCACGTTACCAAAAGAGCCCACGTTGGTTATTGTAAAAGTACCTTCGCGAACATCATCAGGTTGCAGCTTGTTGCCACGCGCCCGGTTCGCCAGATCGTTAACTGCTTTGGTTAGACCTAACAAGTTTAACTCGTCGGCTTTTTTAATAACAGGTACAATAAGGTTACCACTTGGTAAAGCGGTGGCCATACTGATATTGATATCCTTTTTCTTGATGATCTGTGTACCATTTACGGATACGTTGATCATCGGAAAATCTTTGATAGCCTTAACAACTGCCTCAATAAATATCGGGGTAAAAGTTATTTTTTCTCCTTCGCGCTTCTCAAATGAATTTTTAACACGTTCGCGCCATAAAACCAACTCGGTAACATCGGCCTCAACAAATGATGTAACGTGCGGCGATGTTTGTTTGCTAAACACCATATGGTCGGCGATAAGCTTACGCATCCGATCCATTTCTATGATCTCCTGCCCACCTGATACTGATGCGGTAGAACCACTCGCAGCTTCGGACTTTGGAGCTTCATTAGAACCGCCAGATGCTGAAGATACTTGACCCGGCTTTGGCTCCGTTGTTTGCGGTTGTTGTGGCACAGAAGCATTTGCGCCAACCTGCGTGGTTTGCTGATCTGTAAAGTTTAATGTTGATTTGCTTTTAATACCACGGCTTTGGATGTATTCCAGCAGGTCGTCTTTTGTAAGGCGGCCTTCCGCGCCTGTTCCTGGTATACCGTCAAGTTCATTATTGCTGATACCTTCCTGCATGGCAATATTTTTTACCAGTGGCGAGTAAAAGCGATTTTCATATTTCACGCCATCTGTTACAGATGCATTTTGTCCTTTTTGTTCGAGTTGGTCTATGCCAGGGATAACTTCAGATGCTTCAGTTACCTTTTCCGGTTGTTCATTAACTTCAGTTGTTTCAACGGCCGGTTGCTCAGGTGCTTTTTCTTCAGCAACAACGTGTGGTGTCGCGTCTTCTTCGGGACCTTCGGTTTCTATAACAGCTATAACAGACCCTACCTGCACTACATCATCCTCTTTGCAAAGCTGTTCAATTAATTTTCCAGATACCGGAGAAGGTACTTCTGAGTCTACTTTATCAGTAGCGATCTCCATAACTGCCTCGTCTGCTTCAATATAATCTCCTGGTTTTTTATTCCATTTAATTATGGTTGCTTCTGCAACACTTTCACCCATTTTCGGCAGTAATAATTGGTATTTGGCCATAAGTAAACAATATATCTATCCCCAAAATTAGGGAAATGAAATCTTAAGTAGTAGTTTCTTTAATTAAAGTATCCAACATAAAAAATGCCGCTACGGCACTTCGCTCAATGTTTTGCACCCGCTTATTACCGAATGTGAATTTCTTTGCCTCCGTTTTATTTGCATTTGCAACAGCTATCCACACGGTACCTACCGGCTTATCTTCCGTACCACCATCGGGGCCCGCAATTCCTGTTATCGCCACTGCATAATCCGACTTAAACTGGCGCAAAGCACCCTCAACCATTTCAGTAACAGTTTGTTCGCTAACCGCACCGTGTTGATATAGAGTTTCTTCTTTAACTCCTAATACACTTTGTTTTAAATCGTTTGAGTAGGTAACACCACCACCCAAATAAACCGCTGACGAGCCGGGATGCTGTGTTAATAAATGAGACAAATACCCACCTGTACAACTTTCGGCTACAGATAGGGTTAATCCTCTCTTTTGCATTTCATCAAGGATCACCTTTTCTATAGGCTTATCTTCTTCAGCAATTACATTTATCCCTACCCGCTCAACTATACGTGCTGCAAAAGTTTCTATCTGCTGTTTTAAAAGTGCCTCGTTTTCACCGTCGCCACTCAAACGCAGACGTACCTGACCCATTTTTGGCAAATAAGCCAACTTTATATTAGGCGGCAGGCTATCTTCAATGTCAGCGATCTTCTCTGCCAGGTATGACTCTCCCTCACCTGCTGTAAGAATGGTTTTATGAACAATAACCGGTAGTTTTAAAACACTTTTCAGCTTTGGCGCAACCTGGTCCTGCATCATGTATTGCATCTCAAATGGCACACCCGGCATTGATACATAGATCTTACCTGCTTCATTAAACCACATCCCAGGAGCAGTACCATTATTATTCAATATTACCTCGCAGTTTTGAGGCACCTGGGCCTGCAATCGGTTAACATCAAGCATTGGGCGATTGTACCGTTTAAAAATGTCTAATACGTTATTTAAAGCATCATGGTTTAAAACCAGCGGTACGTTAAAATATTCAGCAAGGGTTTGCTTGGTTATATCATCTTTAGTAGGCCCCAATCCACCTGTTATCAGGATAATATCAACACGGGCTGCCGCTTCGGCAAGGGCTTTTAAAATATGCTCTCGGCTGTCAGACACGGATGAAATCTGCTTAACCCTTATCCCTTCCCGATTAAGCAATTGCGCCATCCAGGCAGAGTTTGTATCTACAATTTGTCCTATTAATATTTCGTCGCCAATGGTTATTATTTCTGCCAGCATATTAGTTAAAGCCTGGGTTGTTGGTGTAATCGCTCCGTTTACTTAATTTAAGATCTTGCAATATGGTCGACTTAACCTTTAATGTAACATTGTATGATTTGTAAAAACCAAAAGGCAGCCAGTTAATGGAAAGATCCCAGCAACGCAGATCGCGATAAATTGCAAACGAGGTTGCATCAGATAATTTCCCGGCCTTAAGGTCATAAGTGGTGTTATACTGTATTTTCCACTTTTGGGTTAGGCTAACATCGCCGCTTATCATCAGGGTATTACCTGTAGTACCTTTATTGGTGTAATTGTTAAAATACGAAAAGCTATAATTAAGCGATAAGTTCCACGGTACATTGAAATCCATATAAGCACCGGGGTCACCATTCATTAAAGCTAAGCGTTGCGCCTGGTCTGGCGACATCGTTTGCAGCGAAGTACCCGGGGGTAGTTGCGTTTTTTTAGGAGAAAAAGTTGATGAATTTAAACTCGAACTCATGGACAATGTAAAGTTTGTTAAAGTCGGGAATTTCCCCTCGTCCCAGGTATAACGGTTTATTTGTCGCGCATATTTGAATATAGATGCTGACGTGATGGAATCCCGCACTACGGTAACGTACGGATCTAACGATCCGCTGAAACTTAAGTTAACTTTCTGGTTAAAAATAGACGTGTGCCCGTTAAATGATATCGGCGATAACTTTAA
>JAESTD010000142.1 GCA_016763755.1 Mucilaginibacter sp.
TATCGGTTTTATTAAAATAAATATCATTTAAAATGGTTTACCTTTAAACCCATAAACACCGCCCAAGATAGCAAATGTCTGATAAGAACCTTTACGTACACTATGGTTGCGGCCAAACCGCACCTGCCGAGTGGCAAAACTTTGATGTATCGCCCACGCTCGTTATTCAGAATACACCGGTTTTAGGGTTTTTGCTGAAGAAAAGCCTGGGACAAGTTTTTGATAAAAACGTGAAGTACGGCGATATCACTAAGGGACTGCCGGGCATAAAAGATAATACCGTCGATGGCGTCTATTGCTCGCATGTATTGGAGCATATGTCGTTAGAACATTTCAGGATCGCATTGCGCAATACTTACAAAATGCTTAAACCGGGGGGTATTTTTCGCATTATCATGCCTGATCTTGAAGTGCTGGTACGCGATTACATTACTGATAAAGATGAGAAGCACGACCCTGAAGCATCTATCCGTTTAATAAAGCGAATGATGATGGGCACTGAAGTTAGACCACGTAACTTTAAGGCTGTAGCCAAACACTTTTTTGGTTATCTGGAGCATCTTTGGCTTTGGGATGCTGCTTCTACCGAGAAAGAACTACGAGATGCGGGCTTTGAAAACATTCGCCGTTGCGAGTTCAATGATTCTGCCGACCCGATGTTTAAACTGGTTGAAAACCCTAAGCGCTGGGAACTGGTTGTTAAATTTGAGTGTATTAAATAATTTAAATCGCTAATATTGCCGCATAGGGTTACTATAGTGATCCTTGCGTTTAATATTAATGGCGATGAAACATTTTGGCCTCATAGGATTCCCGCTTTCGCATTCGTTTTCAAAAAAATATTTTACCGATAAGTTTAAGGCCGAAGGTATTGACGACTGCAACTACGAGTTATATCCGCTGGAGGATATTGACGACCTGCCGAAGCTGTTACATGATAACCCGCATCTTTGCGGTATTAATGTTACCATCCCTCACAAAATAAGTGTTTTAAAATACCTTGACTGGATAGAGCATGATGCCAAACGCGTTGGCGCGGTTAACTGCATTAAGGTCATCTCCCAAAGCCCGGTATCAACGGCTTTTAGCGGCGAGCTGGCATTTAACAACGATGATCTTTGGCTGGAAGGGCATAACACCGATATCCACGGCTTTGATGCATCATTAGCCCCGCTGATAAATGACAGCCATGATAAGGCCCTGATATTAGGAGATGGCGGTGCGGCACGGGCTGTTAAATGTACTTTAGAAAACCGCGGCATCAGCTACAAAACAGTTACCCGCAAACCCGTTGATGGGGGCATTTTGTACGATGACCTGACTAATAAAATTGTAGAGGAGCATACGCTTATCATTAATACAACCCCGCTGGGTACCTATCCAAATGTTGATGAATGCCCGCCAATACCTTATGATGGCATAACCAACAAACATGTTTTGTTTGACCTGGTGTACAACCCGCCAGAAACATTATTTTTGAAAAAAGGTGCAGAGCGCGGCGCAACCATCAAAAATGGTTACGAAATGCTGGTATTACAAGCAGAAAAAGCCTGGGAAATATGGAATTCAAATACGGTAAAGTAAAGTCATTTATCATACTATCGGTTATCGCTGTATTTGCGGCAGCCTGTGGCGGAAGCGATTTTTCGCCCAAACCGCGCGGCTATTTCCGTATTGAGTTTCCTAAAAAAGAATATCAGGATTATTCGCAGGGTTGCCCGTTTACTTTTCAATATCCAAAATATACTAAGATAGAAGCGGACAGATCGCCGGGGGCAAAACCTTGCTGGCAGAATATCCAGTTCCCGCAGTTTAACGCTACGCTGCACCTCAGCTATCAGCCCATCACTTCAAAAAAAGAGTTTAACGAGCTGATAGAAGATGCGCATAAACTCAGCTTTAAACATACGGTAAAGGCTACCTCAATCGATGAAGGTGTTATCCATTATCCCGATAGAAAGGTTTATGGCATCTACTACACAATAGATGGCAACGCGGCATCATCAGCCCAGTTTTTCCTTACAGATAGCACCAAACATTACCTGCGTGGCGCGTTATACTTCAACTCTGAGCCTCGCCTTGATTCCATACAGCCCGTGCTTACTTTTATTAAAAAGGATGTGGATGTGATGATAAAGAGTTTTAAGTGGAAGTAATTTCATCATGTCATTGCGAGCGATAGCGCGGCAATCTCATAGGACAATCGGATATGCTGAGATTGCCGCGTCGCTACGCTCCTCGCAATGACATGTTGGTTTTTTATCTACCTTTGCCCTATGGCCAAAGTTCAAGTCTTTGTAAATAATCCTTACCAGGAAAATACCTACATCCTTTATGACGAAACCGGTGAATGTGTTATTATCGATCCCGGTATGTACACCCGCCCCGAGCAGGATGCTGTGGTAAATTTCATTAAAGATAATGGCCTTAACCCGGTTTTGCTCTTGAACACGCATTGCCACGTAGACCATGTATTGGGCAACCGCTTTGTGTTTGACCAATATGGTTTAAAGCCTCAATTTCACGAAGGTGAATCTGAAACGCTTGCTGCCGTGGTAGCTTATGCGCCGGCTATGGGGTTTAGATATGACGCCTCGCCGCTGCCTGACACTTTTTTACCGGAGACCGGCACCGTTAAGTTTGGCAATACCACTTTGGAACTGATATTTGCACCCGGCCATTCGCCTGCGCATTTGTGTTTTTACGATAAGGATGCCAATGTACTGATAGGTGGCGATGTGCTTTTTCGCAAAAGCATAGGCCGTACGGATCTGCCCGGCGGCAATTACAGCACGCTGGTAAAAAATATCGAAGAGAAGCTGTTTGCCCTGCCGGATGATTGCACCGTTTACCCCGGCCACGGCCCCGAAACAACAATCGGTTACGAGAAACAACATAATCCATATTTATAGGTTATAAAAGGCAAACACCCAGACCATTGAACACCTCGGTATATATAGCCAAGCGCTATCTGTTCTCAAAAAAACAAACGCATGCCATCAATATCATTTCGGGCATATCCATCCTTGGGGTATTAGTTGGCAGCGCCGCGCTTATTATTATCCTGTCGGTATTTAACGGATTGGAGAAAGTTATTCTTGGCCTGTACAGCAACTTTACGCCGGAGTTGATCATAGAACCCCGCCTGGGCAAAACTTTTAATCCCGATGAACCTTATTTTCAATCGTTGAAGAAAGACCCGAGCATAGTTTCTTTTACTGAAGTATTGCAGGAGCGGGCGTTGATCAAGTATGCCGACAGGTCTTTCATTGGCACAGTAAAAGGCGTTAGTGATGATTTTTTTAAAGGCCGACACTTAGATAGCACTATACAGTTTGGCTCGTTTACGCTAAAAGACAAGGGCGAAGACTATGCCGTGATAGGTGCAACCGTGCAGGGCTCTTTGGGTGTAAGTTTAAAAAACCAGTTTGTAGCCTTGCAGGTATTTTCGCCAAAACGTACAGCAGGCAACTCCACCAACCCCATGAACGATTTTGTGTTTCGCTCCATCCGGCCATCTGGTGTTTTCGGGATACAGGCAGATTTTGACGACATCATTATCGTTCCGCTCGAGTTTACCCGCGATCTGCTGGATGAACCTAACCGGGTATCATCCCTGGATATCAATTTTAAAAAGGGTACCGACCTGGATGAGATGCAGGAGAATATCCTGGAGAAAATTGAAAAGAACTACACCGTAAAAAATCGCAAAGAACAAAATACCAGTTTGTACAAAACCATCAATTTTGAGCGCTGGTCGATATTTATGATACTGGTTTTTGTACTTATCATTGCGCTATTTAACATAGTGGGTTCGTTAACGATGCTGGTAATAGACAAGCGAAAAGACATTGCTATTTTGACAAGTCTGGGCGCTGATAAGCAGTTGATTCAGGGTATCTTCTTTTTAGAAGGGATGATGATTTCGCTGATCGGTTGTGTGGTAGGCCTGGCCATAGGCACAATTGTTTGTCTGGTGCAACTGCAATTCGGCATCATAAAAATGGGATCGAGTTTATCCGTGCTTGATGCCTACCCGGTAGCGTTTAAATTAAGCGATTTTGGGTTAGTATTCTTAACTGTTATCTGCATAGCGTTAATTGCATCCGGCATAAGTGCAAGGTTGAGCGTTAAGCAATTGGATGATATAAAGAAAGACCTTTAAAAAGTCGGAAGTCTTTAGTCTGAAGTCCGAAGTCGCGGCATTCCCCTCTCGAGAGGGGTTAGGGGTGTGTTATAAAAGCGGCAAGCAAACTTTTAAAATAAAATCATAGCTTTAGCTATTACCCTGTATAAGTAATTAATTTAAAAACTCAATCGCCTCAAGGGCGTTACAATACTATGGAATCTAAACGTCAGCAAAAATTTGCCGGGGTAATTCAGGAAGACCTGGCCGCAATATTTCAGCGCGAGGGCATGAACTACCTGCCAAATACACTGGTTACTATCACTAAAGTGCGCGTTACGCCCGATCTGGCTATCGCCCGCGTGTTCCTCAGCTTTTTTAATCATACCAATACGCAGCAATCGTTGGCAACGGTAAAATCACATGCATCTGAGATCCGTTATAAATTAGGGGCCCGCATTAAAGACCAGGTGAGGGTTATACCGCAGCTGGAGTTTTTTGTGGATGATACCAACGAGTATGTTGAACGTATGGACAAAATATTCGATAAGATAAGCAAGGAAGATCGCCAGCCCGATACCGAGGAAAACTAAGTGCATGACCGCTACCGAAAAACTGGCAGCATTTATAAAAGCGCATCCTGAAGCATTCGGTAAGGTGGTTGATTTCGATCCATTGCGCGATAAACTTTATCCGCTTGATCTTAGGATCTCCAATACGGAGTTGACGCCAGAATTGATATCAGATACCATAGCATTCAGCCAATACGTTGATAGCCGTTTAGCTGCTAATAAATGCCGTTACGCCATTGGGGGTTATATGGAGCACCGCACTATCTACAATCGTAGCGAATTGTTTAGTGATGAGGGAGAGCCCCGCCGCCTGCATTTAGGTGTAGATATATGGGGGCCTGCCGGCACACCTGTTTACGCACCGATAGTTGGCACAGTGCATAGCTTTGCCGATAATAATAATTTTGGTAATTACGGGCCGACTATTATTCTGAAACATCAGTTTGATGATTTTACCCTGTATAGTTTGTATGGTCATTTAAGTCGCGCAAGTATTGAGAGGTTATCTGTAGATGATGGTGTTAAAAGAAATCAGCAGATAGCTGCTTTGGGTGATATAAACGAGAATGGCAGCTGGCCACCACATCTACATTTTCAACTGATGCTGGATATTGGTGATGCCAAAGGCGATTATCCCGGCGTAGGTTACTACAGCCGCAAATATGAATACGCCAAAAACATTCCCGACCCTGAGCTTGTTTTAAACTTTGCGAATGCCATAAAAGCGTAAGCTTTACACAATGACTTTATTATGCATACATACCGATTGCATATTTAACATTAGTGCTTATATTTGCCCTCGCTAAAACGTCATTTAAATAAAATTATGAGAGAAATACAATTCAGAGAAGCGCTACGCGAAGCCATGTCGGAAGAAATGCGCAACGATCAGAATATATACCTTATGGGCGAAGAGGTTGCCGAATACAACGGTGCCTACAAAGTAAGCCAGGGTATGCTTGATGAATTTGGTGCAAAACGTGTTATCGATACGCCTATCTCTGAGTTAGGTTTTGCAGGTATCGGTATCGGCTCGGCTATGAACGGCTTACGCCCTATCATCGAGTTCATGACCTTCAACTTCTCCTTGGTGGCCATCGACCA
>JAESTD010000143.1 GCA_016763755.1 Mucilaginibacter sp.
GATGGGAAACGTTTACCTGAAGAACAACTTAAAAAGATCCACAAAGTGATTGACGAAGGCATGAATGACAATCGCGACTGGAATATTTTTGAGAACAGTTTTAATGAGGCGCACGAGAACTTCTTTAAGAAATTGAAGCAAGACCATCCCGACCTTGTACCTAACGATTTGAAGCTTTGTGCCTATCTGCGCATGAACATGAGCAGCAAGGAAATGGCATCGTTATTAAATATATCATTGAGGGGTGTAGAGATACGCAGATACCGGCTACGTAAAAAGCTAAATCTGGAACACGATAAGAACCTTACCGAGTTTCTCATTGAGCTTTGATACTACATCATTACCTCACAACCACTTCTTAAAGCACCTGTTTGGCTGCACCTTCGGTGTAGTACAAACATCCTATCACAATACCAATTAACTAATTGTTTAACAGCAATTTATATTAACCTATGGAGCAAATTGAGCAAGTGCTCAAGTTTTGATGTATTAATGTAGAGTTGCATTATTTGCTTACGAAAATTTATCTAACCAATTTCGACCAGTATTAAAACCAATTAATCCAAGTATTCTAATTTATCTAACCACCATGAAGAGACTTTTTACAATCTCGGGGTTACTCGTATTGTTTACTTTTTTCTCAACTGCTCTTTTTGCTCAAAACGTTACTGTTAAAGGTAAAGTTACCGATGCAAAAACAGGCGAAGCCCTTATTGGGGTAACAGTTGCTGTAAAAGGTACAACCACGGGTGCTCAAACGGATGCGAACGGCGCATTTTCTTTAAGCGTTGCTTCAAACGCCACCTTAACCGTATCATACCTTGGCTATAAAAGTATTGATGTGCCTGTAAACGGCCAAAATACGCTCAATGTTACTTTACAAAGCGCTACTAACGAACTACAAGGCGTAGTTGTGATCGGCTACGGTACACAACGCAAAGTTGACGTAACGGGTTCAATTGCTACCGTTAAAGGTTCTGATGTGGCTAAACAATCATCAACCAATGCGGTAAGCGGCCTGCAAGGTAAAGTTGCCGGTGTGCAGATCACTAACAATGCTGCTCCTGGTAAAGCACCTGATATCACCATCCGTGGTTTAGGAACCATTTATGGTAATACTAAGCCGCTGTTTGTAGTAGATGGCGTTTGGTATGATAATATCGATTTCCTTAACCCGCAGGATATTGAAAGCTTCAGCTTACTTAAAGATGCATCAAGTACTGCTATCTACGGTATCCGCGCAGCCAACGGTGTCGTTTTGATCACTACCAAACGCGGTACAAAGGGCAAGCCGGTTATCAATTATAACGGTTACGCAGGCATCCAGGCAGTTACCAATCAGGTAAAAATGGCTAATGGCACGCAGTATGCAACTGCAGTAAATGAACTTACCGATCTTGTAAACGCTACTACGCCTAACGATCCGCCTAAGGCGCACATTTTCGCAAATCCGTCTCAATACGGTACCGGCACAAACTGGTACAATGAGATTCTGTGTAAAGCTGCCATGACCAACAACCAGTTAGATGTTAGCGGTGGTACCGATGCTTATACCTATAATTACTCGGTAGGTTACTTAAACCAGGATGGTATCGTTAAAGGCAACAACTACCAACGTTACACTGCACACTTGTCAAATGATTTTAAGCTTGGCAAAGCCTTAAAACTTGGTTTTACAGCAAGCGGCGTATCTGATAATTCAAAAGATGCTGCAGGCGATATCTACCACCAGATGTTTGCCGCCGCGCCGGTTATTGGTGTGCGCGGGCCGGGTGCAAGCTATGTTGACCCGAACGGCTTAGGCTTAGGTGATGGTAACAACTTTAACCCTATGGCTACTGTTGATTACTACAACCAGGTAACCAAAAATCACCGTTTTACATACAGCGCTTATGGCGAGGTTAGTTTCTTAAAACACTTGAAATTTAAAACCAGCTTTGGTGGCGATATAAGCCAGTTAGAGGTTAGGAATTATACCCCTATCTACCGTGCTACTTTTAAACAATTTAGTGAGAAAACCAATCTAAACCTTGACCATACCGAAGTACGTAATTGGATCTGGGAAAATACACTTACCTATGACCTGCAAGCCGGCGACAACAGGCTTACTGCATTATTAGGTTACAGCATGCTGCAAAACCGCAGCTACCAATTAAATGGCTCGGCTGATAACGTACCTTACGTTGCAACCGGCAGCATGTACAGCTCGTTCCCTGATGGTTCAAATCCGGTTTACATACGTACCCCCACAAGCCAGATCTACAATCGAGCAATGTCTCAATTTGCTCGTGTTAACTACTCTTTTAAAGACAAGTATCTGTTAAATGCCTCTATCCGTCGTGATGGTGCATCTCAGTTCTACGGCGATAAAACTTATGGTTACTTCCCATCTGTAGGTGCAGGTTGGGTAATTACCAATGAAGGTTTCATGAAAGATCAAAAGGTATTCAGCAACTTAAAACTTCGCGGAAGCTGGGGTCAGGTAGGTAACTCAGGCGTGCCTATTAACCCATCTGTACAGGTTATTGCAAGCGATCCTTTCTTAACTGCTATTTTCGGCAACCCGCCTACGGCATATCCTGGTGCAAGCATTAATACAGTTGTGCCGCCAACCATCCTTTGGGAAAAAACCCAATCATCAGATTTTGGTATCGAGGGTGGTTTATTTGATAACAAGTTAACCTTTGAAGCTGATTACTACAATAGAAAAACCATTGCCGCTATTTTTGCTATCCCGGTAGCAGGCTCATTGGGAACAGTTAACAGCTCGCTTATAGGCAACCAGGCAAACATCTCAAACAAAGGTTTTGAGTTTTTGGTGGGCTGGAAAGATAAAACAGCAGGTGGCTTTACTTACAGTATCAATGCTAACTTAGGTATCAACACTAATAAAGTGTTAGATGTTAGAACCGGCAGCAACCCAATCTATCAGGGGGGCGATGGTATAGCAAATGGTGCGTTGGCAACACGTACAATTGTAGGCCAGCCAATTGGCCAGTTTTATGGCTATAAAGTAACCGGGATATTCCAGAATGCTGCGCAGGTTGCAGCAGGTGCACAACCAAACGCACACCCAGGCGATTTTATTTATCAGGACACAAATGGCGACGGCAAAGTTGATGGTAACGACCGTGTAGCTTTAGGTAGCCCGCTACCGAAATATACATTTGGTTTAAATACCACATTCAGCTACAAAAACTTTGACCTTGCGCTTGATCTGCAGGGAGTGGCTGATGTAAGTGTGTATAATGCTAACCTTGCATACCGCTTTGGTAATGAGAACTACACGCAGGATTTCTTCCTTAATCGCTGGCACGGAGAGGGGACATCAAACACCTATCCTTCTGTTAACCTGGGTACCACTGATAACGCAAAACCAAACTCGTTCTATATTGAAAGCGGTTCTTACATAAGGTTACGTAACGCACAATTGGGTTACACCATCCCAGGCGCTTCGCTTACCAGGTTTGGTATCTCAAGATTGAGGTTCTATGCAAACGCGCAAAATGCCATCAACATATTCGGTTACAAAGGTTTCTCGCCTGAGATAGGTGGTGCCGTTGGCGGCCGTGGTATTGATGCCAACGTATACCCGCTATATGCTATTTACAACTTTGGTGTTAACGTTACTTTTTAATTGAAAAAAGATGAACAAGAAAAACATAACGATGCATAAAGCCATTATTTTAGGCCTTATTGCAACATCCATATCATTCCAAAGCTGTAAGAAAAGCTTTTTGGATATAGATCCTGCCCAAAATCAGGCGGCCACTCAATTCTTTAAAACAGAGGCGGATGCCACCAAAGCGGTTAACGCCATGTATGCTAACCTGCGCGAGTGGAACAATATTGCATTTGCACCTATCGCTGTAGAAAGTATGGGATCTGACGAGGCCGAAAAAGGCAGCAGCTCAAGCGATGCTACTTACATGAACTCGTACCATAACTTTACAGTAAGTGCCGATGAAGGCCAGCTGGGCGGTTTCTGGAGAGGACAATATCAAAACATCAACTTTGCTAACCAAATCCTTACCAAGGTACCAGATATTACCATGGACGAAACATTGAAGAGCAGGTATCTGGCCGAAGCTAAATTTATACGCGCTTATTCTTTCTTTAGATTGGTAAGGGCATTTGGCGATGTGCCATTGCGCATTACCTTGCCTAAGGATGAGACCGAGTACAACATGCCGCGTTCGCCAAAGGCCGAGGTTTGGGCACAGATAGAAAAAGACCTTACAGAGGCCGCTACTGTATTGCCACAAACTTATGCTGCGGCCGATTTAGGCCACGCTACAAAAGGTGCCGCATTAGCTTTACATGCAAAAGTTGCCATGTACCAGCAAAAATGGAATGACGTGCTTACCTACACCAACCAGGTAATGGGTTTAGGGTACTCATTGTTCCCTAACTTTGAGCAAATGTTCCGAACGAACAACAAAAACAATGTAGAGTCGATATTTGAGGTGCAGTGTAACATTATCCCTAACAACCCTGATGCTTCAAACTCTCAGTACTCACAAGTACAGGGTGTGCGTGGCTCAACCGGTGGTGGCTGGGGCTTTAACGTACCAACTGCAGTGCTTGCCGCGGCGTTTGAAACCGGCGACCCTCGCCGTGATGCAACCATCATTTTCCGTGGCGAAACCACACCTGAGGGCGATAAGATCCCTGCGGAAGGCGACAATCCTATGTACAACCAGAAATCGTACGTGCCGTTCAGTCTGTATGTATCAGGCTTTAACGAAGGAGCACAGCAAAACAAGATCGTTCTTCGTTACGCTGATGTATTGTTGATGAATGCCGAAGCAAATAACGAATTAGGTAACGCAACAGCGGCACTTGCTTCATTAGAAAAAGTACGTGCCCGTGCTCGTGGCAGTAATGCTGCAATCTTGCCGCAGGTAACCTCTACAGAACAGGGTGCATTGCGCACTGCTATTTATCATGAGCGCCAGGTTGAGTTGGCAATGGAATTTGATCGCTATTTTGATGTTATCCGCCAGGGGCGTGGTACCGAGGTATTTGGCTCTCGTGGCTGGAAAGCCGGCAAAAACGAAGTTTGGCCTGTTCCGCAAACAGAGATCGATATCAGCGGTACTATATTAACACAAAACCCGGGCTATTGATCAACCTGAATAGGAAAGGGTAACAATACCCGTCCTCCAACAAGATCTTACAGGGCGAGGGCCCACATTTGATTGAGTATGAGGTTGCCCGCTTACACTGGGCAGCCTCTTTTTTTGAGTAATACTTTTATTAGGCTGATATACTTAATTTACAATATGAAAAAAATCATGCTATCTGCTGCTTTAGCCATAACAACTTTGTATGCCACAGCGCAGAAGAAAAACACATCCATAGAAAGCATTAAGCCCGTGGGCATTATCAAAAATTTGAGTGATAGCGCTTTACTTGATGTGGTGCAGCGCCAAACCTTCCGTTATTTTTGGGATTTCGGCCACCCCGTAAGCGGTATGGCCCGCGAGCGCAGCAACCGCTCGTTTGATTACGGCGATGAAGTGGTTACCACCGGCGGTACCGGCTTTGGCGTAATGGCGCTGATCGCTGCAGATCACCGCAAATTTATCCCGCATGAGCAAGCGGTTGACCGTATGGTGAAGATCGTCAATTTTCTGTTTAAGGCTAAAGCTTACCACGGGGCCTTCCCACACTGGATGAATGGCGAAACCGGTGCAACCATTCCGTTTGGCCGCCGGGATGACGGTGCAGACATTGTAGAGACCGCCTACCTCTTCCAGGGCCTTATTTGTGCTAAGCAATACTTTACTGCCGATAACCCCAAAGAGCGCCGCATACGTGACGTGATTACCTGGATGTGGGGCGAACTGGAGTGGAACTGGTTTACCCGCGATGGCCGCGACAATATTTACTGGCACTGGAGCCCTAATTATGGCTGGGCGATGGATTTCCCTATTCGCGGCTTTAACGAGTGCCTGATCACTTATATACTGGGTGCATCGGCAGATAAATACGCAGTTGACCCTAAGGTTTACAGTCGTGGATGGGCGCAAAGCGATTTCTTTAAAAACGGTAAAACCTATTACGGTTACAAACTGCCGCTTGGCTTCGCTTATGGCGGCCCATTATTTTTCTCGCAATACTCGTTCCTGGGTTTAAATCCAAAAGGACTTAAGGACCAATATGCCGACTACTGGGAGCAAAATCTTAACCATACGCTCATCAATCGCGCATACTGTATTGATAACCCAAAGAAATTTAAAGGCTACGGCGAAAACTGCTGGGGATTAACCGCAAGCGATAACTACGAAGGCTACAACGCCCACGCGCCTGATAATGACCTCGGCGTTATCACACCAACTGCCGCGCTATCGGCATTTCCATACACGCCCGAATATTCGATGAAAGCTCTTCGCCATTTTTATTATGACCTGGGCGATAAGATCTGGGGCGAATACGGTTTTACCGATGCCTTTAGCGAATCGCACAATTGGTACGCCAAGTCATACCTGGCTATCGATCAGGGGCCCATTATCGTAATGATAGAGAACCAGCGCAGCGGCCTGTTATGGAACTTATTTATGAGCAGCCCGGATATACAGCGAGGTTTAACCAAGCTGGGATTTGAGAGCCCGGCAATAGCTAAAAAATAGATTAAAGGAGCGGCAAATCTCCGTAACAATTTGCTGCCGTCGTAAATATTTTTAGGTTTATTTAGATAGAAAGGCTTTACTTTACGTTAAGTATTACTTAACTACCTATTCAGCTCTATCTAATGACCATTACAAAATTCAGAATATTTGCAATGCTGGGTATCATGTACCTGGCATTGCCTTTTTATACCCACGCACAAGTACAACAAGATCTTTCTGCTTTTGATAAAGGCACTTATGCCTCAAAAACAGACACACTGCCCTACCGGATCCTGTTCCCACGTCATTTTGACCCGAAGCAAAAATATCCGCTGCTTATTATGCTGCATGGTGCCGGCGAGCGTGGTAATGATAATAACGCGCAATTGGCCTATGGTACGCAGATGCTGCTGAACGATACACTGCGCGATAAATATCCGGCCATTGTGGTATTACCGCAATGCCCTAAAGACGGTTACTGGAGCAATGTGGATATCAGAAAGATGATAAAGGCAAACGCAGTTACCATTTCCAGGAAGGGGGTGAGCCTACACCCGCCATGCACGCCTTGCTTGGTTTGGTTGATCAGTTTCTCGACAAACCTTACGTGAACAAGAAACGTGTTTACATCGGCGGTTTATCAATGGGCGGCATGGGTACGTTGGAGATATTGAGGCGGAAGCCAAAAGTATTTGCAGCGGCATTCTCTATCTGTGGTGGCGATAACACCAACAATGTAGAGAAATACGCCCATCGCGTGCCGCTGTGGATCTTTCATGGGGCTAAAGACAGTATTGTATCACTTGACCATGCCGAGGTAGTGGTAGCAGCACTTCGTAACACCGGTGCCGATCCAAAATTTACTATTTATCCCAACCTTGGCCACAACTGCTGGAACAAAGCATTTGAAGAGCCCGATCTGATACCATGGCTGTTCTCGAACAGTAAATAATAGAAAAAGGCGGTCTATTGAAGGCCGCCTTTTTGTTATCAAGATTTTTCAGGTCAATAAAGCTCTTCGTTGTTAGCTGTTGCGTCCGATTTACCATCGTCATTGGTGATGTGGTTATCGGCATTCGTTGCGCCATCCGGTTCACTCTCTTTAAGTTCAGTTTCAATAGCATCCGAATCTGCCACAGCGCCATCTTTATTGGTTACATGATCTGCTTCATCCGCATTAGTGATAATTTCCTGCCCGGTACGGTTAACTTTTGGATCATCTTTAGGATCTTCCTGCGGAGCTTTATTGCCGGTTGTTGGATTATTGAAAGTATTCATGAGCTGGGTGTTTTTAAGATAACAGGCAGTGCCAAGCGATGTTTCATTTTTATTCCCTCCCCCGGGAGGGGTGCCGTAGTTTGCGCGTGAATGCAGGGAGGGGTTAATCGTGTGTAGAAACCCTCCCTAAATCTCCCAGGCGAAGGAACTATTTTACAGCCACAAAAAAGCCGGGCTTTATCAGCCCGGCTCCATTCAATTGAGTATAATTATTGGTTTCCTAATCACTAATCTTTATTACTTCGTGTACCGATTGATAATATCGATGATCACCTTGTTCTCCTGCAATTGCGGCAGGTAGTCGAATAGTATAAAACGCTTCTCAGGATCGGCAGCTAAAGCCATTTCCAGTTGGTTAAGGGCTTCGTTGTACTCGCCTTTGGCAAACAGATAAGCTACCATGCGGTAATAAAGTTCGGCCGCATCCGGGTTGTTTTTGATAGCTTCGGCAATTACCTCAATTGCATCGTGCAGGCGCTCCTGCTCATACATGATCGATGAATAATCCAACCAGGCATCCACATCAAGCGGGTTAAGCTCCACTACTTTTTCGTAAGCATGCTCTGCCTCGGTCAGGTGGCCTAACTTGTATTCGGCATCGGCAATGGCAAACCAGTAATCGGCGTTGGCAATATCAAGGTCGAGCGCTTTCTTGTAGAAATGCAGGGCCTCAAAATATCGTTCCTCAAAATCAAGGGTAACACCTATACCAAACCAGGCATCAGCCAGTTTTGAATCCATCTTAACCGATTTTTTGTAGAAAGAACGTGCCTCGTCCATTTGCTCCAGCTTCTCGTAGCACTCGCCTATTGCGCAATACGTATCGGCATTAGGTTGTTCGTATTCAAAGGTCTGGCGGTAAACTTCAATCGCTTCGGCATATTTCTCCAGGTTAACCAGGGCATTACCTTTATTAAAGTAGGCTGACGCGAAGCTATCTTTTATCAATATGGCATAATCATAGGCGTCTATCGCTTTTTCAAACAAGCCGAGCTTGGTGAAAGCGTTACCCAGGTTATACCATGCCGCATAGCTATACGGTTCATTATCGATATATTGCTGATAAAACTGCACGCTCTCTTCCTGGTTATCCATTACATCGTAACAGAAAGCCAGTTCGTAAAGCGCATCCTGATTTTCCATGTTCTGCTTAAGGCAAAGCTTAAGGTAGGTAATGGCCGTATCGTAGTCGCCCATGTTTTGATAAACGTAGGCTATATGCAGTAATATTTCGTCTGTCTCTTCAGCCAGATCAAGCGCTTTCTCATAGTTCTCCAACGCTTCGGTATTGCGCTCCATGCTTTCATAAAGGTTACCCCTTAAGATATAAATATCAGCATCGCTGGCTTCTAACATGGCGGCTTTATCCAATGCAGCAAATGCCTCATCAGGGCGGTTTTGTACCACTAAAAGCTGGGCTTGTTTCACCAGGAATACCGACGCAAAAGGATGCTGGTCGCGGGCATATTCTGATACCTGCAACGCCTTGGCGGGGTCGTTTTTCTCTATGTAGTAGTCGATAATGTTCTCAAACGCCTGGGCATCAAAAAAGTACTGATCATGATTTCGAATCATCTCTTCGTACCGCTCCACAGAAAACTTTGGGTCTTCGGTGAAACCAAATTCAAATTCTTCTTCCATTCAAGTTTATTTAAGAGAACATTATTTTTCCCGGTACAGGCGTCGGCCTCATCCGGCATAAACACAAGTTTAAATTACAATATTAAGCCTCCAAAAGGCAATTAAGTTTTCAACATACAAACATTATTAACAGCTGTGAGTACAAGTGCCTGATTGATAAATACAAAGCGTTTGTGCCGGCAAGAGATGAGTGTTGTAATTGCCCTGAAAGATTTTCTAACTTTGACAAAAGTACCAATTATGAGTTTACCCATGAAAGATATTCTTGATCATTTACATATTAACGACATAAACCCCTCATTTAGTACAGGTATCATTTGGGGCAACATCAACGGCGGCACCGTACGCGACATCCACTCTCCCGTTGACGGCAAGAAGATAGCCGCAGTTACGTTTGCTACCGCGGATGAGTACAACCAGGTGATAGACACCGCTACCAATGCCTTTAAAACCTGGCGACAGATACCTGCACCAAAACGCGGTGAGATAGTTAGGCAGATTGGTGAGCAGCTACGAGCCAACAAACAGCAATTGGGCACCCTGGTATCATACGAGATGGGAAAAAGCCTGCAGGAAGGTTACGGCGAGGTACAGGAGATGATTGACATTTGCGATTTTGCCGTTGGCTTGAGTCGCCAACTATACGGCCTTACCATGCACAGCGAACGCCCAAGCCACCGCATGTATGAGCAATATCATCCGCTTGGTGTGGTGGGCATTATATCGGCTTTTAATTTCCCGGTGGCCGTTTGGAGCTGGAATGCCATGCTGGCCTGGGTTTGCGGCGATGTTTGCGTTTGGAAACCATCAGAAAAAACTCCTTTAACGGCCATAGCCTGCCAGCGCATTGTGCAGGAAGTATTTAAGGATAACAATGTTAATGAAGGCGTTAGCTGCTTGGTTATCGGCGACCGCAAAATTGGCGAGCTGATGAGTAATGACACCCGCGTCCCATTGGTATCGGCAACCGGATCAACCCGTATGGGTAAAGCAGTTTCGGCTGCGGTTGGTGCGCGCCTGGGCAAAAGCTCGCTGGAGCTTGGCGGTAATAATGCCATCATCATCACAGAAAATGCAGATTTGGATATGTCGCTGATAGGTGCCGTGTTTGGTGCGGTGGGTACTGCCGGCCAGCGTTGTACCAGCACCCGCAGGCTCATCATCCACGATAGTGTTTACGATGCCTTTAAACAGAAATTAGTGAATGCTTACGGCCAGATAAAAATTGGCGACCCTTTGGATGAAAGTAACCACATGGGCCCACTGATTGACACGGATGCAGTGATGGCTTATCTGGACTCGATAGAAAAATGTAAAGCCGAGGGCGGCCGTTTTGTGGTTGAGGGCGGCAAGTTAGAGGGTGAAGCCTATGCATCCGGCTGTTATGTAAAACCTTGTATTGCCGAGGTAGAAAATCACTATAAAATAGTTCAGCATGAAACATTTGCGCCCATTTTGTATTTGATAAAATACTCAGATATTGATGAGGCCATTGAATTGCAGAATGGTGTGCCGCAAGGACTATCGTCTGCTATTATGACCAATAGCCTGCGCGATGCGGAGAAATTCCTCTCAGTAGCTGGTTCTGATTGTGGTATTGCCAACGTTAACATAGGCACATCGGGTGCAGAAATTGGTGGAGCCTTTGGGGGAGAGAAAGAAACAGGCGGCGGCCGCGAGAGCGGTTCTGATGCCTGGAAAGTGTATATGCGCAGGCAAACCAATACTATAAACTATTCTAAAACGTTGCCTTTAGCGCAGGGTATTAAATTTGACCTGTAGGCTATCCGTCGGCTGAAGCCAACGGCAATGAAGAAAATGAATCAATATCATTGCCGTCCCATTCATAGGACGGGATAAAGGAATAAACAATGATGGCTTTAGCCTAAACTATACGGCTAAAGCCATTGATTTGAAAGACCGTTGGCTGAAGCCAACGGCAA
The DNA here is from genome assembly GCA_016763755.1 of Mucilaginibacter sp. Lineage (GTDB taxonomy): Bacteria > Bacteroidota > Bacteroidia > Sphingobacteriales > Sphingobacteriaceae > Mucilaginibacter. Next base: position 11,477 of record JAESTD010000143.1, read on the forward strand.
TGAAAAGAAAGTAAAAACGAACAATTTTTAATATGCACCAAATCTGCAAAACAATCACCGGCGCGTTAGTAGGCGCCGCCCTCCTGATAAACCTTAATGCAAATGCACAGGTTGCACCAAAGCCCGCGGCAGAACTACCGAAAAGCTGGCACCTTATGGACCTTAAAACTGATGGATATTTCGGCATAAGCTTAAACCAGGCCTACCAGTTTGTAAAAGGTAAAAAAAGCAAAACCGTTGTTATTGCAACTATAGATAGCGGTATTGATACTGCACAAACCGATCTTAAACCTGTACTTTGGGTAAACGCCAAAGAGATACCGGGCAACGGTATCGACGATGATAAGAACGGTTATATTGATGATGTACACGGGTGGGATTTCCTGGGCGGTCCGGGCGGCAAATGTGATTTCACCGAAACCACCGAAGAGGTTCGCGAATACAACCGCCTTAAAGGCAAATATGAAAACCTTACCAGTGCCCCTGCAGGCAGCGAAAAAGAGTTTGCCTACTGGGAAAAAGTAAAGCTTACCCACACTGAAACGGTCACGAAATCATCGGGCGAACTACAACAATTGCAACCTATTTTGAATGCCCTTATGGCAAGCAGTGGGTATGTTAAACGCGCGCTTAATTTAAAATCTGACGGCACTTTCAAAAAAGCCGATCTGGCCAAGATCACTACCACAAATGATACCGTTACCCAAAGCAAAAACGTTTGGACTTCAGTATTTGAGCAAGAAGGCGGCAATGAGACAAATGCCAAGATCATCAACGAATTGAGCGAATACCTGCAAAAGTTGAATAACGATGTTAACCCTGACCTGGAAGCCCGTGCACGTATCGTAGGAGATGACCCTAACTTACAGGATGGTAAACCATATGGTAATAATCTGCTGAAATTTGCCGATGCCGAGCATGGTACCGGTGTAGCAGGTTTAATCGGAGCTGTACGTAACAATAAATATGGTATTGACGGCGTGGCCGATAACGTACGCATTATGGCAATAAAGGCTGTACCAAACGGCGACGAGTATGATAAAGATATTGCCAATGCTATCCGCTATGCGGTGGATAACGGCGCAAAGATCATCAACATGAGCTTTGGGAAAAAGCTATCTCCGCACAAAGCATGGGTCGATGCTGCCTTTAAATATGCCGCTGATAAAAATGTGTTGTTGGTACAAGCGTCAGGTAACGATAATCAGGACGTAGATGTAAAACCACAGTTCCCTAATGATACTTTTGAGGACGGCTCGGTAACCGACCTGGATAACGTGATAAGCGTTGGTGCTTCTGCCGCCAAGAAAGATGCAGAACTGGCCGGCTCATTCAGCAACTATGGCAAAAAGAATGTGGATGTGTTTGCACCGGGCGTTAAAGTAACCTCAGTAAACATGGATGCTGAATTTAACACCGCTGATGGCACCAGCTTTGCTTCGCCGATAACTGCGGGCGTTGCTGCTTTAATATTGGAGTATTATCCAAACCTGAGTGCCAAACAACTGAAACAAGCTATCCTTGAATCGGCTACGCCATTAACAGGTGTGATGGTACTTAAACCGGGCAGCAAAACTGAAAAGGTTGATTTTACAACTTTATCAAAAACAGGCGGTATCGTAAATGCTTACAAAGCTTTGCTTGCGGCATCTAAAATGAAACCTGAAGCAGGTATATAATTGATATTCTAATTACAAGAAAGCCCGGCCAAATTGGTCGGGCTTTCTTGTTAATGCCCATTTGTCATTGCGAGGAGCTTCAGCGACGTGGCAATCTCATAGACAGGTCCGGCTACTTGTCCTGAGAGATTGCCACGCTATCGCTCGCAATGACATTGGTAATAGCTTTACTAAAATATCGCCTCAGCAATTCTTTTTGTCGGGCCGGGATTCCCCATGGTATAGAAATGCAGTACCGGTGCGCCAAATTTCACCAACTCTTTACACTGGTTGATCATCCACTCTATACCTATATCTTTTACGTCTTTTTCTGATTTGGCCTCATGGATGGCATCAGACAGATCTTCAGGGATATCGATATGGAATGTTTTGGCCAGCGATATCAGTTGCTTAGAAGCAGTGATAGGCTTTAATCCGGGGATGATAGGCACATTGATACCTGCCGCGCGGCAGCCGTTCACAAAATCGAAATACTTTTGGTTGTCGAAGAACATTTGTGTAACGATGAACTTGGCGCCCATGTCTACCTTTTGCTTCAAATATTTGAAATCGGTTTTAAGATTTGGCGCTTCAAAGTGTTTCTCGGGATAACCGGCAACGCCGATACAGAAATCTGTACGCAGCATATTATCATAATGCTCGTGCAGGTAAACGCCGTGGTTCATGTTCGATACCTGCTGCAAAAGATCAGTAGCATAGCAGTGGCCGTTAGGCGTAGGCACAAATGATGAATCGCCTTTGCGGGCGTCACCACGGAGTACCAGTACGTTCTCAATGCCAAGGAAATGCAGGTCTATCAAACCGTTCTCGGTCTCATCCTTGGTGAAACCACCACACAGCAAGTGCGGCACGGTATCTACCTTGTATTTGTTCATGATAGCCGCACAAATAGCAATAGTGCCCGGGCGCTTGCGGTAAGCCAGTTTCTGCAGCAAACCATTTTCCTGCTCCTTATAAATAAAATCCTCTCGCAACGAGGTAACGTCTATAAAAGGCGGTTTAAACTCCATCAAAGGGTCAATAGCATCATAGATACCCTGGATACTGTGGCCTTTTAATGGTGGTATTAACTCGAATGAGAAAAGTGTTTTGCCAGACGCCCTCTCAATGTGCTCAGTAATTTTCATTAGTTTTGTCCCGTTTAGGATTTTAGTTTCGTAATCTATGGTTATGTCATTGCGAGCGACAGCGCGGCAATCTCAGCATATCCGACAAGCTTATGAGATTGCCGCGTCGCTACGCTCCTCGCAATGACATGTTTTTTATCAATAGTTAAGGTTCGGCCCTAACCAACGCTCCACCGTCTCCACGCTCATGTTCTTTCTTACTGCATAATCCTCTATCTGGTCTTTACTTATCTTATTCAGACCAAAATACCTTGATTGCGAATGGGCGAAATAGAAACCGCTTACTGATGCAGCCGGTGTCATGGCCAGGCTTTCGGTCAGTTGCATGTGGGCGTTTTCTTCGGCTTTCAGAATCTCAAATAAAGTAGTTTTCTCGGTATGGTCAGGGCATGCGGGATAACCCGGTGCCGGGCGGATACCCTGGTACTCTTCTTCTATCAGATCGGTATTGCTTAACTCCTCGGTTTTGGCATAGCCCCAGTACTCTTTACGCACCAGTTCATGCATTTTCTCAGCAAAGGCTTCAGCCAGGCGGTCGGCAAGGGCTTTGGCCATAATGCTGTTGTAATCGTCGTGGTCGCGTTCAAATTCGGCAACCAGTTCGTCGCAACCCAGGCCTGCGGTTACCGCAAAGCCACCCCAGTAATCGGCCACACGGCTTTCTTTTGGTGCAATAAAATCCGACAGTGCATAGTATGGCTCGCCTTTAACTTTCTCGTTCTGCTGACGAAGGGTGTGAATACGTGTCAACAAATGCTGGCGGGTTTCATCGGTATAAACCTCAATATCATCGCCCACGCTGTTGGCCGGCCAGAAACCGATAACACCATCTGCACGCAGCAACTTCTCATCCACTATCTTATTCAATAAAGCCTGCGCATCATCGAATAGCTTTTTGGCTTCATCGCCTACAAACTTATCTTCAAATATCCGCGGGTAGCTGCCGCGTAACTCCCAGGTATGGAAGAACGGCGTCCAGTCGATATATGGCAGCAGTTCCTCAAGTGGGAATGATTCAAACACCTTTGTGCCCAAAAAGCTTGGTGCAGGTGCAACGGCGTTCACATCTATCTGAAACTTCTGTTCGCGGGCTTGCTCAATGGTCACAAAACGCTTGTCGCTTTTCTTGTTGGCGTGGGCTTCGCGGGCTTTAGCATATTCATCTTTTATACCCTGGATGTAACCATCGCGGGTATCCTTATTCATCAGGCTACTGCAAACCGTTACACTGCGCGATGCATCCAGCACGTGGATGGCAGCACCCGAGTAATGCGGCGCAACCTTAACCGCTGCGTGAATGCGCGATGTGGTGGCCCCACCCAATATCAGCGGGATGGTAAAGCCTTCGCGCTCCATCTCCTTGGCAAAATGCACCATCTCATCCAACGATGGGGTGATCAATCCGCTGAGGCCTATAATATCTACATCTTGCTTCTTTGCTTCTTCAATAATTTTTTGTGCAGGCACCATCACCCCAAGATCAATGATCTCGAAGTTGTTACAAGCCAGTACCACACCTACAATATTTTTACCAATATCGTGTACATCGCCTTTTACAGTAGCCATCAGCACCTTGCCTGCATTTGCACGGCCGCCACTGCTATCCCCACCTGCGTCAATGATACGTTGCTTTTCGGCCTCAATAAACGGCAGCAGGTAAGCCACTGCCTTTTTCATTACACGGGCCGATTTCACCACCTGCGGCAAAAACATTTTACCGGCACCAAACAGGTCGCCTACGATGTTCATGCCATCCATTAGCGGGCCTTCGATAACTTCCAGCGGGCGAGGATACTTCTGGCGGGCTTCTTCCACATCGGCATCCAGATATTCAACAATACCTTTTACCAGCGAGTGCGAAAGGCGTTCTTCAACCGAGCCTTTACGCCATTCCTCATCGCGTACCACCTCTTTACCTTTACTCTTGATGGTATCGGCAAACTCTACCAGGCGTTCGGTAGCATCAGGGCGACGGTTCAGCAGTACATCCTCAACCAGATCTAACAGCTCTTTAGGAATTTGCTCATACACTTCAAGCATACCTGCGTTTACAATACCCATATCCAGGCCGGCTTTTATCGCATGGTACAAAAAGGCCGAGTGCATGGCCTCGCGCACCACGTTATTACCGCGGAAAGAGAATGAAATATTACTTACGCCACCGCTTACCTTGGCATGCGGCAGGTTTTGTTTTATCCAGCGGGTAGCCTCAATAAAGTCTACAGCGTAGTTGTTATGTTCTTCCAAACCGGTTGCAACGGTAAGGATGTTAGGATCGAAAATGATATCCTGTGGCGGGAAACCAACCTCATCAACCAGGATACGGTAGCTGCGTTCGCAGATCTCTTTACGGCGTTCTAATGAATCCGCCTGCCCTGTCTCGTCAAAAGCCATTACCACCGTAGCGGCGCCATAGCTTAAGATCTTGCGAGCGTATTCCTTAAACTTCTCCTCGCCTTCTTTAAGGGAGATGGAGTTGACAATACCTTTTCCCTGCAAACACTTTAAGCCGGCTTCCAGTACGCTCCATTTTGATGAATCGACCATGATAGGCAGTTTGGCAATATCCGGTTCGCTGGCAACCAGGTTCAGGAATTTCACCATTACCGCTTCAGAGTCTATCATGCCCTCGTCCATGTTAATATCGATAACCTGGGCACCGCCTTCTACCTGCTGCAACGCAACCGACAGGGCTTCCTCATAATTTTCGGCAAGAATAAGTTTGGAGAATTTTGGCGAACCGGTAATATTGGTACGCTCGCCAATGTTCACAAAGTTGGTCTCTGGTGTAAGCGTAACCGATTCTAATCCGCTTAGGCGTAAATAAGATTGTATCTCAGGGATCTGGCGCGGACCGTGCTTGGCCGCTTTATCCGCAATACATTTAATGTGATCAGGCGTAGTACCGCAACAACCGCCAACAATGTTCACCAATCCAGCTTTTATAAAGTCGTCAACCTGGTGGGCGGTTTCATGCGGGGTTTCGTCATAGGCACCAAACTCGTTCGGTAAGCCTGCGTTGGGGTAGGCCGAAATATAAACACCTGCCTTGTCAGAAAGTTCCTCTAAGTGCGGGCGCATTTCACGGGCACCCAGGGCGCAGTTTAAACCAACCGATAACAAGTTAGCGTGACTAACCGAGTTCCAGAAAGCTTCAACGGTTTGGCCCGACAAGGTACGACCTGATGCATCGGTAATAGTACCGGAGATCATTACACCACCTGTAGGGCGGAACGCTGCGTAATCTTTACCCGCTTCTAAACACTCCTTCTTATATCTGTCTATTGCAAATAATGCTGCTTTGGCATTCAGCGTATCAAAAATGGTTTCAACCAATAGCACGTCAGATCCGCCGTCAACCAAACCGCGCACCTGCTCATAATAAGCTTCGGCCAAGTCATCAAAAGTAACGGCACGGTAACCCGGGTCGTTAACATCAGGCGATAATGACGCCGTGCGGTTAGTAGGACCAACCGCACCGGCCACAAAGCGTGGTTTATCAGGCGTAAGGGCAGTGTACTCGTCGGCAGCTTCGCGGGCAAGGCGGGCGCCTTCGTAGCTTAGCTCGTAGCCAAGCTCGTCCATGTGGTAATCTGCCAGTGAAATGCGCTGGGTACTAAAAGTATTGGTCTCTATAATATCGGCACCTGCTTCCAGGTACTCTTTGTGTATAGCTTTAATTACATCCGGGCGGGTAAGATTCAACAAATCGTTGTTGCCCTTAAGGTCGGATGGATGGTCACGAAAACGCTCCCCACGGAAATCAGCTTCCGTCAGTTCGTACCGCTGTATCATGGTACCCATCGCCCCATCAATCACCAGGATGCGTTTCTGTAGTTCTTTTCTAATGTCCATTTGTATCAGTTGGCAATTGCCAGTTACCAGTGGGCAGCCAAACAAGCGGATACAGTGAAACCTGCAAACTGCTTACTCAAAACTGCAAACTGTATGTAGCTTACTCGAAAAGTCGGGTGTTAATGTTGACTTTCACTTATCTGTCCCGGAGCGTTTCGCTTTGTCCGGGTAGAATGTAGCACCTTGTTAAGTAACAGGTTGCTAAGACATCGCAGGGTCTAATCCCTCCGTCTTTCTCCATAAGCAGTGCAAAGATGAATAATAATGTTGTAAAGTGCAAATGTTACGGTGTTGCATTTCACAACTATATGAAACAAGACGATGCCTATTCGAGCGGAAGCCTCCTATTGCGTTCTCACCATCGCGTCATTGCGCGGAACGAAGCAATCCCCCGACTTAAAGAGCAGCCTGTTCTAAAGAGATTGCTTCGTTCCTCGCAATGACGTATTGATTTGGTAATTTAGAACCGACCTTATATCCTCAAACTATTCTTGCCGCCCTTCAAATAATAACTCTTCCCTTTCCATATAAACACACCGTCTGTTTCTATCGGGATCTCTATATCCATGGCCCATTTTGCGCCGGTTTTGCGATAAGCAACTTTCACCATTCCATTTGGATGAGGGACCTCACCCGAGGCATTTTGCAGCGTGCCCAGGTGAGGCTCAACTTTTATTTTACTAAAACCGGGTGCGTAGCTATCCACACCCAGCACCGTGCGAAAGAACTCGATGTTAGGACTGGCTCCCCAGGCATGGCAGTCGGAACGGTTGTGCTCTAAGTCTGAGATCTCGGCCCAGGTTGTGAGGCCCATTTTAATGTTATTGCGCCAGATATCCAGCCATTTTACATAGTTGTCGGCAAGGCCGCCTTTTATCATAGCCTGGTGAACGTAATATTTAAAGTAGATGGTTGATGGTACGATGGTGGTGTCATTCTGCAGTCTTTTGGCAATGGCGGGTACGGTTGTTCCCTGCGCTACACCGCTCAAAATAGCCAGCGAGTTGGCATGCTGCGACCACGTGCTTTTGTCCTTGGTATCGGCATATAATTTACGCCCGGCATCCCAGTATTTCTTTTGAATAGCTGTTTTCAGTTGTTTTGCTTTAGCCTTATACAAATTAACAAAGGCCGGCATGCCAAGCTTAGTTTCCATCTCGGCAGCTTGCTCATAAGCCCAAAGCAGTTGCATATCCAGTACAGATGAGTTGCCGTCCTTATCCTTTGGCGATTCGCCGAAGTCCCAACCCTTAGTACTTACCCAGTCAACAAACGTCCAGTAGGGCGTGTTTTTTAATGAGCCGTCAGCTTGCTGGTATTTGCTAAAAAAAGCCAGCACCTGGCGCACGCCTTCCAGCTTATCCTTTACAAATTTGGGGTCGTTGCGGTACATCCAGTAATCGTGCAGCATACCAATATACCACAGCGAGAAAGTAGAAATGATCTGCGGACTAAACGACGGGTGCCTGCTGAGCGTAATACCCTCAGCAATGCGCGAGTGATCTATCAGGTTGATAGCATTACGCGCAAGTCGATCATCGCCGGCGTTGTAATAAGAAACCATGGCCTGTATGCGGCCATCGCCAATGTATTGTAGTTGCTCGTAATACGGGCAATCAAAGTAAGTTTCAACCGCACATAAACGCGCCGTACGCCAGCCAATATCCAGTATCTGCTGCATTTCCGAATTGGCCACTTCCAGTTTGGCCTGCCTTTTAAAGGGGAAACCGGTGAAGGTGCCGTAAATATCGTTAATGGTAAGTGGCTGCTCATGCGTAGTGATGTTCACCAGGATATACCTATACGTGCGGAACGCCATGGTAGTGAAAACCTGACCGGCAGAACCATCAGCAATAATACTGTCTTTACGGCCAACAAATTTATAGCCATCCACCTCGCTACGGTTAGGTTTTACCGTACCGCGGGTATTTACCATCGGCGATTCGCAATAGGTAAGCGAGATGCCCGCTTTATCACCGCCGCTTAAATTTAATGTCACATATGCATTGGTCAAAAAGCTCTGATCTAATAACATGGATGCAGTTGTATTTGCGGGAATGGTCACCGCAGCTTGCGTAGCGGGAAAACCTGTGGGCGCGGTAAAACCTTTAGCATAACGTAAGGTATTGATACGCTGACCGGTCATCTCCATTTGCGGGATGGACGACGGCACCAGCATCCAACCAAAACCATTGGTGATGCCTTTGGGCTGCCCCCTGTCTAATTCCATGGCCTGCAACCAGCCGCTGTCGTTAAAATTTGCAGATTGCCAGTCTTTCACTACCTGGTGCATATCTACCATCTCGCCCGGGCCTGCAACATAATAAGTTGGGTAACCTACGCCCGTGAGCGGTTTATAGGCGGCATCGCTGGTGCCGCGCCATGTTTTGTTGGTGTTGATGATGTCTTCATTTTCGGTATCGCCTTGCAGGATAAAAGCCGTCCGTTCAGAGATCTGTGCTTCGGGGCGGTCGTCGCCATCATTCCAAACCAGTGATGCGATGGTGTTTTTTCCTGCTTCCAGATAGGGCGCTATATCGATCGTTTCGTAGTTCCAGTAATAAGTATCGCCACGCGCCGGGCCTGATGACACCAGTTTGCCGTTCACGTACAGCTTATAACGGTTATCTGCCGATACATGCACTACAAACTTTGCCGGCTTGGTTGGCAGATCAAACGATTTGCGAAAATGATAGACACCATAGGTTTTGTCCGGCTGGTTGGGCAGAAAGATCCAATTGGCCTTCCATTTTTGGGTAAGCAGTGCGGGATTTATATTTTGTGCTCTTACCGGGGACAAGGCAACAAAGCACAGTAAGATGATAACAAGCTTGGCAGATAATTTCATGACAGGTAAATTGGTTAGCGCATTGTAAATTAAGCATTTTTAAGATACAAAGTGTGCTGAGCAATGGGGTGGGTGCGTATCTTTAACCAGTATGTCATTTCGATTCGCCGGCTTGCGGAGAGAAATCCTGTTATTGGTGCTAAGCTCATCGCTTTTCAGGGATAACAAGATTTCTCTTCGCTATCGCTCGCTCGAAATGATATTAAGATTTATTAACCACCATGAACAATACCCTGCATATCCTCAACGGCGATTCCACCCTCAACGGCTTCGAGCGTACCGGCATCGACGGCGATGTAATGGTTTGGCGGGAAGTACTGTCTGAAGGCCCGCTATTGGAGAAAATTAATTCCGCAGCATTTTGGAAGGAACGCGCCGCCTGGATAAACCAAACGTTTAAGGAACCTGCTGATGACTATCAGCAAAAAGTGGTGGAGCCGTTAGCCCGTTTAAGTGAGAATTATCAAGATATCAACCTTTGGTTTGAGTTTGATCTTCATTGCCAGGTAAACATGCTTGGGGTAATGATGTTGCTATCGCAACATACCGACCTTACCGAACGCAACATCTACCTGATATGTCCCGACAGTTTCCCTAATAAACCAGATTTCCGCGGTATGGGTGAGCTAACTGGCGACGAACTGGAATACCTCTATGATAACATCCGAGTGCAACTTAGCGAATATGATTTTGAACTGGCTACCGAAGCCTGGGATATCTATATCGCTAAAGATACCGCGGCTTTAGATCAATGGTTAGCCACCGAAAGGTTCTGGGGTAATTTACATTCGCTAAAGCATGCATTTGAAGCTCATCTAAAACGTCTGCAAACCAATGCAGAAGGACGCAACTATATCGAACAAAAATTACTTGATATTTACAACGGCGGTGTTAAAGACCGCCCATCAATTCATCAGGCATTCTGGAAAGCCGAACCGGTTTATGGCATGGGCGATGCGGAGTTGAATATCTATTTAGATAAACTGAATATCGCTTAGTGGTCAGTCTCTTCGTAAAGATCTTTCAACTGTTTAATGCGTGCCCTTGTGCTTTGAGTTTTGGAGTTGTTTACGGCGAGGGGTGCCATGGAGCCACCTTCGTATAACAAGGCATAAATTTTTGCTTCCTCATCCCTGAAAGCTACCCACTTACGCTGCGATTGCGTTAATGCTGCCTTTAGTTCGGGTGCCAAACGCGTCATGAGTTGTTTATAAAGGGTGTTGAGTTCTTTATCTGCTGCAGCAAACTCTTTGGCAGAGCAAATGTTCATTTCTGTTTGCGTTACCGCTTTAGAGCAATCAACACTTTGCGCGTGCGTACGGCCGACAAACGCGATCAATAACAAAAAAGGAAGGAATATTTTACGAAGCATGGGATTAAAATTTAAGTAACGTTTCCATCATTTCCTCTAAACGGGCTTTAGCCAAAAATTGATCTTCCAAAGCTTTGTTCATTGGTATAGCAGTATCCAAACTGGCGCAGCGCATTACGGGACCATCGAGATATTTAAAACAATGTTCGCCTATCCATGATGCGATTTCTCCGCCAAAACCGCTGGTAAGCGTATCCTCGTGCAGAACCAATACTTTAGAGGTTTTCCTGACCGATTTTTCAACTGCCTCTTTATCCCACGGCTGCAGGCTGCGCAGGTCAATGATCTCTATGGATTGATCAGTGTGGCTATCGGCGTAATCAATTGCCCAGTGTACGCCCATTCCGTAGGTGATGATGCTTGCCTGGGTTCCTTCGCGGATAACGCGTGCTTTGCCTATTTCAACAAAGTAATCATCATCAGGCACCTGGCCGCTTATGCTACGATATAGTGCTTTATGCTCAAAATACATAACGGGGTTAGGGTCATTAATGGCGGCCATAAGTAAACCCTTTGCATCATCCGGGAACGCCGGGTAAACCACTTTAAGCCCGGGCGTTTTGGTAAACCAGGCTTCGTTACTTTGCGAATGGAACGGCCCGGCACCTGTACCGGCACCTGTGGGCATGCGTATCACGGTATCAACAGATTGCCCCCAGCGATAGTACGTTTTTGCCAGGTTGTTGACGATCTGGTTAAAACCACAGCTTACAAAATCGGCAAACTGCATTTCAACTACCGATTTATAGCCGTTGATGGCCAATCCCATAGCGGCCCCCACAATGCCCGATTCGCAAATGGGCGTGTTGCGTACCCTTTCTTTGCCAAACTCCTCAACAAAGCCCTGGGTTATCTTAAATGCGCCACCATATTCGGCTATGTCCTGTCCCATTATCACCATGTTTTGGTGGGCTTGCATACTTAAACGCAAGGCGTCAGAGATAGCGTCGATAAACCGCTTATCTGCGGCCGACTCAGATTGTACATGGCGGGCCGGATTAAACAAGCGGTACATCGCCTGTTCCTCAGTTTGCACATGCGGAACAATATCCGGTTCGCTAAACACCTTTTCTATTTCGACATCTATCAGATTGGTAAACTCTTTTCTCAAAAAAGGAACCCATTCAGGCCGAAGGATCTGTTTATCAAGCAAAAATTTCTCAAAGCACTCTAATGGGTCTTTCTGCTTCCACTCTTCAAACAGATGCGGAGGTACATATTTGGTGCCGGATGCTTCCTCGTGCCCACGCATACGGAAGGTTACACATTCCAGCAATACAGGGCGTGGTTTCTCACGCATTTCTTTAGCCAGCTCATTAATGGTATGGTAAACTTCGAGCACATTATTGCCATCAATTTTGCGGCCTTCTATACCATAGCCAATAGCTTTATCAACCAGGTTAGCACAACGGTATTGTTCATTGGTTGGCGTAGATAGGCCGTACCCATTATTCTCGATCAAAAAGATAACCGGCAGATCCCAAACTGCGGCAATGTTCAAGGCCTCATGGAAATCGCCCTCGCTGGTGGCGCCCTCACCTGTAAATACCAGGGTAACCTTTTTATCCTGCTTTAATTTATCTGCCAAAGCGATGCCATCCGCAAGGGCCAGCTGAGGGCCAAGGTGCGATATCATCCCGATGATCTTGTATTCCTGTGTGCCGAAATGAAAGGAACGGTCGCGCCCGTTTGTAAAGCCCGAAGCTTTGCCCTGCCACTGCCCCATTAATCGCGAGATAGGGATGTTACGTGTTGTAAACACCCCCAGGTTGCGGTGCATAGGCAGGATGTATTCATCATTGTTTAAAGCCAGGGTTGCACCTACGGATATAGCTTCCTGGCCAATACCTGAAAACCATTTGCCGATACGCCCCTGCCGCAGCAGGATAAGCATTTTTTCTTCAACCAGCCGGGGCAATAACAGTTTCTTATAAAACGTTATTAGTCCGTCGTTGTCTATATTTTTCCGGTCAAAAATCATCAAGTAAATTTAGGAAGTTTTTAAAACTTTGTATGTTTGAGCAATCCACATTTTCGCTATGAAGCAATTGTACGTTAGGTTTATATTATTTTTCGCTTTTATTGCCCTGGTAAGTTTTGTGCCGGATCATTTTCTGTTACCCGAGCATTTTTTCCTTAAAAAAGGCGATACTTTAAATCTGCATTTATTGCTTGGAGAAAACCTGGCCGGAGAAAGCGAATTACAATACGCATCTAAACAAACCACTAAATTCAATATTTACGAAGGCAAAAAAACTACCGACCTTACCAAAACAGTTAAGGATAATGCCAAGCCTTTGTTAAAGTACAATGTTGATAATAATGGCCCTATTCTGATCTCTCTTAATAATGATGAGTTAAACGAGATTCCACGAGAGGATTTCCTGGCATTTTTAACAGAGCAAGGGTACGATGACATTGCCGATAAACTAAAAAACAGCAATGCGCTGAACTTTACAGAAAAATACAACCGCTATATTAAAACCCTGCTTACCGTTGGTGATGGCGGCGGCAACGAACATAGTAAAGTAGTAGGTGACGATTTTGAAATTATAGTTAAACAAAACCCATACAAGCTTAATTACGGCGAAGATCTTACGGCTACCGTTACCTTTAAAGGCAAACCTTACGATGGCCCGGTTTGGGTTTACATCAAAGCATCATCAGGCAATATCTATCCACAGAAATTGAACACCGATGCCCAGGGAAGGGTTTATATGAACGTTAGTCGCGAGGGTGTTTATATGCTGCGTGCCACCAAGTTTGAAGCATCAAAAGGTAAAGATGCTGATTATGAATCGTGGGTGGCCAGCTATATTTTTTCGTTCCGCAACCACGATGACGAGCCCAATACTTATAAAGAGTTTGGCTTTGGCGATAAGCATTAAAAATATTTTAATAGAATAATTCCCTCCTTGGGGAGGGGTGTATCGGAATGTGCGCAAAGGCAGGGAGGGGTTTATACGGATGCAAAGCCTGTAAACCCCTCCCTATACCTTCCCTGGGGAGGGAATCGCACTTGGCTTACGCTCTTCAAATAAATAATCTTGAGCGGTCATAAATCACAGCAACGACAAAGTTTCGGGATCAAACCATGGCTTTAACCCGTACCGTATCTGCAACAAGCCGGTATCGTAGGCAGTACTCTCTAATAAATTCAACTGCACCCTGCTTTTGATCTCCTGAAACAAGGGTTTGCCCTCTCCTAAAACAATCGGGTGAATCGCCAGCAGCAATTCACTTACGAGGCGTTTGTTCATGAAAATAGATACCAGCTCAGCACCGCCAAACAGCCAGATATCGCCACCCTCGGTATTAAGTATTTGATCTACTACTTTATCAAACTCATTACGGTGGATCACATTGAATGTCTCGCCTTCTTCCGGTGTAACGCTACCCGAAAAAACGTAGATATTCGGCACCGGGAACATATCCAGATCATTGCGGATCATCTCGAAGCTTTTGCGACCAATGAACATGGTATCGGTATTGGAATAAAATGCTTCCATACCGTAATCCTGATCGGAGTAACACCAATCGTATTCGCCATTAGGGCCTTCAATAAACCCATCAAGGCTCACGGCCAGGTTCATGATCACTTTTCTCATAAGATAGTTTTGTTATTCGGGGCGCTCCCCTTCTTTCCACTGCTGACTGAACGATTTTTGTGCCACCTCAGGCATTTCTTTATAATGCCCCCATGATTTTTTAAAGAACGTGCGCAACATCCAGTTTTTAGTTTTACCGCTAAGGAAGTCGGTTAGCTTGCGTTTAAGCATTCCCTTTGTCCAAAGTTGCCAGCCCCATTTTTCTTTGGTGGTTACAAAGCCATCTTTTACGGCATCGCGGCGGTTAAGCAGCAGCATTTTATGGATATCGATCTTTACGGGGCATACCTCGGTACATTTACCGCAAAGGCTTGATGCAAAACTAAGATGCTTAAACTCCTGCATGCCTTTTAAATGAGGCGCTATTACCGATCCAATTGGCCCACCGTAAGTATAATCATAAGTATGACCGCCAATGTTCTGGAACACCGGGCAAACGTTTAAACATGCCCCGCAACGGATACAGTACAGTCCTTGTCGTTGCTCTTTTTGGGCAAGCAGGTTGGTACGACCGTTATCTAACAATACCACATACATTTCCGCGGGGCCATCGCTTTCATTTGACTGGCGCGGGCCGCTTAAAATGGTATTGTATACCGTAAGGTTTTGGCCGGTACCATGGGTAGACAGCATGGGCCAAAAAGTATCCAGATCTGTTATGGACGGTATCATCTTCTCGATACCTACCACCGCAATATGGATCTTAGGGAAGCTGGTGGTCAATCGAGCGTTACCCTCGTTCTCGCTGATAGCGATGCTACCGGTATCAGCGATCAGGAAATTTGCACCGGTTATACCGACATCGGCCTGCAGGTATTTGCTGCGCAGTATTTCGCGGGCTTTTTGGGTAAGCTGCTCGGGCGTGCTGTCTATCGGACTGCCAAATTTCTCGTTAAATAGTTTGGCGATGTCTTCTTTTGAGAGATGCATAGCCGGGGTTACCATGTGGTAAGGCTCCTGCCCCAGCAATTGCACAATGTATTCACCAAGGTCGCTTTCCAACGCTTCAATGCCATGTTGTTCTAAGGCCGCGTTGAGATGGATCTCTTCGGTAGCCATCGATTTTGATTTGATTACCGTTTTGGCTCCTGCTTTTTGGATGATGTCCAGAATTTCTTTACGCGCTTCTTCGGCATCATTGGCCCATATCACCTTGCCGCCGCGTTTTTGAAAGTTTGATTCAAACTCGGGCAAAAATTTGTCGAGGTTTTCCATCACCCGCCATTTAATGGTGTGGCCTTTCTTTTTGGTATGGTCAAGGTTTGCCAAGCGGGTCTTCCCTTTTTCAAAGGCGGCATCGTACTTATCAATACTGTTATTGATAACGCGCCGGTGATCTGCTTCAAAGGCTTTCTGCTCTGAGGCAACCAAGAAATCGTCTGCGGTGCTTGCCATGTATGCGAAAGTAACTAAACCCGATAAAAGTTTTACGATATGTTAAAAATACAACAAGGGCGTGTTAAAACTTTATCGTAATAACGCAGCTATAAACAATAAAAGCGGCCCGTGAGCCGCTTTTATTGTTTTAAAAGGTGATATTATCTTGTGCCTTTTGGCGCTTCTGCCCTGTCAACAATAGGGCGCGCATCGCGGTTAGCCAGTTCCCAACCGGTAAAGAATGCCAGTTGCGCACGTTTTGCCAGCAGCGGGAAGTTAATTTTGCTTACTTCGTCGCCTGGAGCATGGTAATCAGCATGTACGCCGTTGAAGTAAAATATAATCGGCACGTTGAAACGGGCAAAGTTGTAATGATCAGAACGGTAGTAGAAACGGTTCGGGTCATTAGGATCATCGTATTTGTAATCCAGCTTCATTTTAGTGTAGGTAGCATTTGCTGCTTCGCCAATTTTATGGAGATCAGAGCTCAGCATGTTTGAACCGATGGAGTATACATAGTTTGCAGAATCCGGCTTGCCAATGTACTCCTCACCTACACGACCGATCATGTCAATGTTTAAGTCGGCAATGGTATTTGCCAACGGAAATACAGGATGATCTGTATAATATTCAGAGCCTAACAAACCTTTCTCTTCGCCAACGTTCCCCAAAAACAGGATGCTACGGCGCGGGCCCTTACCATCCTTTTTAGCCTGTGTAAATGCGCGGGCAATTTCCAGGATACCGGTAGTGCCAGAGCCATCATCATCAGCACCGTTATTTACTTTATCGGTAGCGCCGGGGCGGGTGTTTAAACCAATATGGTCGTAATGCGCAGAAAACACCA